>JBJKSJ010000317.1:0-9365 GCA_046704085.1 Ktedonobacterales bacterium | reverse complement strand
GCCATGTCGTGGGTGAAATAGTTCCAGGCGTCACCATTGGCGCTGTAGTCCTCGCGCACGGTGCCCCAGGCGCGCTCGCTCAGATACGGTCCCCAGCGTTTCCAATCGGCGCCCTCTGTCGTCAATCGCTCCCGCTCGATGCTTGTCATAGCCTGCTCCCTTTCTGCTGGCTCCCAGGTCTGATTGCTCTGTCGTATTCTACCAGAAACGGAGGGCTGGCGAATGAATTCGCGCCTAGGGGCGCCTGCGGGCGCCACCAAGTCCGCCTGCGCCGACTCCCCACCCCCCGCTACAGGCGAGCCGTTATTTCATACCACCAGCGTTTCCCGCCGCCCAGCGATTCGCCGCCAGAGTCGGCGGCGGGACACGCGGCGTTGCGACTGAAGCGCCGATCTCAGTACCGGCGCGCGGTTTGCCTCCTGGAAGGACGGCGCTACTGGTGGACCGCCGCACGGCCAGCCGCAAACGTAGGATCTGGCGCAAAACGCAGCGAGCGCAACCTGCGCTCCCGATGGCTTGCCGCAGCATTCGCTATCCCTATTGTCCAGGCAGGTGGCGGGATGTTACAGGGTGCAAGGTATCTATCGATGTGGGCAACAAGAGGGATGAGGTTGAATGGAAGCAGGCGCACTTGTTTCTACACCGCCTGCCACACTTGCACTGTCTTATCCATTCCGGCGGAAGCAATGTACCTGCCATCAGGCGACCAGGCAACAGACCAGACATTCAAAGAATGCCCTCTATAGAGAAAGAAAGGACTCCCAGAAGCAGCTTCCCAGATTTGCACCGTTTGATCGGCGCTCCCAGAGACGAGATACTTCCCAGAGGGCGATCAGGCGAGGGCCAACACATCAGCAGCATGCCCTCGATAGGTCAGAAGCAGCTTCCCTGTAGCTGCTTCCCAGACCTGGACCGTGTCATCTTCTCCGCCAGAGGCAATATACTTGCCATCAGGCGACCAGACGACAGGCCAGACTGCATCGGTGTGGCCGCCATAGGTGATCAGGTGCTGCCCTCTGGCAACGTCCCAGACCTGGACACTGCCATCATCACTCGCCGAGGCAATGCGTTTACCATTGGGCGACCAGGCCAGGCCATTGATACAGGCGTCATGTCCACGATAGGTCACGAGCAGAACACCTGTCTCGGCATCCCAGACCTGAACGGTTTTATCAAAGCCTCCTGACGCAATGCGCCTGCCATTTGGCGACCAGGCCACGGTATAAACCTGATGGCTATGCTGGTCGTAGGCCAGCACAAGATTTCCGGTAGCTTCCTCCCAGACCTGAACGGTCTGATCCTGCCCACCAGAGGCAATGTATTTGCCATCAGGGGACCAGGCCACAGAGAGGACCTCGTCGGCGTGACCATCATAGGTCAGAAGATGCTGGCCGGTTGCGATGTCCCATACATCGACGGTATGATCGTTGCTGGCAGAGGACACACGTTGCCCATCAGGCGACCAGGATACTGAAGTCACACAGGCTGAGTGGCCGTCATAGACCGCAAGCCTAGTTCCCAGAGTGGTGGCACGCTCTAGCGGCAAAGACGCCCCTGCTGTTGGTGCGAGCGGGGACTCGCTTGCAGATGCAGCGTGGTGGGAAGAAATCGCTGGCGGCGCGATGGGGGCAGATGGTATAGCCGTCAAGGTCACTGAAGTAAGCAAAACCGCCTGCTCCAGCGCGGTGGCAAACGCCTGCACGCTGGCGAAACGTTCTTTGGGGTCTTTCGCCAGCGCCGTCATGACGACCTGCTCGACCAGCGGCGAGAGGCTTGGAACCTTTTCACGCAAAGGTGGCGGCGGCGCCAGGACATGCTGGGTGGCAATCTCAGTAAATGAGCCGTGAAAGGGGCGCTCGCCAGCCAGCCATTCATAGACGACGATGCCCAGCGCATATTGGTCGCTGGCGGCGCGTGGATGGCCCTGCACCTGCTCCGGGGCCATGTAGGCCACCGTGCCCGCTACCTCCTGCGTGCCCTGATAGCGCGAGCTTTGCGCGACGGTGGCAATGCCAAAGTCTGAGAGCAGCACCTCGCTGCGGTCGCCCAGCAGCATGTTCTCCGGCTTCACGTCCCGATGCACCAGTTTCTGCTCGTGGGCATAGTGCAAGGCATCGGCCACCTGTTTGACATAGGGCAAGATGGTTACCAATGAAAGCTGGCTGCCCCTGGAGTGCAGGCTGCGCAGCGTGCCATTGGGCGCGTAGTCCATGACCAGAAAGGGCACGCCGTTCTCGACGCCAAACTCCAGCACACGCACGATAGCAGGGTGCTTGAGCCTGGCGATAGTGCGCGCCTCGGTGCGGAAGCCTTCTATATCCTCATTCGTCAGGCGCGTGGTCAGTACTTTGATGGCGGCCTGCGTGCCCAGGTGAATATGCTCGCCAAGGTAGACATCGGCAAAGCCGCCACTGCCCAACACGCGCATCAGTTGATAGTTGCCAAGCTGTTGTCCGACCCGATCTGACATACACGCATCACCCTCCTGAGAGCCTGCGATTGGGAGGCGAAACGGGCTGAAATGATACCGGGCACTCCCAATCGAAACGACCTGCGCGCCCATTGTAGAGCAGCGCAAGCGGGCGCGTCAAGGGGTCCGTTAACGGGAGCGGGAGAAGATTTGCCTTCTTGGAATGGCTGTATTACAATGGCCGCAAAAAGACGCCAGGTTCATGTCAGGAGAAGCAAAAATACTGATGCCATCACAAGCACACAAAAGTCGTATTCCAGAGTTCAAGACCATCGAGGAGGAGGCGGAGTTCTGGGATACGCACGACAGCACCGAGTTTGAAGATGAGTTCACCGAGGTAGAGGATGTTCAATTCGTGATGAAGACGTACAAAAAGCCGCTCACGCTGCGGTTGGAAGAACAGAGTCTGGCAGAACGCCTGGTGGCGCCTATGCCGCCACGTAGCGGCGCACGTCGATCTCGACGCCTGACTGGGCAGCTTCCTTCACGATGGTGAGCAGGCGCTCCGCGACATCCTCATCCACATATTCCTCTCCACAGGTCTGGCAGATGCGCGCTGGCACTCCTCTGATAACGACGGCTGCTCCATCTTGCTCCAGTGTAACGGTGGTCGTTCCTGGCTCGGTTTCCCCATGCTGGCAAATGACACATTTCATAGCTTTTTCCTTGTCTTTAAATCTGGCTCCCACTCAAGCGGATTTGGCTGATAGGCGCTTATCACAATGACTTCTTGTGCAGACAGATTATCGGCTACAACGACGTGCAGGCAACGGCTGCCACACCATCCCATCACTCATCGCGCAGGGAACGGAAAAGCATTGGGATAGGTCTCAATATTCGTCCCTGTTTCTATTACCTGACGAATCTCCTCTTTGTCAATGTGGCGCTGGCTCGTCCTCTTCAGGGCATGGATACGAAATACGAGTTGGTAGCTATCCACATCCCTCTCCTACGCACTCTATAGCTACTATGCTCAAGTAATGCCTTATCCATTGGCGGCTTGTTTGCGCCGCTCGGCAAGCGCCTGGCGCATACGCTCAGTTATCCCAGAGGTGTCGCGGGCCGCTTCGGCCTTGATCCAGGCATTCTCCAACGCGATTTCGCGGTCTATCTGCTCCTGATGATCGTAGTAGTAGGAGAGCGCGGCGTGAATCTGGCCCAGGGTGAGATGAAAATTTTTCGCCAGGGCTTCCGGCGTCATGCCCTGGTGGGTATAGGCGGCAATGTCATGCACGGCAATTTTGTGGTCATCAATGCACGGCTTGCCGCCATAGAAGCCAGGGGTGCAGACAATATGCTTGTAGCCGGTTTCAAGAGCGTCCATTGAAGCGCCTCCTTCCTGGTAAAGATGCTTCCTCTCCCAGTAAAGCACAGGCGGCACTGGACGGGCTGGCGGGAACGATTCGGCCTAAGGGCGCGGCGGCGGCGCAAAGTCTGCCTTCGCGGACTAGATTTTCGCGCCCGCTTGTTCAGCTCAGCGACCATGATGTCGCTCTGTCAGTCGTCGTCGCCATCCTCGTCCTCTTCCTCCCATTCCTCTCCTTCTTCGTTGGGGTATTGGGGCGGAGCTTTGCCCTGGCGCTCGGTGATGCGCGGGTAGGTCTCGTCTGGCACGGCCTTGCCGGGGAGGATGGCTTCCAGCTTGATCTCGTGGCGCAGGTCGTCGCCAAAGTCGAAGATGTAGAGCAGGCGCTGGCCCTGTTTGAGCGGCAGGTGTTCCAGGCGATAGCGTGTGGTGTGGCGGGCTTCGCTCGCTGCATAGGGGCTTTCATAGGCGGTGGAGCGGTCCCAGGCTTTGCCGCTCAGGTAGAAAGCGTAGAGGTGATCGTCGTCCCAATCAAACGCCTGCTGGATCGCCAGGTGCAGATGATGGAGGGTCAGGTCGCCGGTCAGTTCAACGCGCCGCCAGACATCGCGCATCCATTGCAACCTGACCTGGAAGCGGTAGACGGTGGCCCGGCCAGCTTCTGACGCTGGCTCCTCTGGCTGCTCCATCACCATCGCATCCTCCTCCGCCTCCTCAAGCCAATCATCCGCCAGAAGCATCTCTTCGGTTGGCGTGAAGCTGACCGGCACGGCCACGCGCTCCTGCCCCAGACTTACCTGGGCCGTATGGGTGAGCGGCACGCCCGGCGGCGCGCCGTCGTCAAGCTGCGCGCCGAATTTGGTGAAGAACTGGTTCAGCGCCTCCAGCGCCAGGGTGAGCGCCTGCGCCTCGCGCTCCGTCGGCTCGCGGGTTTCCTGGCCGGGAGAGGTTCTGAGGAAGAGCGGGATGCCCTCCCGCGAGGGCGCCTTGAGCTTGCGCGCCTTCATCCAGGCCAGATAGGTGGGGTCGCAGTCTTCTTTACGGTCGAAGAGGCAGACGAGGGCTTCTTCCATCAGTTTCTCGGCCTGCTCGGCGGATAGCCCCTCATCTTCCATGAGCAGCCGACCTATCATCAGGCGCAGGTCTTCAGGCGAGAGCAGATCGGTGGGCGCGCCCGACTGGCGCAGCGCCTCGATGGCCTCGTCGATCTTCGGGTTGGCCGTGATCATCTCCTCGCCCTGCCGCATATGCCGCTCCAGCGCGTCCAGCGAGTAGTAGAAGCTGACGCCAATCACTTCGCCAGCAAGGCCCAGAATGGAGGCATAGAGGCGCTGCACATCGGGCTGCGGCCCGCACGTCCCAAGCTCAATGGTCACTGGCGGATGATCGGGTAGATATTCCCAGGGCGCGCGCCGCCAATAGGCCGCCGCCGCTGCGTAGAGCGGGGCTATCACCTCCTGTGGGATGTCCCAGGTGAACGGCTCCGGTGGCCTGGCGTCTTCCTGCGCGCCCAGGTGTTGGGCAAGCGATTGGAAGACCTGCTCGAAGATGGGCAGGTCGGGCTGGTATTCCACCGCGACATGCAGCGGCGCGAACAGCGCCTGGGCCGCCTGGGCCAGGGCGTCATCGGTGATGAGCAGTGTAGCAGGCAGGCCAGGGCGGGGCTGTGGCGGAGGCGCGGATCTGGCCCCCAAGCGTTCCGACAGCGCGCCCAGGAGCAACCAGCCCTCTGGCGGCGCGGCCAGCGGGGCAGGATGGTTGAGCGCCTCCACCAGCGTCTCCAGCGCATCGCTGATGCCGCCGTCGGCGCTGGTGTGGGGATTGATCAGTTTGCTCGCCAGCACCGCGCCACTCTGCGCATTCAGCCAGATGACGATCTCTGATTGGATGGCCTCCTCGCCTTCGCGCACGTAGAGGCCCAGCAGGCGCTTGCCGCCCGCGACGACGAGATCGGCGCGGCGCGGCAGCCGCGCGAGGCGGCTCAATGGGTCTTTTGCGCCCTTGCGTCCTTTTGGCATAGCCAGCCTCTCTTCCAGCCGCCCCCAGCGGAGAGGGCGCGCATGCAGTTTATGGCACTATAAGCCAGAATTGGGAGCGTTGTCAAAAGCGCGCCACAACCAACAGGGCGAATGGCCGACGCGCCATTCGCCCTGTTGGTCATTTTATTTGCCGCGTCTAGACAGCAGGTTTCAGGCTCAGCGCGGTGGGGATATCCAGCCGGACGCTGGGAGACATGGTGGAGCAGACCACCACGCTCTTGACATAGGTGCCCTTGGCGCCGCTGGGGCGGGCGCGCACGACGGCATCGATGGCGGCGGCCAGGTTCTGGGACAGCGCATTCTGATCGAACGAGAGCTTGCCGACGGGGATGTGGATGAGGCTGGTCTTATCGACGCGGAACTCGACGCGCCCGGCCTTGACCTCGCGGATGGTTTTGGCGAGGTCGAAGGTGATCGTGCCAGTCTTGGGGTTGGGCATCAGGCCACGCGGCCCCAGGCGGCGGCCCAGGCGGCCCACTTTGCCCATGACATCGGGCGTGGCAATGGCGACATCAAAGCCCAACCAGCCCTCGTCGATCTGCTTCATTACATCGTCCAGGCCGACGAAATCGGCTCCGGCGTCTTCGGCCTCTTTGGCTTTGTCGCCCTGCGCAAAGACCAGCACCTTGACCTCTTTGCCAGTCCCGGCGGGCAGCGTGACGGTGCCGCGCACCATCTGATCGGCGTGGCGCGGGTCCACGCCCAGCTTCATATGCACTTCGACCGTCGGGTCGAACTTCACATAGTTCATCTTCCTGAGCAGTTCCAGCGCTTCGGTCGGCTGATAGAGCTTGCCGTCCTCCAGCAGCTTGGCTGCATCTACGTACTTTTTCCCATGATGGGTTGCCATGAATTCATGCCCTCCTTGTGGCGCTTTGCGTCCGCAGTGACTGTCGGGCGGTTGGCTGGCGGTTGAACCGCGCCTAGAAGCCCAGGGCCACCATGTTCGCCTGCGCGGACTCTCGACCCCAGGAACGCTGGGCGTTCATTCCTGAACCCGCCTGCGCGGGTTTCGTGGCGGAACGCCCTCAGGCGCGACTTTAGTCGCCAGCACCATTGCAATCGCCCTGAATTTATCCGATGGTGATGCCCATGCTGCGCGCGGTGCCCTCCACCATGCGCTCAGCGCCCTCAATGTCAATGGCGTTGAGGTCTTTCATTTTGAGTTCGGCGATCTCACGCAGCTTCTCGCGGCTGAGGGCGCCAACCTTGACCTTGTTGGGGGTTGGTGAGCCTTTCTCGATCCCAATCGCCTTCTTGAGCAGATCGGGGACTGGCGGCGTGCGGGTGACAAAGGTAAACGAGCGATCCTCGAAGATGGTCAGTTCGACTGGCACGACCTGTCCAACCTGATTGGCCGTGCGCTCGTTATACTCTTTGCAGAAGGCCATAATATTGATGCCATATTGGCCCACAGCCGGGCCAATAGGCGGCGCGGGTGTGGCCTTACCCGCCTGAATCTGGAGCCGGACGACGGCTCGAATACGTTTTGCCATTGTTGCTCCTCGCTGCTTTTCCAGGGCTGGCCCACCTGGAAAAATATGCCTATTAGCGCATCTAGACAGTTGAAAGCCAGCGCGATGATCATACGCGCTGGCTGGCTTTCAGCCTCTTCTCTTCCCAAAGGGGAATTACACTTTTTCGACCTGCAAGAAATCCAGGGTGACGGGCGTCTCGCGGCCAAAGAAGGTGACGACGACGACGACCTTATTGCGGTCGGCGTGAATCTCCGAGACCGTGCCGATGAAATCGGTGAAAGGGCCATCAATCACGCGCACATGCTGATTCAGCGTGAAGTTGACCTTGGTCTTGGGCTTCTCCTCTGTCTTGGCCGCCTGTTTCAAGATCGTGCGCATCTCAGACTCTTGCAGGGGCACCGGCTTAATCTGGTTGCCTGGCCCGCCGCCCGCGCCGACAAAGCTGGTGACGCCAGGCGTATTGCGGACCACATACCAGCTTTCCTCGTCCATCACCATCTCCACCAGCACGTAGCCAGGGAAGACCTTGCGCTGGACGGTGCGGCGCTGGCCGTTCTTGATCTCGGTCTCCTCCTCCATCGGTACCACCACCCGCGAGATCTTCTCCTTCAGGCCCAGAGACTGCACCCGCGCTTCCAGGTGCGTCTTCACTTTATTTTCATAGCCTGAGTAGGTATGCACCGCGAACCATTGGCGCTCCTCAGCCGGAGGCGCAGCGGGTGTCTCAGCCGAAGAAGGAGGGGGCGTCAGGGTATTTTCAGTTGTATCGGTTTGTTCAGTGACCACGTTCATTTCCCCCAATGTCCCTGGCACTACTGCGCGAGCGAGAGCCACCAATTGACAAAGCGCGTCAGCCCCAGGTCAGCGAGACCGAGCAGAATCGCAACGGCTATGCAGACGCCCACAACGACCAGCGACCAGTTCCAGGTATCGCGGCGACTCGGCCAGGTGACGAGGCGCAATTCCCGATAGGAGGATTGCACGAAGCGGACGAACGCATTCTTTGGAAGGCGCGAGCCGCCTGTTGCTGACCGGCTCACGCTATAGTCGGGAGGATTAGTTGCCACCAGATCGCGCTCTTTTTTGGCGCGGCGACTGGCAGGCTTCTCCTCTTTCAGCGCCTCTTCGTTATCGACCTCTTCGCCCTCGGCCTCTTCAGTCTCAGCCTCTTCATCGACAGCGACCTCTTCGGCCTCCAGGTCATCAGCCTCCAAGACCTCCGCGTCGGCGCCGCTTGTCGCCTTCTCCTGCTTCAGGTCGGATTGCGTGGTGTCCTTCGTCACACTGGGCCGAGGGGTTTTCGCGCCAGCGCTCTTCAGGCTGTTTCTGCCAGCCTGCGGGCGCGCGGGCGCCGCCTTCTTTCGGTCCATTGTCTTGTTCGCCATAGGTTGCGTTCCTCCCTGGCCCGGATGTCAGCCTTGCAGGCTACTTCGTCTCGCGGTGGGGTGTCTGGATGCGGCAACGTCGGCAGAACTTGCGCAACTCCAGCCGCTCCGGGTCATTTTTCTTATTCTTCGTAGAGGTATAATTGCGCTCTTTGCAGACCGTGCAGGCGAGCGTAATCACGATACGATTTTCTTTTCCTTTAGCTGCCATAAGATGCCCTCCGCATCGAGGGCCGAGGTTCACGAGCCGCAGGGAATCCAGTTATCCATTTTGCGTTGCTCGCGCAAACCCTGGCCTTGTTCCGCATTGTATACTATCTCGCCAGGTATGTCCAGTGATGGGGTTGAGCCAGTCCCACCCCACCCAGGCGAATACATTCGCAGCTAAGGGCGCTGCGGCGCCACCAAGTTCGCCTGCGTGGACTCCCCACCCCTGCCGACTGGAAGCCGACTCTACAAGTGGCGTGCGTCTCAACCCGCGCAAGCCTTGTTTTGTGGCCGCCAGGCCCGTAGCGGCGTTTCAAATCGCCGCTACGGGCCTGCTTCCCCTGCTTTAAGCCTGTCAGGGCTAGCCCTGGATGTTGACGACGACACCCGCGCCCACCGTGCGTCCGCCTTCGCGAATGGCAAAGCGGCTGCCCTCTTCCAGGGCCACCGGCACGATGAGGCGCACCCCCATGGTGATGT
>JBJKSJ010000316.1:0-7243 GCA_046704085.1 Ktedonobacterales bacterium | reverse complement strand
ATGAAAACGTGCAGATTGCCTATCTGGTCAAGAATCATGCACTGGCAAAGAGCATCAGCGACGCGGCGTGGGGGCTGTTTCTTGGTTGGCTGCGCTACTCTGGCGCCATGGCCCACGTCCCGGTGTTAGCCGTCTCCCCACGCTTCACCAGCCAGGATTGCTCCGGCTGTGGCGAGCGGGTTAGGAAGTCGCTCAGCATCTGTACCCATGTCTGCCCCGCTTGTGGCCTGGTGCTGGACCGCGATCACAATGCCGCCCGCAATATCTTAGCATTGGCTCTCCGTACCGCCGCGCAGGCGGGAACGGGTTCTGGTTCGCCAGAACACATCGCTTCTGGACAGAGGAACCTCTGCCTGGCGCCAGCGCTGGCATCCGGTACGCTCGCTGGCTGAAGGAAGACTCCCCCGGCATGTATGCGGGGGAGTGTCAAAATTACGCTCTTCATAACGCGCCTCTCATCTGCTCACTGGCTATGTTGGTGCGCAGATCGGCAGCGTATGCCAAAGAGGTAAAGCGGGCAGAATTCGTCCAATTCGTTTGGCCGAGCCTGATCCTGCCTGGTGCGACGCTCTCAATCATGTGCAAGATACCTATAAGCTGTGGCGTCTTTGCGTCCAGAGAGCAGCACGCGAACCAAGTGAAATGCAGGAAGGACTAGCGGAAAAAGTAGAAAAGGCGAACAGTTGGTCAATCAAAGAAACGGCGTGTTAATTCTTTCTCGCACCTGTGGAGCCTTCCAACAATTGAAGGAGGCCGCTCTCCCCATCTCGCCTGCTGACGTGGTGGAAACGGCAGAGGCGCTCTACAAGGCGCTCACGCTGCCAGCGGAGGAACGGCGTCAGAAAGCAGAGCTCGCCCGGCAAAGCGTAGAGCAACATGATCTCAAGAGCTGGAAAGCACAACAGGCACATGATATCAATGCGCTCATCGAACAGTGAGGCGAGCGGACGATCGACCTTGCCCAGATGGTTGGGACATTGGGTGGTAATTCGATAGCCACAACTGACTGCTTGACCCAGAAGAGAGGAGATAAGCGAAATCGCAGCAGAGGCACTACATGCTGGTGGGCGAGCAGGTGGTCACCGTGACCTGGGTGGAGGACGCGGGCGTGTGGGTCGGCCAGACGGTCGGGACACAGCTGGTGTGGGCCTGGCTACGCAGCCGAGGACGCTAGCCAGCGGCGGGTGAGGCAGCGCTTCGCCCACCTGGCAAGGAGGAAGGAGCAGATGCAGCGAGAAAGGATGCAGGCCGCCGGGACCGTGCTGCTGGCGTCGCTGGTGATTACCGCGCTGGTGGCGCTGGCCTGGTGGTCGATCCTCGGCCTGGTGCTGGTCTCGTTGGGCACCCTGCTGGGCCTTGCGGTGGCTGTTCTGACTTGGCCACGCCCGCCGTCTGCTGCTCCGCCTCTTGCACGGTCTCGTCGCTGAGTTCGTGGGTCTCTGGTGTACCCCCATGCTTAACGATTTGAGCGGTCACAGCCTCGGCATCAACGGGTTCGACCAGGACGCCCACTACCGCGTGACCCGCGTTGAGATTCTGGTCAATCCGCTCAGCATCTGCCTTGGAGAGTTCATGGAACCCGTTGTGGAAGAAGGAGCCGACGGCTCCGCCCGTGACGGCGCCGTAGGCTACTCCACCGAGCAGCGAGAGGCCTCCGGATGGGATGGCGGCAATGATTCCCAGGAGCGCGCCGATCCCCACGCCCTTCTTGCCCTCACTCTGTCCCAGTTTGTACTCCTTGATCTTCCCGTTTTCATCCTTGACCAGTATGCCGATGCCACCCAGCTTGACCAGCATGTTTGCCTTGTCCCAGGCCTTCAGCGCAACGACCGCCTCATCGGCAGAGGCCTCATCGTTGAAGCGAGCCAGAACCAGGACATGCTCTTTACTCATACGATTTCCTTGCTGTAGTTGCTCTGACACAGCAATTACTCCTCTCTAGCAGCATAGGCGGACACCACATGATTGCGCATCCTCCGAAAGGTGAGTCTGCAGGGGGAGTCTCTCGCTCCGCTCAGAGAAGAGGTGTCCCCTCTCTCGATGGGGAGGACCAACGGCGCCCTTCTTTGTAGGTAGTGCTGGATCCGATAAGTTTCCCCTGGAGAGGGGCGCCTACCCGGAGATGAGGTGATATTTGGTACCTGGGTGTGACACGGACAAGGTAACTATAGCGACTCCAACCTGGGTGGGCTATCCAGCGGCCTTGATGAAGTGGGCGCTGGTGTCGAACGAACCAGCTTGGCGGCGTCAGGCGCACCAGGGCTAACGCCGTTCAGCAACCGCCGCCAGCCCCAGAGCACCTCGTGGACTCGCTCGGCTCCTACGATCGGCTCATTCGGCAATGGCAGCGAGACGGGCGCAAGGATGAATGGCCGCGTCTGTGGGCCGCCGATTCCGCCGTGGAACGAGATAAGTTCCTCGAACGCGCAGCCCTCGTCGAGTTGGGGATTGTAGAAGCTGCCGACCATAATGTCGGCGACGTGCGGGAAGCCGTCGGTTCGGAGCAGGTGCCGTGACGCGTTGGGCGAAAAGGCCATGAGCGGGTTCTCGCCTTCGATTCGGCCCTCGTCGAGGTAGTGTTCCCCGCGCGGGCCAAGCACGACGGCGCCGCGCTGTGCCGATCGGACCAGGATCCAACCAACGTGCGGGTGCGACCGCAGGGCCGGGATCAGGCGCGGGTGGAGCGCGTCGATCTCTTCGCGCGTCATCCTGCTTGGCTTCTCCATCAGGTAGATGAGGCCGAGGTTGCCCGAGCCGAGCACGACCACTGGTCGGCCGGATACATCTTTCTTCGAGCGCTTCTTCGACTTCCCAGTCCGGCCGGTCGCCTCACCGATTGCGAGGCCAACCATCTGGTGCTGCTCGTCGCCGCCGGCGTATGCCTCGACGTGGGCTGTCTCAACCGATTGCTCGACCAGTACGTTGAGGTCGTACCCGTTCCGCTGCTTGAAGGTCGCGCCCTGGGTCTGGCCGTGGTCGGAGAGCACTACGATCTCGTATGGCCGCGGGGCGTAGCGCCGCGCACGCTCGATGCGTCCGAACTGCTGGTCGAGCTTGCGCAGCGCTTCCAACGTGTCGGCGCGTTCCAGCCCGGAGTGGTGTGCGACCTCGTCGTAGCTCGAGAAGGTCGCGTAGATCGCCGGTCGCCCGCGCATCATGTCTGTGAGGACGCCATAGACAATCAGGTCGCGCACGATCACGCACATCGCCCCGCGCATGAACGGATAGACGCCTCCGCGGTCGCCCCGTGGACGGACGTCTCGTCGTTTCGCCCGTATGGCCGCCGTCCACTCGAGCAGCACCTCCCACGCGAACAGAACGAGCGCCCGAGACACGTTGAAGGCGTTGGCGAAGAACGCGCGATAGCCGGGATTGGCGCGTTTCTCCTCTTCCATCCGGCTCACCGTGAGGATCACGGCTTCGGCCTCGCCGGACAGGAGGTTGCCGCGGCTCGCCCCGCCCTCGACGAGCAGCCCTTTCCCGGTGGCGCGCTCGCGCTCGATCCGCGCGCAGTCCTCTGGCGCCGAGCACGTCATCAGCGTCCCTGTCTCCTTCTCGACCCAGCGGAACGCAGGAATGTCATAATTGGAGCCAAGTAGAATACCCGCCTGGCTCGCCCCCGTCTGGGACGACAGATCGGGCTCCCACTCGAGAAGTTGGTGTGTGTGGTCGGCGAGCCAGCGCGCCATGTTCGGCGCGCTGCCGTCGCGCATCGCCCGCCGCAGCATGGGCAGCGCCAGCCCGTCGATCTCGAGGAAGAGGATTCCCGAAGCGCCTGTGTGTGTCGCGCCGCCTTGCCGCTGGGCGATACGCCGGACGACCCGGAGCGTGTATGTCTCGTCGTCGTTCACCGAGAAGAGAACCCGGAGCACGACCATCAGGGCCGCCAACACCAGCGCCGCGAGCAGCGCCCACCAGAAGGAGTCGACTGTGAAGCTGTCGAGGACGTCAGCTGCGAATTGCAGCAGGAGGGCGTTCAGTACCAGCGCGAGCAGGAACCCGAATACGAGCGTGAGCGGCAACCGCAGCGCCGCGAACACGGGAGGCAGTACGGCGTTCAACGCAGCGACCACGAGGGCAACGAGCAGAGCGCCGCCGGCGTTCGTGATGTGCACGCCAGGCAGGATCGCCGCGGTCAATCCCAGCGCCGCCGCGGCAAGCAGCCAGGAGACGACAAGTTGCAGCGGCTTGATCCGAATCAACTCCGGCTGCCAGGTGTGTGCTTCGCCATGCGCCATCATGTCACCCCACTGCTTTCCGGCGCGACGCCATTTGGAACCGCTTGGTGCCCAGCCTGGGGATCCGCTCCGGCGTGTCGAAGTCAACGTCGACGATCCCCACCAGGGTACCGAAGCCAGCGCCCCATTCGAGAGTGCCCTGCGCGCTCCCGAGGAAGCACTCGTTCACAGCAGGTCGCTTCGCCATCATGGAGTCCTTCTTCGAAGGAAAACAGTGCCTGACTAAGATCGCAAGTCACCCACGCCCTACAAGCATATCCTTAAATGAACCTGACAGGGAAGGCAGGGTGCCCGATCTCTGCCTTCCTGTTCCCTGAACGCTACGGGCGTCTCCAGCCATCTGTTGTTCTCACTCACCCAGCGCTTCATTGAGCACGTAACAGGCGCGGATCAACGCCAGATGGGTAAACGCCTGCGGAAAGTTCCCCAGCGCTTCCCCGGTTGGACCGACCTCCTCGGAATACAACCCAAGATGGTTGGCATAGGTAAACATCTGCTCCAGGTAGTCCCGCGCCTCCTCCAGACGCCCTGCCCGTGCCAGGGCTTCGATATACCAGAAACTGCAGATGCTAAACGTCCCTTCACCTCCTTTGAGGCCATCATCTGCCGCCTGATCGACGCGATAGCGGTAGACATGCGGCGCATGCGCCAGTTCCTGCTGAATCCGATCCAGGGTGCTGAGCATGCGCGGATCAGACGGGGCGGTAAAGCCGGTCAGCGAGATCAACAACGCGCTCGCGTCAATAGCGTCGCTGCCATAATACTGCACAAAGCTCTGCTTTTCCTCACTCCAGCCCTGGTCCATAATCTCCTGGTAGATGGCATCTCGAGTCTGGCGCCATTGCTCCAGGGGAGCGGGCATCCCCTGGCTCTCCATCGCGCGGATGGCCCGATCAAAGGCCACCCAGCACATTAATCGCGAATGCACAAAGGCCTGGTCTCCTCCGCGCACCTCCCAGATGCCCTTGTCTGGTGTTTGCCAGTGTTGGCTCAGCCACTCCATCGTGCGCCTGATTTGTTCCCATCCCCGGTAGTAGAGACCCCTGCGCTGGACTAAAACGGACAGCGCGTCGAACAATTCGCCAAACACATCCATCTGCACCTGATTCGCCGCGCCATTGCCGATGCGGACTGGTCGGCTCTGGCGATAGCCCTCCAGGTGGTCAAGGGTCAACTCTGGTAGATCCGTCTCTCCGGTAAGGGTGAACATCGGTTGAATGGGGTGGTCGGGCTGGAGTTGGAGCAAACGGGCCAGGACCCAATTGGTGAAGGCGTTGGCTTCTTCGTCGAAGCCGAGCCAGGTGAGACTCTGCAGCGTCAACGCCGCATCGCGCAGCCAGGTGAAGCGATAATCCCAATTGCGCTCGCCCCCCATGCCCTCTGGCAAGCTGGTCGTCGGGGCCGCGACTACTGCGCCCGTTGGCGCGTAGGTCAAGAGTTTCAACGTCAGGGCCGAACGGCGTACCATTTCGCGCCAGCGGCCCTGGTAACGGCACTGCTTGAGCCAGCCGCGCCAGTAGCTCTTTGTCGCAGATAAGAGTTGCTGGTACCGTTCACTCACCCAGTCCAGCATCGTCATCTCCGGCTCTTGCGCACTGGCCAGCACAAAATAGGCCCATTCATCGTTCCCAAGCGTAAACGAAGCCTGCACCCCACCCTGGCCGTCCTCCTGCAGAGGCACCGTGGAAAAGAGGCCAAGGTTAAGGCTGGCGCTCTGAAAGAGCAGGCCTTGCTCCAGACGGTGAACCGTATGCGGATCGCGGGCATAGTTAAAAGCGGGGCGACACGACATGTCAAAAGTAAGCGACCCATGCACAACATGGACCGCGCGCACGATGCCATGCCGGTCGATCCGATGGGTGGCCTGTTGAATGGGCATGAAGTCAGTGACTTCGCCCACTCCGGTTTCCGTCAGAAAGCGAGTCACCAGGATATTGGTATCCGGTAGGTAATGCTGCTTGCGACTCTGCGCAGGCGCACCACGCGGCTCGATCTGGAAGGAGCCTCCTTTTTGGGCATCGAGCAGAGCGCCAAAGACGCTGGGGGCATCGAAGGCGGGAACACAGTACCAGTCAATCGACCCATTTTTGCCCACGAGGGCGACGGTGTGCAGATCGCCAATGATGCCATAGTCTTCGATGGGCAAGTAGGTGCTCACAGAAGGGGACGCTTGCTTCTGTTCAGCAGTGGATACCATCTCTGTGTCCTTTCGTGCGCCAGTGCAAAAAGCGGTTCCAGGTACGTCGCTAACTGTTGACAAGTCAATCCAGCTTTTTCTCTCCCTCTGGATTCGCTCTCCCTACCAGCCTTTTGATGACCTATACGTTAGTTTCGAGGCATTTGCTACTGGAACCGCGGCTCTTGTTCAGCCAAAATGAACCACTTTCTGCTCTTAGCGGCAGACTCTCCCAAGGAGAGTCTATCTGGTGTGACGGTGGAGTGCCTCCTCCCGAAGGGGGGATAGGAGGGGGAGTTGGCGACTCTCCGGAAGGAGAGGTGGGAGCCTGACCTGGGAGCAAGCGTCAACGCACGAAAGTCCCCTTGCCGCTGGGGAAAAGGCTCATCTGTGCCTGGCACAGGCTCAAGGCCTTGATGCACCAAGGCCAACTGATATAAAGGGTACTCCTGCTCTTGGTGTTGAAATCGTTCATAGGAAATAAAGCCATTTCCTATGAACGATTTCAACACTTCCGAGATGTCCGATTCCTAAGATAGCAGCATGCTTCCCACTCTGGGATGCATATGTAGCCAGGAACACCACCACATTATTCCGACAGCAGTGCCTGGCGCAGGAGATGATCGTGATCGGGATGGTCAGCGGCCAGGTCGCGACCGGAAGATCGGCGGTAGCGGCGCCGGTAATCTTCGGCCCAGCGGGCGACGGCGTCCAGGCCACCATCGCGTCTGAGCCAGGGCAGGAGGGCGCGCAACACATACAGCCCGTGGCGCTCCGGATCAAAGAGCAGTTCCTCGGCCAGATGGATAGCCTCGCGCCGGTCTCCCAT
>JBJKSJ010000315.1:0-9278 GCA_046704085.1 Ktedonobacterales bacterium | reverse complement strand
GTACAAAAGGTAGGAGTATTGGCTACAAAAAGGCTGGCAGCCACGTATGCTTTGCAGCAAGAATCGGGCCGATCCAGGTGCTGGCCGCTTTGATCGCTTCAACTGATGCTGGAGAGCAGCAGGAGCGCGAGGGGAATCTCCAGCCAGAGCAGGCCAATGAAGAGCCAGCGCCAGCGCCAGGGAGTCAGCGCGCCAATCTGCACGACGCCCGGTTCCAGCCAGCCTTTGCGGCTGCGCGGGAGGTGAACGCGCAGCGGCTTAAACACCCCGGACCGCAGGTGTTCATAGGTGAGGATGGCGTGACTGCCGACACGCAGCCGACGATAGAGCTTGCCGGGGATGGGCGTCTCGTGCTGCATGTGGATATTGGTCTGCCATTTCAGCGTTGCCAGGTAACGCCGCGTCGGGGGCCGCGCTCCACTGCGCACCTCGACCCGGCGCATCCTCACGACCTCGGCATTCACGCGCACCTTCCAGACCGGCCAGGGATAGAAGAAGGTCAGCAGACCGGCCAGCAGCAGCACCAGCGCGACGGCCTGGGGAATGCCTGCCGGAAGCTGCGTCTGCGCGTCGGCGATGATCGCTGTTCCCTGGTCGGTGAAGACCTGCCCAGCGGGCGTGGCGATGCGCGTCACCACCAGATGGCTGAAGATCGGGAACCCCAGGAGCGAACGCTGATGATAGGTGATCAGCACCGCATCGAGTGTGTCGGGGAGGGGCGACGCGCGTTGCAGCCGGGCGGTATGCTCAGCGCCGCCTTGCGTAAAGTGAACGGTCAGCGCACAGCTTGTCGCCAGCGCAACGCCGTTCACGTCGGGGCTGCACTGATTATCTATCGTGGCAAACCCGCTGGTTTGCACCGCTGCCCCGTCGCGCATCAGCGCGGGCGTGATGAAATAGACCAGCGCGAGCAAGACCAGCGCGAAGGCGATGGAGAGGCGACGCAGCCAGAAGGTGGGCGTGGGCCGCCAGAGCGGCATGTGCCCGGCAAGATCAAAGGGGAGTGAGGCGGCGGGCTGGGCTATCAGCGGCTGCTCGGATGAAATCGCCATGCGCGTTCTACCTTGACTCTCCACAAGAACTTCCCTGCCACTGCGTGGGCAGGATGCTATCATTGCTCAAGTGCTTCCTCTGACTCTAGTACGTAGTATACACCAGCAAAGTTAAGGAATGATGAAAACGGCTGACCAGGGAACTTGCTCGACGTTCTGCCCCGCTCTCTGATATACTCCGCGCATGCAGCAAATTCTTTGCCGAAATGAGGAACCATGCGAACGGCAATTTTAGGGGGCGGCGCGCTGGGACTGACGCTTGCTCTGCGGCTGGCGCAAGCGGGCGAGCAGGTCGTCGTAATGGAGAAAGAGCGCCAGCCCGGCGGTCTGGCCGCCGGTTTTCCCATCGGAGATGTCTATCTCGAAAAGTTCTATCACCATCTCTTCCGTTCCGATAAAACGATCATTGCTTTGCTCAACGAGTTGGGCCTGGGCAAGCGCCTGGAATGGCACGCGCCCAAAACCAGTTCAATGGTCAATGGCACAGCCTACAATTTCAGCCCGCTGGATATTCTCCTGCATTTTACGCCGCTCTCGTTCTTTGACCGCGCGCGCCTGGGCGCGGTGGGCGCGTCTCTGAAGCTGCGCCGCAGCCACGCGCCCTTTGAGCGCGTCACCGCCGCCGAGTGGATGGCCCGCTGGATGGGCAAGCGCCCCTATGAACTGGTCTGGCAGCCCATTCTGGAATCCAAGTTTGGCGAGTATTATCCGCAGATCAGCATGGCCTGGATGTGGTCGCGGCTGCACTGCCGCTCCTTCAGCCTGGGCTATCTGCGCGGCGGCTTCCAGCAGTTGTATGACGCGCTGGTGCGCGAGATTCTCGCGCGCGGCGGCGAAGTGCGCCTGGGCTGCGAGGTACTGAATGCGCGGCTGGCAACGGATGCAGGCGTTTCCCAGGCTGCGCAGGCAGCCTTTGTGGCGCAGCCTCAAGGCGCGTCTTCAGGCGCCTGCGGCTGGCGTGTCACCAGCAAGCCAGCGCCAGAGGCCGCGCCGCAAGAAGAAGCCTATGATCGCGTGATCTCCACGCTGCCCACGCGCCTCACCTTCCGGCTGATTCCCGAACTGCCCCAGGACTTCCGCGACAAATACGATTGGGGGCTGGCCTATGGCGCGCACTGCCTGATCCTGGCGCTGAATCAATCCCTCAGCGATGTCTACTGGCTGCAATTCACCGACCGGGGCTATCCCTTCCTCGCGGCGGTGGAGCATACTAATATGCTGCCCACGTCCGATTATGGCGGGCGGCATCTGCTCTACCTGGGCAACTATCTGCCGATGACGCATCCGCTCTTCAAGCAGAGCAAAGAAGAGGTGCTGGCGAGCTATCTGCCGCACCTCAAGCGCATCAATCCCCGCTTCAGCCCCGATTGGGTCACAGAGTCGTGGATGTTTGCCGCGCCCTTTGCCCAGCCCATCGTCACCCGCGACTTCCCGGCGCACATCCCGCCGCACGAGACGCCGCTGCCCAACCTCTGGCTCGCCAACATGTTCCAGGTCTATCCCCAGGATCGCGGCCAGAACTACAGCATCGCAATGGCCGAGCGGCTGGTCAAGCGGATAGTGGCGGGCTGAGACTTATGCGGCGATGTACCGCGCCCGAAGCAGGCATTGTGATTGGCATGAGCATCAATCCAGTCAACCAGACCGGCGGACGCATCCTGCACCTGGGCATTCGCGCGTGATATGGCGGGCGCAACTTTGCTGGCAGAGTGGGTCTCCTGGCTCAACACAAAGGCACAGCGCCTACCGCGCCAGCGCGTAGGTTGAACTGCCCACGTCCTGCACCATGCCTTTCAGGCTCATCATCAGCAGCGCGCTGGTGACTTCAGCCGCAGGCAGGCCAGAGGCGCGACAGAGTTCGTCGATGTGCAGCGGCTCCGGCGCGGCGGCCAGCAGCGTCAGCAGCGCGCCCTCGATACCCGTCGCGGGCAGCAGTTCGCGCATCTCTTGCTGCTGCGGAGCCTGCTGGAGCCGCAACTCGGCCAGAATATCCTCCACGCCCATGACCAGCTTCGCCCCGGCCTGAATCAGCCGATTCGTGCCCTCGCTGCCCTTGCTGTAGATGTGGCCGGGGACGGCGAAGACCTCGCGGTTTTGCTCCAGCGCAAAGCGCGCCGTAATCAGCGCGCCGCTGGGCTGGGGCGCTTCGACGACCACTACTCCTAGCGCGAGGCCGCTAATGATGCGATTGCGCGCCGGAAAGTTGCCCGCTTCTGGCTGCGTGCCCATTGGAAACTCCGAAACCAGCGCCCCCTGCTCGCAGAGGCGCGCCGCCAGTTTGGCATTTTCCGGGGGATAGATGATGTCCACCCCGCAGCCCAGCACGGCAATGGTGCGCCCACCAGAGACAGCCAGCGCCGCTTTATGCGCCGCCGTATCGATCCCCCGCGCCAGTCCGCTGATAACCGTCACGTTGCTGCTCGCCAGCCCACGCGCCAGTTGTTCAGTCACCTGATGTCCATAGGTGGTCGCCCGGCGTGTGCCCACGATGGCGACAGCCCAGGCGTCGGCGAGCCTGAGCGTGCGGCGCACATAAAGCAGAACGGGTGGCAGATAGATTTCGCGCAGGAGCGCGGGGTAGTCGGGGTCGGATTGAGGGATCGCCCGCACACCCTGGCGCTCCAGCGCCTCCAGTTCCGCCAGGGGAGACGGGACTCTGGCCCGCTCCTCCAGCAGCGCGTCAATCGCCCTGGCGTCCAGCCCGGCGGCCAGCAGATCAGCGCGCCCGGCGCGCCAGGCAGCGGCAGCGGAGCCAAAGGAGTTGAGCAGTCGCCCAAAGCGCATCGGGCCGATGCCGCGCACGCGCGTAAAGGCCACCCAGCAGGCCAGTTCTTCATCGCCCAGCGACCCGGCGCGCTCGCCCGCAGCGTCCCCTGGCGCCTCGCGCTCAGGCGCTGCGGCTGACGGCGTGTGCGGGCGCGCAGACGGCTCCGTCTCAGGCATCGGCCCTGTCTCCTTTACGCGAGAGGATAGATCGTCAGGTTTTTGAAGGTCACGCTGGCCGGCGGATTATTGTTATCTATCGTACTGGCGAGGGCGAAGATGGCTGAATGGGCAAATTGAATCGAAAAGGGCGCAGCGGCGATGAAATGGTGATCGCGAAAGATCAGAAATTGATTGTCCTGAATAATGATCTCCATCGCGTAGGTCGTGCCCGGATTCAACGCCAGATCAGTATCTTGCAACAATTGTGGTGTTGGGTTGTCTTTCTGACCATAGATGAGCGCCGCCGCGTAGTATCCAGCAGCATTCAAAAACAACAGATGGCTGGGCGGATCGAGGGAGAGAAAGCCAAAGCCATAGCCAACCGTCGTGCTGGTAACAGTGACATCGACCTCAACATCGCAAGGCGTGAGTATCTGCCCAATCGTTGCATTGACCGACGTTGCGCCGTTACTGCCATCACCCCCACCACCATCACCCCCGGCGCCACCTACGCGGGTTGGCAGGCGCAGCCCCTCACTCTCAAACTGCCCTGGTGAGGTGACGTGCCAGCCTGGTTTATGGCTCTTTTTGAGCAGTTCGTCCTGAAGGACCGTGCTGCGCTGTTCGGCAGCCGCCAGCAGCGCCTCGTAGTGCTGCGCTTCCGTCTGCGTGGGCGAGGGCTGCTGCGCGGTCGCCGTCACCGTCGCCGAGGCAGCGTTTCGGGCCGTCTGGCCGAGCGCCTTGAGTCCGGCCAGGGCAACCACACAGAGCAGGAGGGCGGCCAGCCCGCCGAAGACAAAGAGCGGCCAGCGCCTGCGGCGTGGCGGCGCGGGGGGCGGCTGGTGCGGCGCCATGATCTGCGTGCCCTGGAAGGCGGACGGCGCGCCCACAGGCGCCCGGAGCCGCGTTGCCGCCTGGGTGGGCAGGTCGCCTCGTGGGTCATCGATGCGCGCAAATGCCGCCTGCTGCTGGACATCGCCCAGCGCAAAGGTTGGGCGCAGCGCAATGGGCAGCGTGCTGCGCGCCTGGGGCGCCCGCCCCGCCAGCCGCGTCGTCGGCGCGCCGCTCAGCGCCTGCTCAAAGGCATCGGCCAGCGCCGTCACCGTCGGGAAACGATCTTCTGGCTGCTTCGCCAGCGCCCGCATCACCACCGCGTCCACCCCCGGCGGCAGACCCGGCACGTATTCGCTGGGCAGCGGCGGCGCCGCGCTGACGTGCTGCACAATCAGCGCGTAGTTATCTTGCGCCTCAAAGGGCAGCACACCCGTCAGTAGCTCATAGAGCAGCACGCCCGCGCTGTATTGATCGCTGGCCGGCACGGCGCGCCCGTTGATCTGTTCGGGCGCCATGTACGAAAGGCTGCCCAGCACCACGCCTGCCCGCGTCAGTTGCGCCGAATCCCTGGATTCGCTCCCGGCCACCACGCGCGCAATGCCAAAATCCGCCAGGCAGAGCCGCCCATCCTCGTGAAAGAGCAGATTGCTGGGCTTCACATCGCGGTGGACAATCGGCTGCGGGCGCTGGTGCGCAAAATCCAGCGCGGCGGCAATCTGGCGCAGCCAGCCAGCCACCAGCGCCGGATCGCTCCCCTGCCTGACACGGATGCGTTTGGTAAGCGTGCCCCCGGCCAGCAGCGGCATCACCAGATAAGCCAGCGGCCCGTCAATACCGAAATGCAGCACCGGCACAATATTGGAGTGGTCAAGTTGCGCGGCCACACGCGCCTCGCGGAAGAAGCGCGCGCGCAGTTCTTGCGGGTCGTCGCCCGCCAGCCCGGCGCCGGGCGCCAGCACCTTGACCGCCACCTGGCGTCGCAGCGCCAGATCGCTGGCGCGATAGACCGCGCCCATGCCGCCGCGCCCCAGCAGCGCCTCGATGCGAAAACGCTCGCTGAGCAGCGTTCCGGTCAGCAGCGCCCCACAGGTCAGGCACTGCTGCGCCGGAGTGGCAAAACTGGCCCGGCAGGCAGCATTGCTGCATTGCCAGACTGGCGTGGGCTGCGCGCCAGATGGTTGTTGTTGATTCATCACACCCTGAGCTTACTCCACAACACCCCGGAGCGTCAAGAAGACGCAGGCGGTTTTAACCGCCAGCCTCTTCGCCCGCCGAGCCTTCCAGCACCTTCACAGAGGTCATCTGGACGCTGAACGGCCCCTCTTTGCGATAGGCGGCAATGCCAAGCTCGATAACCCGCCGGGCAATCTCCGTCGCCAGTTGGGCGTAATCATGGGCTGGCGCATCCTCGCCCTCGATGGTCAGGCGCACGGCCACATCAGCAGATTTCAGCATCATCTCTGGCTCATTATTAGCGCCTTCAGGCATGACCCCTGGCTCCTTTCTGGCGCGCGCCAGGTTGGCATCAGTTATCGACGCTGACCCAGTTGCCGCCGCCCTTATCGATCTCGATGTGGACAATCGGGTGAATTTCCCAGAGCGTCTTGCGCGTCTGCCCTAGCTGCTCTGGATGCTCCTCATCAAAGAGCAGCCAGCCGCGTATGCGCACATGCGCCCCCTTGAGTGAATTCAAGGCATTGAGCCAGCCTGGACGCATATCCAGCACACGCGGGGCAATCTCAATCACGATAGATTGAGCCTTAGAATCCGAGGCATTCACGGCCAACCAGACATGATAGTCGCGGTACGTGGAGGAATGGCAGTTGGTTGATTCTGTGCCCTCGTGTTTGTAATCCAGGATGTAGCCGGTCGTCTCAACCGCCGCGCCCTCGTATTGATCAATCGCTGCCCGATCACTGGAGGACAGGGAACCCTGCGGCTGCCTTTGCGCGCTGGTCGGCCAGGTCAGCGCCAGCAGATCAGAGAGCGCGACGTTCGTCCAGTTGCCCTCGTCCGTGCGGTTCTTCAGGGTATTCAAGACTGGATCGCCGCCATCGCCTTGCGCCGGGCAGCCATGAAAATTGGGGTCATTGGGGTTCAGGTTGGAACTGGCAATGGGGCCGCTTGGCGCATTGGTGCTGTTGCTGCTTGGACTGGTGGGAAGCTGGCACGCCGCCATCGTGAAGAGCAAGAGCGCGGAGAAAAGGATGAGGGCTTTCTTTCGCATGTCCATTACCTTCCTGTTTGCCACAAACCAGGGACTGCTGCCGGATCAGGCGCTCGGCGCGCCCACTGTGCGTATTGTAGCAACCTTGAGGCCATGTTACAAGCCCTTGACTTTCGCCCTTCTCTGCCCTATACTAGAGACACCTGAGCAGAAAGAAAGGAGATGGACCTGATGAGCATATCGCCGACGTTGCGCTTCAGCTTTGCCGATTCGCGGGGCACTGCGCCTTCCGGCGCAGGTCGCTCTGTGCCCATCTCGTCCGTCGCCTGGCCTGGTGATCCCTAGAGCATAAACATCAGCCACAAGACTTGCGGACCGGGGGCACGCGAAACACGCGAACGCCCCCGGTCCTTTTTCGCCTGTCGGCAGGCGCGCGCCCGCTGGCCTGGCAATCTGCCCTGGGCATAGCATTTCAATAATCTTAAAAATACCATTGACTTTTTCAATGAAATCTGTTATAAAATCAAGGAGACATTGCCAAAATAATCAAGCGACGTTTTCAGGAAGCGAGGAAGAACTACATGGACCGCCGTCATCCCTCTGGCCGCCTCTTCGCCCCCGCCTCGGCAGAGGCGCCGCAGCTTGCCGCGCGCCAGCCAGCCCAACCGACGATCCCCCTGCTGCGCAATCGCTCCTTCACCATCTTCTGGGGCGGGCAAACCCTCGCCTCGCTGGGCAATATGTTCGCCCTGATCGCCATGCCCCTGCTCGTCTTCCAGGCCACCGGCCAGGTCGTGCAGATGGGCCTCGTCACGGCCACCTTCACCATCAGCCAGTTAGTCGCCGGCCTCTTTGCCGGACAGATCATCGATAGCTTCAACCGCCGCCTGGTGATGATCGCCTGCGACGCGGGCCGCGCGCTCATCTTCGCCAGCATCCCGCTCGTCTGGCTGACCGTCGGGCCACAGGTCTGGCTGATCTATGTCGTCACCGCCGCCGGTTCGATCCTCGGCATGATCTTCCAGGTCGGCTTCGTGACCACCGTCGCCAACCTGGCCGACAAAGACCAGATCATCACCGCCAATGGCTACATCAACGCCAGCATGGCAATCACCGCGATGATCGGCCCACTGCTTGGCGGCGTGGCCGTCGAGCGTTTTGGTCCCGCCATTGCCCTCAGCGCCCAGACGGCAGCCTTTGCCATCTCCGCGCTCTCCTTGCTCTTCGTGCGCCTGCGCCCCGCGCCCGTCGAAGCCGAGGCCAGGACCGAACAGCACGGCGCGAGCAACCTGCTGGTGGGCGTGCGCTTCCTCTTCGACCAGCCAGTCCTGCGCGCCGTCACGGTCATCCTGCTGGCCTACGGCCTGGCAACCGGAGCCGCGCTGGACCTCTTTATCTTTCACATCAAAACGGACCTGCATCAAGGCGGCACAGCGATTGGCTTCGTCTTCGCCGCCAGCAGCATCGGCGCGATCATTGGCTCGCTGGGCGCGGGCCTCTTCCGCAAACGGCTGGGCTTTGGCCCAACCTACCTGAGCGCCGTCATCCTCACGGGCATCCCTTTGCTTGCCATCGGCCTCGTGCCCAACCTCTACGCGCTGGTGGCTCTGGCGACGCTCTTTCAGCTTGCCAGCATGGTCATGGGCATCAATTCGATGTCGCTGCGCCAGGAGATTACCCCTGGCGCTCTGCTGGGCCGCGTCACCTCCGCCTTCTGGACGATCAGCGGGGTGATGACTCCGCTGGGCGCGGCGCTGGGGACCGTCCTGGCGGCGCGCTTCGGCGCTCCAGTTACGTTCGTCTGCATGGGCCTGCTCATCAGCCTGATCGGCATCGTCGGCTTCGGCTCGCGCGCCCGCGAGCGCCATCCCGCTGGCTCGGCCATCAGCGGCGCCCAACCCGCCGAGTTGGCGCCGCCCCAGGCTCAGCCAGAAGCCCAGGTGGTAGGAGTGTAAGCAGATCGCTCTGGCTGCCTTGACAACTACTGCTATTCTGGTTACTCTATCGGTGACGGATACATCCGTCACCGATATACTGGTGTAATGCGCGGTTAGCGAACGCCCCATGCCCGCGTCGCAAGGCAGCGCGGAGGCAAAATAGGAGGTTGCATGTCTATCGAAACGACCAGTACGCCCCCGCCGCAGCGGCAGATCAACCTTGATTTCTGGAAGTACTGGAGCGGGGAAACGATCTCCAACCTGGGGAGTTCTTTCACCCAATTTGCCCTGCCGCTGCTGGTTTTCCGACTCACCGGCTCGCCGCTCAACCTGGCGATCACCACCGCAACAGCCATGCTGCCT
>JBJKSJ010000314.1:0-7280 GCA_046704085.1 Ktedonobacterales bacterium | reverse complement strand
GGCATCACCCGCTGCACCCGCGGCTTGCCCATGCCCAACAAGACGGCCTGCTTGCGCTGGCCCTGGGGTGCATCCAGTTCGTGCCACTGCTCAATCGCCACTGCCACGGGCCAGCCCCAGGGCACGGGCCACCTGGCGTGTGGGCGCGGGGCCGGTGGGCCGACCCAACGGGTGCGCCCGTTTCGGCAGAATACGGTTTGCGGTTGGCCTCCAGCGTGTCCCATACCTCTCTGCGTTCTTGCTTCCCTGAGCTTACTCTCTATCTATTCTAGCCGGGACTGGACAAGCACACAAAAGGCGTCCACGAACGCTTTTCTGGTAGCGGCGGTGATTTCCGGTTGCTTTTTCATGGACCCATCCCTCGCCTTTCCGACAAAACAGCCGCATCTGTTGCTTGATAAAGCTGAAGCATCGTCTATAATTCATCATACAACAGTTGTCTGATCGTTGCAGAAACAAAAGTGAGTGTTCGAGATGCAATTCTACCGACATACCTGGTACTACTTTGGCGGCGTGTTATTTGTCGCGCTCGCATTTATCATGGGATTTTGGGGCAATACTGTCAGCCAGATCCAGGTGGTGTTGATTTACAGCTTTATGGCGCTGCTGATTCATCAGTTGGAGGAATACGCCCTGCCAGGCGGGTTCCCCGGCATCTTCAATATCAGCGTACTCGGCGAGCGTGCAGTCCCCGAACGCTATCCGCTCAACGCCAATCAATGCTTGATTGTCAACGTCTTTTTGGCGTATCCGTTCTACCTCGCCGCAATCTTGTTGCCGAATGTCATCTGGCTGGGCATTGCCCAGGTGCTGTTTGGGATGCTCCAACTCATCGTTCACGGCCTCCTGATTAACGTCCGGATGAAAAGTCTCTATAATCCGGGTCTGGCGTCGGTGGTGTTCCTGCATATGCCGATCGGGATTTACTATCTCTGGTATGTGACGGCACACGGGCTGGCCCATACCGGGGATTATATCTTCGGCGTGATTGCGACGTTTGTGGCGGCGGCTCTCATGGTTGCTTTGCCGATTCTCGTGTTCAGAAACAAGCAGTCAAAGTATCCGTTTTCGGAAGCGGAAATGTACCGCTTTGGCAAAGACAAGCTGAAACTCATGCTCAACGCATAAACGCGCGCAGACGAACACCCCGCACGGCGCGGAGGTGCCAGTCTGGTGGGATTTTCGTATGCGGCACCTCTACCTGTATTTCCGTACCGTCCTTGCAGGTGGATAGTACAGCGTCCTCTTGGTGGCTGGCGGCAAAGTCGAGCAGACTCTCCCAGAGCCGCTCGTCAGCATCAGGTATCAAGCCGTCTTGGCTGCTGAGTGCTGTAACGCCGACCAGCGAGCAGGAGCACTTACCCAGGAAGTGCGGAAGGGGCACTGGACCACACATCGTGAGAAGCCATTCTTCAGGGTGCCACCTGAGGACCCAAGCGTCCCATGGCTTCTTCTTTCTGGTGGAGTTGCTCCAGCGCCACCTCGTAGAGGGGCCTCGCCCATTCCCACGCTTGGGGAACCTGGATGCGAGTGAACATCCACGCGAACTTGGCCCGGACCGCCTCCAGCGTCCAGCCTCCCTGAGCTTCGTCAAGCATCTTCAGGAACGGATCGATATTGACTTCCAGGAAGCTGAGACTATCGGCCGCCTGCACCCAATCGGCCTCTGGCCACCCTCCCACCTCGTGGGCGCAGATCAGGCGGGCCACCTCGTCCACCAGCGTGCGAGACACCTGTTGTGCCTGGAGAAAGTCCGCGACGATGCGTGCGGAGCGTTCCTGATGCGCCTTCAGATACACCGGATCGTCTGGTCCACGAGCCGGATCCTGCCTGGGGCTGTCTGGTCCGGGAAAGGCGCGTTCCATATCATGGGTCAGTGTCGCCAGAAGCATCGCCGGTGACGCGTCGGGGTGCAGGCGTCTCAACCAGGCTTCGGCTTTGAGCAGGTGCTCGGCACTCCCGCCAGCATGCTCCCTGACCCAGGACCTGGAGAGGTCCAATAGTTCCTCCATGTGTTAGTCCCTCTTTCTGGTAGTTCCAGCACGAGCTGCTTCGTCCCGCTAGCTCGTGAAAAATGCTTAAACATGGTCCAAAAGGTTGATTGCCTCTCGCTCACTCTTTTTGCTGATTCACCTTTTTCGCGGACGAGCCAAACAGCTATGAGCTAGTGTCCCCATCGAGCGTTGTTTTGCTGGCAAAAGCATGCCTGGTTGAGAGTGCCAGCTCATTATACCCTTTCTCTCCACTTCAAGAGCCACATCCTTCCACTCCTGAACAACGACTCGACTCGAGAGATCACCTGGAGTTTCTCGCTGAGTCGCAAATCAGGTCCTCCTGCTCCGCTGCTGCTTCGGGTCAAGTATCGACCGGGCGCGTCGATTTCAGTGCCCTGGTTGGATCGAAAAGCTCGCTCATCCTCACACAGGTCATCGACGGACGAATCACAGCAGTTGCTGGCACCTGCACAGGAAGCGGTGTTTTGATACGTGCCCCTGCTGGAAACGCTTCAGCACTTCACCACCGCATTCAATGTGGTCTGCGAGACGGGCTGGCAGCAGGAAGAAAAGAACGAGGTGCGCCTGCATCACCTGACCTACCTTGACACGAAAGTCGCCTGCCCCGGTCTGGTGAGTGACTTGCTGATTCAGGCCCGCGTCAAGGCCACAGAAGCTGTCAAGAGCGCCTTCGCTTTGAAGGCCAAGGGCAAGCAGGTGAGCCAGCCCCACGCGAAGCTCTGTCCCGCCCCGCCCGCTATAATCTGCATACCTACACGGTCAATTGGGCCAAGGAACAGGTCAATCTGTCCACCACCGCTGGGCGCATGATGGTGCTCTTCACGATTCCCGCCTATGCCCCGAAGTATCTGGGCGCACCCACCGCGACGGCTGATCTGGTTTACCGCAAAGGCAAATTTGCTTTTGCATGTCTTTATCAAGGAACGAAGTCTGCCAAACGCCACTTGAAAAAGCTGAGTGGCAAGCACCTGCGCTTCCACCGGGACTGTGACCACGTATTGAGCAAGCACATCGTCCAGAGCAGCCCTGCTGGCGCCACGAATGTGCTGGAGCACCTGACGCACATTCGTAGTCGCGTCAAGCAGCGCCAGGGCAAGCTGCAACGACGGTTGCACAGTTGGAGCTTTGCTCAACTGAAAGGCTTCATCACCTACAAGGCCGAGGAGCGTGGACAGCGTGTGGTTACCATTGACCCACGCCACACGAGTCAGACCTGCTCTGCCTGTGGGTATCAAGCCCCGCAACAATCGTCGTTCGCAAGCGCTCTTCTCCTGTCGCCAGTGTGGCTACACCTTGAATGCGGACCTCAATGCGAGTTACAACATCCGCAACAAACACCTTGCCAGCCTCGGCACAACTTTGGCTGGTGGGCCGTCGTCAAGCGACCTTTCGTCTCCTCTGCCTGGCAGAGAGGGACAAGCCCATCCCATTTAAGGGATTAGGATGCTTGACACCTGCCTCTGTTTCTATCGCATCCCACAAGGGGCTTGGTGATGCCTCGGCGAAGACTTCGGGGAGGTGCTTACAGAAGAAATGATCTCCTCGTTCAAGTCTTAACAGCCCAGGTGTTTGGCGATGATGAGGCGTTGCACCTCACTGGTTCCTTCACCAATCTCATTGATTTTGACACTGCGCCAGTAGCGTGAGACGGGATACTCATCCATGAACCCGTATCCCCCGTGAATCTGGACCGCCTGGTCCGCCGCACGTTTGGCGGTTTCTGAGGCGAAGAGCTTAGCCATTGAGGCCGCCTGTGAGAACGGCTTGTCTTGCATGTAGAGCCATGCAGCCTTGTAGTACATCAAGCGCGCCAGTTCAATCTCCAGGGCCATATCAGCAAGCTTAAATTGAATGGCTTGAAATGTACTGATGGATTGACCAAACTGTTTGCGCTGCTGGGCATAGCTCAACGCTTCATCCAGGCAGGCCTGGGCCAGCCCCACAGAGAGTGCTGCAATGGCGATACGACCAGCATCAAGAATGGTCATGAACTGCTTGAAGCCATCCCCGCGCTGTCCCAGGACATTCCCTTCTGGAAGCATGCAATCATCAAAGAAGAGCGGGCGTGTATCTGAGGCTTTCCAGGCCATCTTTTTGTAGGGAGCGCCAATACGATACCCAGCAGTTCCTTTGGGCACGATGAAGTTCGTAATCTCTTTGTGCCCATCAGTTCTACTCCCGGTGACTGCCGTGATGGTCACGCCACCAGTGATGTCGGTGCCGGCATTCGTGATGAAAGCCTTTGCGCCGTTGATCTGCCATTGCCCATCTTTGAGCATCGCACGCGTCTGCGTGCCACCAGCGTCAGAGCCAGCTTCTGGCTCTGTCAGGCCAAAGGCCCATAATTGTTCGCCTCGGGCGAGAGGAGGGAGAAATCGTTCTCGCTGTTCTTGACTGCCAAAGAGGAAAAAAGGGGTGGCCCCCAGAGAGGTATGGGCCTCCATGGTAATGCCAACGGAAACATCCCCGCGCGAAATCTCTTCGAGAGCAAGACAATAGGCCAAGTAATCAGCCCCAGCCCCGCCATACTCTTCAGGGAAAGGTAACCCCAGCAAGCCTAATTCGCCCATGTGACGGATCAGCTCATAGGGAAATTGCCCGGTCGCATCCATTTGCTCAGCAAGAGGCTTAATTTCTTGTTCAGCAAATTCCTTGCAGGTAGCGCGAATCGTTTGTTGCTCGGCACTGAGGGTAAAGTCCATCTGCTTTTGTCTCCTTCACCCAGTGTGGTCTTCCGGTGAGCAGGCTTCAAGAAGGAGCCTTAGTATAAACCCATGCCCTCCACCTCTGGATCAATCGCAGGGGCTTTGGGGCGCGGAGTTGGCGTGCTTTCGTAGCATGCGTACGCACCATGAAAGCACGCCCAGGAGAACACTCAAGCAGTCTCAATCGCAGCGGCGCTCTGGAGCCCCAGTTCCTCAATGGCCTGCTGTCGCATGATAAATTTCTGGATCTTGCCGGTGACGGTCATGGGGAAGCCATCGACAAATTTCCAATAGCGCGGAATCTTGTAGGTGGCAATCTGGCCGCGACAGAAATCAATCAATTCCTCCGGCGTGGCCGTCTGGCCTTCCTTGAGTTTGACCCAGGCCATCAATTCTTCGCCATATTTGGCATCTGGGATGCCAATGACCTGGACATCAGCGACCTTGGCGTTGGTGTAGAGAAACTCCTCGATCTCGCGGGGATAAATATTCTCGCCACCACGAATGACCATATCCTTGATGCGGCCAACGATATTGACATAGCCGTCATCATCCATCGTGGCGAGGTCGCCGGTGTGCATCCAGCGGGCCGCGTCGATGGCTTTGCGCGTGGCGTCTTCATTGTCCCAATAGCCCAGCATGACCGAGTAGCCCCGTGTCAGGAGTTCTCCGGGCTGACCGCGTGGCGTGATCTTGCCAGTTGCCGGGTCAACAATTTTGACCTCAACATGGGGATGAATTTGGCCGACGGTACCCACGCGCTTGGCGATGGGGTCATCCAGATGGGTCTGGAAGGAGACCGGGCTGGTTTCCGTCATGCCGTAGCAAATCTCGACATCTTTCATGTTCATCAGGTCGATCACCTGCCGCATCACCTGGACCGGGCAGGGTGAGCCAGCCATGACCCCGGTGCGTAGAGAACTGAGATCGTATTTCTTGAAATCCGCATAGCCCAGTTCGCCGATAAACATGGTTGGCACGCCATATAGCGAGGTACAGCGCTCGGCCTCCACTGTTTCAAGGACCGCGCCTGGCTCGAACGCCTCGGCAGGATAGATCATAGTTGCCCCATGCGTCACGCAGCCGAGATTGCCCATGACCATCCCAAAACAATGGTACAGCGGAACGGGAATGCAAAGACGGTCTTGCTCGGTAAGTCCTTGTAATTCGGCGACGAAATAGCCATTGTTGAGAATGTTGTGATGGCTGAGTGTGGCTCCCTTGGGATTGCCGGTGGTGCCGCTGGTGTACTGGATGTTGATGGGGTCGTCGAACTCCTGATCAGCCTGGCGCTCGGCCAGTTGCGCGGGTGTGACCTCGCTAGCCCTGGTCATGACCTCGCCCCAGGTCCACATGCCAGGGGTGTGGTCCTCACCCATGCGAATGACCTGATGCAGATGAGGCAGGCGTCGCGCGTCAAGCTGCCCCGGCTGGCTGCGCTCCAGTTCTGGAGCGAGTGTTTGTAACATCTCGAGGTAGTTGGTGGCGCGGAAGTTAGGCGAGAGTACGAGCGCATAGCAGCCCGATTGATTCAAACAGTACTCCAGTTCATGCAAGCGATAGGCCGGGTTGATGTTGACCAGAATCGCGCCAATCTTTGCGGTGGCAAACTGGGTGATCGTCCACTCGGCGCGGTTGGGCGCCCAGATGCCTACGCGCTGCCCCTTCTGAATCCCCAACGCCAGCAAGCCCCTCGCGCAGCGGTCTACCTCATCACGCAGTTGGGACCACGTATAGCGGAGTTGCTGGTGGCGGGAAACGAGCGCCTCTCGGTCGGGAAAGCGGGCGACGGTCTGGTCGAAAGCATCGCCAATAGGGATGCCCAGCAAGGGTTTGTCGCTGGTGCCACTGACATAGCTCCACTGGATTGCGCTGCGCTCTTGCCCGGCGCTGGTCTGCTCAGTTTGTGTCATCGCTGATCTCCTGTGTGCGCATCGGCGGATGTGCTGATGCGGTTGCTCACACTCACACTCAATTGGAGGGATGATCGGTCTCCCTCATTGCCTCTGCTTCGATGCAACCAATACAAAATGCTTAGCCTTGCCTCATAGCGGCCATAGCCGCCAGCGGATTGGTGCGCAGGACCTCTTCGGCGAAGCCTTGCGGATCGATGACGTAGCGGGAGAGGAAGGAGGTCACGGCGGCAACGCAGACCTCGCCGAGGCTGGGCGTCGTCTCGAATGCATGGTTTGCGCCTGCGATGAGGTGGACTTCAGCGGGCACTCCGACGTCCAGCAACGTGTGGTGCAGGTTGAGCGCGGCGATGGGCGCCACCAGCATGTCAGCGGTGCCGTGGAAGAGGATCGTGGGAGGAAATGCCTCGGTGAGGTACGTGATCGGGCTTGCTGCCGCCGCCGCTTCATCAGTCCCCGTTGGTCCCAGGAGCATCGCCGCCGGGATCGACCCGTCGGCGCCTCGAATCGCCAGAAATGCCTCCCGACTGGGAGGCCCCGCGCTCATGTCGGGCATCGCCCGGCCCGCGACGAGCCGCATCGGCGGGTAGTAGGCGACGACCGCGGCGATCGGGCCAGCCGCAGGCGCGGAGGCAAAATCAGGATCG
>JBJKSJ010000313.1:0-3636 GCA_046704085.1 Ktedonobacterales bacterium | reverse complement strand
CCTGGGAACTGCGCCAGCAGGGCATTCCGCTGACGCTCATCACCGACAATATGGCCGCGCACATGATGCGCTCGGCGGGCATCAAAGCCGTCTTTGTCGGCGCGGACCGCATCGCCGCCAACGGCGTAGTCGCCAACAAGATCGGCTCGTATGGCCTGGCAATACTGGCGCGAGAGCATGGCATCCCTTTGTATGTCGTGGCGCCGCGCCCGCCGCGCTGGCGCGCATGCGTTCCAGCGCCCAGGGCAGGTTGACCGCCGTCGGGCGCGTGCGGCGCAGCAGATCAGCGATGCTATCGACGCGCGCCAGGGCAGCCTCGGCGCTCGCCAGCGCCTCCGGTGGCGCGCTGAGCAAGCCCAGCGCCATGCCATAGCCCGCCGCGACGCCAATGGCAGGCGCGCCGCGCACCTTGAGCGTGACTATCGCCTCGGCGACCTCTTCTGCCGTCTGGCAGGCGAGGATGCGCACGTCATCGGGCAGGCGCGATTGATCGATCATCCGCAATGCGCCGCGCGGCATATCTGGCCCGGTTTCCCACCAGAGCGTTTGAAATGCTTGGGCTTTCATTACTTGCTCCATGTTGCTGTCCCCCATTATAGGATAACTGGCGCTTCCTCACAACCTATAGGGTAAGAGGCAAAGAACCTTGATGGGGTTTTCGGGACTTTAGTCCTAGAAACCGGCGTTTTTCTTTGTTACTGCTCAGACATATGCTACCATTGCCCCCGTCAAGATATATCCAGCGCCTGGTATCCAGGGCGCGGTGTTACCCACTTCGGTGTTGTCCGTCTCACTATCAGAAGGACCGGCGCGGCACGTCTGCGCGCCTGCTGATAGCCTGAGCGGAGTGTATTGCTCTTATCTAGCTATCTTCTGAAGGGGCGCAGTCGTATGGCCAGGGTGGAATCGGAGACCACATGGTCCTTCGAGCGTATCTACGAAGAATTTAAAACGCCAATCTACAACTATATCTATCATCTGGTCGGAAATCGTGAACAGGCGGATGACTTGACCCAGGACACCTTCTTGAAGGCGTTCAAAGCGTTACCCAAGATGGACAAGAACCTGAAGTTGTCAGCCTGGCTCTATCGTATCGCCACCAATACGGCCTACGACGCGCTGCGTCGGCGGAAGCTGATCGCCTGGCTGCCCTGGCAAGACCTGGATCACGAACCCGCCGATGTGGAGAGCGCCGACCCGCAAGAAACGATTGGGACAACAGAACTGGTGCGCGGCGCGCTGAAGCGCATGCCCGCCCAGTATCGGGCCGCGCTCTTGCTCTATACCCAGGAGGGCTTCTCCTATGGCGAGATTGCCCAGACCCTGAGTATTGCAGAGAGCGGCGTAAAAATGTACCTCTCACGCGCGCGGCAGTCGTTCCGTGAACACTTCCGGGCGCTGGAGCAGGGAGGAGCGAGAGCATGAACTGTGATCGGGCTGGAGAACTCCTCGGCACGTATCTACGTGACGAGCTTACTGCCTCCACCCGAGCAGAGGTACAGGCGCACCTGGACCACTGCGCTGATTGCCGCGCTGATCTTGACACCTACCGGCTGGTTTTTGAACTGCCCAGGGTCGAACCCTCGGCAGCCTTGCATGACCGCATCTTCTCTTCCCCAGAGTTTCAGGAGATCGCCCACGCGGTCAACCTGCATCAGAGAGACACGAGCGAGTCATTCATAGCGAACCGTTCTTCCGCTGATCGCCCGGCTCCGGTGAGTGATAAGATAAGCGCCAATGGCGCCTATTCGCAGCTAAAAATACTGCGCCCTGATGTGCCTGCCACCCGCGCGGTGAGCAATGGGAATGGGCATCATGGCGCGCCCCGCATGGCGGGGCAGAATATCCGGCGGATAGATTGGCAGCGGGTGGCGCTGCGGCTGGCGGTGGCGGCGGCGGTGCTGGTGCTGATCCTCGGCTCGGCGTTGGCGGTGAAGAACCTGCTGCAAACGCAGCCAACCACGACGCATACGCCCAATTTTGTGCTGAGTGGGCCGGTGAATGGCCCGCTTGCAGCAGGGAATCGCGTCGTCTATCTGCATAATGGGCGGCTCTGGAGCGCGCCCGAAAACGGCCCGCAGATTCGCTCGCCTTTGACGAGCGCGCAGGTGACGGTAGCCCCCGGCTGGGCGGTCGCTCCGGCGGCTGGCCCCAATGGCGCGCATCACCTGGCCTATATCGATCTGAAGACGGGCACGCTGCATATCATCCAGACGGATGATCGCGGCGACCTGACGGTCGGAAGTGTGGCCCCATCCGGCGCCAACGCGGCCTTCTGGCAAAGCGCCGAGGGTCAGGCGATTCTGGGCGGGCTGGCCTGGGCGCCTGACGCGCGGCAACTGGCCTTTGTGGCTGACCGCGATGGCGCGGGCGCGGCGCTGTGGGTGGTGAACGCCGATGGTTCGGCGGCGCGCCCGGTGAGCGGCACGCCAACCTCTGGCGCCTGGCCTGTGCTGCCCGCGTGGGCCTCGGATGGCTCGAATCTCGCCTACGCGCTGGCGGAGAACGGCGCGACGAGCCTGTGGGATTACGCCTTCGATGGCAACCAGAATCAACTGCTGGAGCAGCGCGCCTCGCCGCAGGGCGACGCTGGCGATGTCGTGCGCGGCCTGTTCTGGACGACTGATACGCTCAATCCGACGATAACCTGGAGCGCCGGAACGCCGGATGGCAAGGTGATCACGGGCCTCTGGTCCTATCGGCTGAATCAGACACCGCATCTGGTGCATCTAACGCCCTTTGGGGCGACCTTTAGCGCGGTGGACTATAGCCAGCAGGCTGGCGCTACCGGCTCCTGGCTGGTCGGGCAGATTGGCGTGGGGCTGCGCTCAATTCACGCCGATGGATCGGCAGTCGATGGGCTGGCGGCGGGTCGCATGGCTGCGGTTCACTGGTCGCCCGATGGCTCAAGCGCCCTCTATATCGAGGCCGCTCCAGGCGCAACCACTGGCACACTCTGGACCTGGACCCCGCTGCTTGGGCAGCGCCAGGTTGCCGAGAATGTGTCACTGAATCCAGCGCCTGTCTGGTCGCCCGATACGGAGCATCTGCTCTTTGTGCTGAACGGCCAGACGTTCAATGCAACGGCTGATGGGAATAGCGAGCCGCTCTCCGGCATGGGCATAGCAACGGCGCTGAGTTGGTCGCCTGATGGCGCGCGCGTGGCTATTGCCAATGCAAAGGGTGTCGAGGTCAGCAACCCCGATGGCAGCGTCTCCACTCAGGTGGATAACATAGGCGGCGTGAGCGGACTGGTCTGGACAGCCGTGCCTTGAGGCAGCGTTGAGAGTATTGAGCGGGCACAGCATGTAACTGCTGTGCCCGCTCTTTTTGCGCTTGCCGAATCTCGTATGCTGCTCTTCAGCCAGGGCGATTGCTGCTTGAAGGAATGGCCTTGCCAGTGGCGCCAGGATTTGTCTCTGCTCGTCCTGTGCGCCCAACCTTGTGGGGTACATGCGGTTGGCCGAACAGGCCGAGATCGTAGAGGGCCTTGATGCGCAGTGTCAGCGGGGGATGCGACATCGGCAGTCGGATGATGAGCGGCCAAAAGCCATGAAATGCGGCCCCTTGTTCGAGGATCTCGGTCACATTCACCTGATGGTAGATATAGCGCCCGGCAGCGAGCAGGACCAGTCC
>JBJKSJ010000312.1:0-5921 GCA_046704085.1 Ktedonobacterales bacterium | reverse complement strand
GTGGAGGCCATTTTTCCTGGCGATACAGGCGACGGTCTGGTGGATGACTTTGTGGCGGTGATTACCAGCCTGGCGGCGCGTATCTATGGCCGACGGAACAGCAAAAGGCGGGCAGAACGCATCAAGGCGTGTATTGAGCAGGCGATGCAGAGTGAGGACGCCTGATGCTGGTGAAGCGCGCCTACAAGACGGACCTCGCCTTAAATAACGAGCAAGTGACGGCCCGCAAGCAGCACGCGGGCGCGGCTTTGTTCTACGCGAACAACTCCGCCAGCGGATAGGCGAAGCCGGGGACGACTTCGCGGCCATCCAGGGCGTCGCCGAGATTCAGCGTCTGCACGGGGTTCTCGTTGCCGGGGAGCCAGAGGTCTACCTGGCGCTCGTTGGGCCAGACGACCCAGACCAGGCGCACACACCGCCGGACAGCCATTGCCTGGCTTTGAGGGCCATCCCTGGGCGATGCTGGGTAGGAGAGGCAACTTCGGCAACCAGATCAGGCGCAAGGGGCCAGACAGCGCGGTATGCCTCGCTCCGGCGCGGTGGCAGCGGAAGCGTGACGTCTTTGAAATGACCTGGGCGGATGATGGCCGCGCCTTGTTCAAGTACGGCGCATCTCCCCATGAGGGCGACAACCATATCATCTGGCTGCGCATTGGCTCTCACGAGATTCTCGATGACTAATGCTGCTAGCTTTCTCCCCACCAAACGCGCGGTGCGAATTGTGCAAGGGTGTGTTAAGATGACGGCGTTGATGCCGACACCCCCGCGCACTGGCGCGCGCATGTTTTGAGGAGGTCGCTCTTATGGCAATGGATACCACGCTGCCCCCGTCTGCGTCTTTGCCCCGCGCCTCTGGCGCTGCTGATACGTCGGCTTCCCCGGCGGCTGAGGATACATTGAAGGCTCCAGCGGAGCTTGCGACCACCACCCCGACCAGTCCCCACGCGGCGCGCGCGACGAATGGGCGCGCGCCCAAGGCTACACATGGCGAGCGCATTGACACGCTGCCGGTCAGCATTGCCGACATCTGGCACGCCCAGGAGGTCTTGCGCAAGAGCATTGCGCAGACGCCGATGATTCACTCGCGCACCTTCAGCGCGATGACTGGCGCGGATGTCTATCTGAAAGCGGAGATGCTTCAGCGCGCAGGCTCGTTCAAGATTCGCGGGGCGACGTATAAGGTCTCGCGCCTGACGGCAGAGCAGCGCAAGCACGGCGTCATCACGGCCTCGGCTGGCAACCACGCGCAGGGCGTGGCGATTGCCGCCAGAGACGCGGGCATCCCCTGCACGATCTTTATGCCGCGCTTCGCTCCGCTCGCCAAGGTCACGGCCACGCAGAGCTATGGCGCGGAGGTTGTGCTGCACGGCGACACCTACGACGACGCCTCCGCGCGCTGCATGGAGGCGCAGAAGGAGACGGGCGCGACGTATATTCCCGCGTTCGATGACGCCGACGTGATCGCGGGCCAGGGCACGCTGGGGCTGGAAATCCTCAACGAGCAGCCCGATGTCGATACGCTGATCGTGCCCATCGGCGGCGGCGGGCTGATCTCCGGCATTGCCATCGCAGCCAAATCGCTCAAGCCGGACATTCGCGTGATCGGCGTGCAGGCCAGCGGCTCCGGCTCGTGCCGCGCCTCGCTCGATGTCGGCGAGGTCGTCACGCTGCCCGCAATCAATACCATTGCCGACGGCATCGCCGTCAAGCGGCCAGGCGCGATCACCTTCCCGATCATCAAAGCACTGGTCGATGATGTGCTGCTGATCAGCGACGAGCAGATCATCAACGCCGTGCTGCTGCTGCTGGAACGCTGCAAGTTTCTGGTGGAAGGCGCGGGGGCGATTGGCGTGGCCGCCCTGCTCAGCGGGCTGATCGAGGTCAGGGGGCACACGGTGGTCTGCCCGCTGAGTGGCGGCAATATCGATGTCAATCTGGTCAGCCGCTTTATCCAGCATGGCCTCTCGGCGGCGGGGCGCTTCCTCGCCATTCACACGCTGCTGGCTGATCGCCCCGGCGAACTGCTGCGGCTGCTCCAGGTGATCGCCGACGAGGGCGTCAACGTGCTGGATGTCAATCATCACCGCCTGAGTTCGCATGTCCCCATTCATCAGGTAGAAGTGATCCTTACCCTGGAGACGCGCGACCGCGCCCACTGCGAGCAGTTGATGCAGGTCCTGCAAGAGCGCGGCTATCAGGTGGTGGAGTCCCAGGCGTGCTTTTAAGAAAGCAGAGCAGCGGGGGTATCCCCGCTGCTCTGCTTACAGCCCCATCCCCGTCGGCGATTCATGAGGTTTCATTTTTAGATGCCGCCAGGTCTGTAGCGGCGAATGCATACGCCGCTCCCGACCTGGCGGCCAGCGCTGGCTGGCTAACGGGTAACACGTCAGGCAGGAGAACAACTAGCTGCACTGGCCCGTCGGCTTCACCTGGGGCGAATTGACCGCGTTGGGACTCGTCACCATCACCTCTCCGATTCCGGGGTAGGTATGGTCAGCCGGGAGTTGCCCTGACCACGTAAATGAATACGTGGCGCTCGTCTGCCCGGCCACAACGGTGATATGCGCGTTGGTCGAACCCATTCCGTTGTTCACCGTGTACATGAACTGAATGGTCCCGCCTGGGCCATTGGCGGCGATATGGAAGGTAGCAGTGTACGTGACGGTGATCTGGGTTCCGCACGTCTTCCCGGCAATACTGGTCGGGCTGACCGTCAGATCAACGCTCGTCACCTGGAAGGCGCCTGTCCCGCACGAGCCGGTCGGTTGGACCTGCGGCGAATTGACCATATTGGGACTCGTCACGATGACTTCGGCAATGCCTGGGTAGGTGTGGTCAAGGGGAAGCGTCCCAGAACTGGTGAAGGTATAGGTCTGGGTCGTCTGCCCTGGGCTGACCGTGACGCTGGCGTTGGTCGAACCACGTCCATTGTTCACGGTGTACATAAACTGGATGGTTCCCCCGCCGGTCCCCGCCGGAATATGGAAGGTAGCCGTGTAGGTAAAGGTGGCGTTGCTGCCGCAGGTCGTTCCGGCGATGCTGGCGGGCGAGACTGCCAGATCGACGCTCATCACCTGGAAGGCGGCGCTTGTGCAGGAGCCGGTGGGCTGGACCTGTGGCGAATTGACCGCATTGGGACTCGTCACCATGACCTCGGCAATGCCGGGATAGGTGTGGTCGGCAGGGAGGGCGCCAGAACTGGTAAAGGTGTACGTCTGGGTTGTCTCTCCTGCGGCGACATTGACGCTGGCGTTGGTCGAGGAGCGCCCGTTGTTCAGCGTATACGCGAACTGAATGGTTCCCCCGGCTGTTCCTGCCGGAATGTGGAACGTCGCCGTGTAGGTAAAGCTGGCGTTGCTGCCGCAGGCGGTCCCGGCGATGCTGGCGGGCATCACCGTCAGATCGACGCTGCTGACGGTGAAAGGCGTCGTGCCCGACCCTGTCGAAGAGCCAGGGGCAGAACCGCCAGGCGCGCAGGCGGCCAGAAAGCCTACGACCAGGCCAATGAAGACCATGTTGAACAGCGAGCGCAGGAAAAGGCGCTTACTGTAACGATGCTGTCGCATATGCTGCCTCCTATCGGGGCGCTGAATGAAGGATTAAGAAGTATGTTCTTATTCTCTTCTCTGCTACCCTGGAAATCGCTGCTGAGCAGAAAACGTTACAAACCGTAAGAGCCAGAAGCACAAACGAGACACGCCATGAATGCGGGGAAGAGGAGGTTTCTCCTTTCCCGTCACACAGGGATATGCTGAAAGCTCGTGCTTTCGTTGAGATAGCCCTTCTTCAAGAAGCCCAACGGCTAACAACTCCCTATCCTTCTTTAAGGATAGAGCATCAGCGTAGCGCCAGAGGTCGCTTTAAGGAAACAGTTAGTCAAAAATGATTGCTCAACAGTATTGCATTCCGCAGTAGGCAGAATGGCTGTCATAGCAGCGATACTCTTCGCGTGTTGTACAATAGCCAGCAGTGCCCACGTTCGCTGCGAACGGGCGCGGCGGCTCTGGTATAGGACTTGCTGGCGTATTCTTGTTACCCTGAACGCGCCAACCTTGGGCGCAGGACATTTCGTATCTGTTGTGTTGAAAGGAGCGCAAAACGTATGGGAGCGATCCGATCACTCTCGCGGGGAGTGGCGCTGGCCGGAGCCGTCGTTGCGGGCAGCGCGCTGGCGGTGACGGCCAGCAGCATTCTTGCGACCCCGCAGCCGCTGGAAAGCGCCCTGGAAGGCGATAGCCAGATTTTCCGCTTCCGTGGAGGCGATATCTTCTATAAAGTACGCGGCCCGCAGGGCGCGCAGCCTGTCCTGCTGCTGCACGGCATTCATCTCGGCTCATCTTCGTTCGAGTGGCGCAAGAACTTCAACGCGCTCGGCCAGAACTTTCGTGTCTACGCGCCTGATCTGCCGGGCTTCGGTCTCTCTGACCGAGCCGTCATTGAGTATAATGCCGACCTGTACATCCACCTGATCAGCGACTTCGCGCGCGAAGTGATTGCCCGGCCCGCAATGGTGGTGGCGCGCGGGCATAGCGCCGCCTTCACCACGCGCGCCGCTTATCTGGACGAGCATCTCTTCAATCGGCTGGTCTTCATCAGCCCCAGCGGCATCGCGCCCACGCCGACTGACGAGAGCCAGGAGCCGCGCGCCCGGACCATCGAGGCGCTGCGAGGCATCCTGGGGCGGATCGGCGAGAGCTTTGTCGGGCAGGTGCCCTATGCCTTCCTGACGCTGAAGCCCACTCTCTCGTTGCTCATTGCGCGCCAGAGCTACGCCAATCCAGAGAACGCGACGCCAGAGGTGGTGCAGCACCTCTTTGCCACCACCCATCAATTCGGGGCGCGCTACGCGCCGCTGGCCTTTATGAGCGGCAAGCTCGACGTAGACGTGGCGAGCGAATTTGCCGCGCTGCGCCAGCCGACGCTGCTCGTCTGGGGCGATCAAGACACCATCAATGAAGCGCTCAACGCGGAGCATCTGCATCGGCTCAACCCGCGCGCCCGGTTGGAATTGATCCAGTCAGCGGGGAATGCCGTGCAGGATGAGCAAGCCGACGAGGTGAACGAACTGCTGCGCGCCTGGTTCCTGGCGCCGCAGGAACTGGTTGATCTGGCGCGCACAACAGAGTCGCCCCAACTCTCCGAAGCAGCGACAGCCACCCCGGCGGCGCAGATTGCCGAGCCAGAAACTGCCACGCCCGCCGCAGAGATTGCTGAGCCGGAAACAACCACCCCGGCGGCACAGCAGGCTGAGCCGGAAACAGCCGCGCCCGCCGCGCCGGTCGTTCCGCCTGAACTGGCAGGCACGCTAGCAGCGCCAGCGACGGCTGCGGAGCCAGCCGAGGGCAATGGCAAAACCCCCGGCACGCCTGTGACCCACGCGGAAGCGCCCGCCGAGGCGGAAGCGCAGGCGGAGCCAGCGGCCAGTTACGTGGAAGCGCCCGCCGACGAGACCGAAACGATTGCCACTCCGCCAGCCGCCAGCCCAACCGCTCCGCCAGAGCCATTTGCCACAGCGGATGTGCAGATGCCCAGCGTGACGCCTGGCGAAGCAGCGACCACCCTTGGCCCGGCGGAGCCCGCGGAAGCCGCGCCTGACGCGCCGCCCTGGGTGCAGGTCGCCACAACGCCGACGGACAGCGCGGCGACGACCGTTCCCCGGCCCGGCGGCGCAACCGACGAAACCAGCGACATCCTCGCCCAGACCGAGGCGCAGGCAGCCACCGAGATGCTGTCGCAGCTTTCGCCGACGCCAGAAGCGGAGACGGCGCCCATGCTGGAGCCAGAGGCTCCAGCGGCGCAAGGCGCGCCAGAGACCGCGCCCCAGACCACCCAGGCTCCTGGCACACGCGAGTTTACCCCGGAGGGGATCGCGGCAGCCAGCGCGCCCCCCGGCCCGGAGGATGAGCCAGTCGCCGGAACAC
>JBJKSJ010000311.1:0-34863 GCA_046704085.1 Ktedonobacterales bacterium | reverse complement strand
GTATCGTCAACTGCTCTGCTGGCGTAGTGCCGCAGCCCAGGCGGGGCGATGTGGATGACGAGATCGCGCGCGCCGATCACGATGAGCGCGAGCGTCGGCTGCTCTATGTCGCCATGACCCGCGCCCGCGATCTCCTCTGGATCAGTGGTTCAGGCAGAGCCAGCCCTTTCCTGGAGCTTCCCCAGGCCGAAGGATGACGCGCGCCAGGCTGGTAGATGGTTCATTCCCTGGCGAGCAGCGCCTCCAGATGGGCGCGATGCTCATCCTTATGATGCGCCAGGGCGCTGAGGGTTGATGCCGGTGTGGTTGTCTTGCCATTGGGCCGCATAATCGGGCGATAGAGCTTTTCCTGGGGCGTCGCCTGCAAGAAATTGATCAAGCCTTGATATGCCTGCGCAAAGGCTGCGCGCGCCTGTTTGGCGTCGTAGCCTTTCCAGGGTTCGACAGCGCGCGCGTTAAATGGATCAGGATTGCGCGCCTCCTCAGCCATCTGGGTCGGCAGGTCGTCCTGGGTCAGACGGGTCTCAATGGCGCGCTTGCCCCACTCATCCCAGGCAGCAATGTGCGCCATGACCTCGCGGATAGACCAATCCCCCTCTTTGCCTGGTGTCGTCAGTTCCTCATCAGAGAAGCGCGCAATGACGGCTTCCAATTCCTGTTGGGATGTTTGGAAACGTGCAACCAGATCATCCATCGGTGATCGCTCCTTTATGCGGAGTATGCGGGTACAGCATCTCACTTATCCGCTAGCTTGTCTGGTAGATGCCATTTTTCCGCCGTCCTTTGGGTTTCAGGTGATGTTCCTAGCATATCACATCCAGGCTTCTGGCGGTTCCTGGTTGCCAGGCGAGCAGGCTGAGAGACCAGGCGAGAAGCGGCTTGCTTAATCGCCGGTAGGCAGTTAATTCTGACCTCATGGGCAGCCCATAAGTCCTATACTCAGCCAGTTACACAGGAATCCCTTGCTCATCTATGGCATACTTGCCCCTGTTGCTCCCATACCGCTCAGGCAGGATCGCCCGCTGCCAGGCGCCTGGGCGAAGGGTTGTTGTCGATGAGAGAAAGGACGAGGGCATCGCATGAGTTTCCGGCCAGATAAGCGCGAGCCAATTTCCCAAATCGGCCTGCGCCGACTCCCCAGCCTTGACCAGCCCGATGAGGATCGTCCCAGCGAGGGCAGCGATACGCGCGCCTTTCGCGTTGCGCTTCGTGGATTGGCCCCCAAGCAGGATGCCGAGATGGCTGCCAGAGTAACCGCGCCGCTGCCAGGGGCGCGGATGACGTCGCGCACAACAGCGGGCGCTGCAAAGCGCGCGCGCTGGGCAGCGCGCCGTCGGCTGATAGTCATCGCGGCGACACTGCTGGTCGTGCTGGGAGTGAGTGTTCCGCTCCTTGGCGCGCATTTTGGCGTGTTAGCCTTTGGGCTGAACATCGATCAGCCCACTGCTGCTCCCACGCCAAAGCTGTCATTTGTGCCACAGGCAGGGGTTATGGCAGTGAGTCCACCTGCCACGCCAACAGCGACGCAGCCGCCAACCCCAACTCCGACACCAAGGCCACCCACACCGACACCTAGACCGCCGACAACGACACCGACGCCCAGGCCGCCAACACCTGCGCCCCAGCCACCGCCATCGTACACGCCCAACGGGTCTTACTCGAACTCGACGCCTCCGCCGGGGTATACTAGCTTTGCCGTCCAGGATTTTGCTGGCGATCCCTGGGCAGGATCGTTTGGACAATGTACGTGGTGGGCAGCGCACAAACGGCCCGATGAAAATTTCATGGGCTGGGGTGATGCCTGGAACTGGGCCAATGCCGCGCGGGCACATGGATATACCGTCACCGCGACTCCTGTGCCCAATGCCACCGTTGTCTATGCCCCAGGAGTGCAAGGGGCCAGCAGTCTGGGCCATGTCTCCCATGTGGAGAAGATTCTGACCAGCGGCTGGGTGCTGGTCAGCGAGATGAATTTCTATTGGAACGGCGGCGGGTTTGCCCGCGTGGACTACCGCTATATCCACGTCGGGACTGGTGTCTGGTTTATTCATTAGGCCAGCCAGGTTTCAAACAGGAAGGCAGCGTCATAGTGACTTCAACCAGCCGGACATTTGGCGAGCGGCTGGTCTGGCAGCGACTAGAGCATCTGTTGCGGCCAGAGCCTCTGGCGGCGGTTCTCAACGCAACGCATCGCTGCTGGCCTCGCTCCCTCCTGGGCAGCGAGGCCAGCGCCGCGAGGCTGCGTGTGGGCGCGGTGCGCCAGGAGGCACTGAAGGGCGGCGTTTCGGGCGCGCATCTGGCGCGGCTGCTGGTTGAGGTCGAGCTTGAACAGCGCGCCAGCAGGCACAGCGTTTCGCTTTCCTTGATTCTGAAGCGCTTCAGGCCAGATGAAAGCTGGCTGATGCGCGCGAGCGGCGATACTCATTGCCGCGAGGTGCAAATCTGGCGGCATGGGCTGCTGGCCGATGCGCCGCGCGCGCTCTGCGTGCCGGTGCTGGCTGCGGCCTACGATGAGCAAACCGACGAAGGCGCAGTGCTGCTGACCGATGTAACCCGCTGGCTGGGCAAGCTTGAGGATGGCGCGGCGCCGGTTCGCCCGGCCCAATGGAAGCAGTACCGTGATCATCTCGCCCGGCTGCACGCGCACTATTGGCAGGATGCGCGCTTGAGCGATCCCCGTTTTGGGCTGGCCTCGCTGGAGCAGGCGCTCTTGCTGCTCTCGCCAGCGGTAGAAGACGCGGAGCTTGCCGCTGGCGATACCCACCCCTATCTGCCAATCTCGCGCGCCGGTTGGGAAGCGTTCTTCACCTCTGGCCCAGCAGCAGCCCTGGAGAAGATTCAGAGCGTCTTTGCCGCCCCGGCAGCCTTTCTGGCGAGCGCCGCCTCTGCTCCGGCGACGCTGGTACATGGCGACGCCTGGCCGCCGAATATTGGCGTGCTGCCAGGCGCGCGCGGCAGAGGTGGCGGGCGAGCTGGCAGCCGAACGATCTTGATCGATTGGGCGCTGGCAACGGCAGGCCCGGCGACCTTCGATCCCTTCTGGCTGCTTTATGCCTGGCATAAGGTTGATACACGCCGGGCGCTCTGCTACTACCGCCAGCGCCTGACGAGCCATCTGGCCCGGCGCGGCATCGCGCTCAGCGTGTCCCAATGGAGCCTGCTCATTGATCTGGGCATCGTGCGCACCGTGCTGACCTGCGGGGAGTCGATGGGCCAGGCGGTTCTCTTTGCTCGCAATGCAGCGCAGCGCGCCGGAGCTATCAAGACGCTGGCCTGGTGGGTGAATTGGGCCGCCAGGGTGATCGCGCGCCGGGGCTGGGATCGCTAACGCGAATCATCGCTCCTCCAGCGCAGCGGCCAGGTAGGCTGCCGGGTGATACATCGTGCCCGCCTGGGTGCCAGACTCCACACGTTCCAGCAGAGCCAGGAGCTTTGCGCGCGGCGTCTGCTGGATGGCGCGCGCGGCAGCGGCGCGCGGATAATGCAGGCGTCGCAGGCGCTCTAGCAGGGCCAGAGCTTCGGCATCAAAGCCCGCAATTGCCTGCTCAGTGGCCTGGCGTGTCTGGGCCGCCCGCAGAGTGGCCGCGCGTGGATGCGCGGCTTTGGCCGCAGCGCGCCGCTTCATGGATGCCTCAAATTGCACCCTTATGCCAGGTAGTTGCTCTAGCAGGGCCAACAAGTCTGCCAGCCGATAGAGGGGACGACGCTGGCGCGGGCGACCTGGCGCGGGCGCATACCCTCCCGCCTGGGAGAGCAAGCCACGCTGGCGCAGCCAATGCGCGAATTCATCAGCCGTTTTGCCGCGCAGCGTCGGGTCTTCACAGGCGAGAATGGCCCAGGCGCGCTCAACATCGATGAAGGTCGTGGTGTCGTAGAGCAGCGCGTCGCTCTGCGCGGCGCGCTCAAGCTGGGCACGGGTTTCTGATTTCATCTGCGCCTCCTGTCTGGCGCTTGCTGCCTCCTCTATCCAGGTGCCTTACACTGTCAATTTTACGCTTGCTATGCTCCTCTGGCAAGCGCCATTACCTATCTTCTTTGTCCGGCTGAACTGGGCTGTCTCCTCCTTCGCCAGCGGGACTCTCCCCGCGCTGGAGCAACTTCCTTAGGATGGTCCAATGGCAATGACGACATTGCCTTTTTTATGCCCTGTTTCGACATAACGGTGCGCCTCGGCCACCTGTTCCAAAGGGTAGCGTCTGTCGATGACTGCTTTGATCTGCCCCGCCTCAAACAGCTCCTTGAGGAACCGGAGATTCTCTGGCTTCTGCTTGGTGCCCGCCGCAACAAACTGGGCTTTTTTGCCACCGATCAGTGAAGTCCAGAGCATGTGCAGCATATTGGTCAGCGTCGGGGCGGTGGTCAGATAGATCCCTCTTGGGGTGAGCGAGCCTCGACAGCGTGAAAATGAACTCTTGCCTACCACGTCGAAAATCACATCGTACCTCTGCCCGTTGGTAGTAAAGTCCTCTTGGGTGTAATCAATGACCTTGTCGGCTCCCAGCGACTTCACCAAATCTTCATTCGCGGTACTGCAAACCCCGGTCACCTCTGCCTCAAAGTACCTGGCCATCTGGACCGCCGCCGTCCCAACGCTTCCAGAAGCCCCATTGATCAGCACTTTTTGTCCTGGCTGCATTTTGGCGATATCTCTTAGGAAAATCAACGCCGTTGGCGCCCCATCACAGATGCCGACAGCTTCTTCGTCGGTCATCCTGGCCGATTTGAGGGCAAGTGGCTTGTCTTCCGGCAGACACAGGTATTCGGCCTGCGCCCCAAAGCGATCTGGACTCATCCCAAACACCTGGTCCCCTGGCTGAAATGCTTTCACTGCTTTGCCGATGGCTTCAATTTCCCCGGCGAGTTCCACCCCCAGGATAGGCTGTCTGGGTTTGGTGAGGCCATACAGGAGTCTGACCAGGAATGGGTCACCTTTGCGAAAGGCGCAATCCGCCGGCCCAACGATGGCTGCATGAACGTGGATCAGGACTTCATGCTCCATGGGGGTCGGCTTGGCGACCTCCTGGAGCTGAAGCACCTCCGGTGATCCGTAATGGGTGCATATCATGGCTTTCATGCGTTTCCTCCCAGAGAATGTTGCTTCCGGCTTGGTGAAGTTTGGTGGTGCTGTCCACCGCGATGACGACTCACTTAGAAGCGAGTATACGGCAGTGAGGTGAAGGAGGACGTTACTGGAAGTTGCAGAGGGATAACACTCTGGGGGCGGATGCAAGCGTGTGGTGACGAGGCGGATTCCTCGACGTGGAAGCTTGCCACGTTGCAGGAGCATTCTACTTCTTTTCCTCAAATGAGGAAACGCTCTCATATGGTTTTCCTTTGAGTATCGGTATAGATAAATCTCAACTGGCCCGCTTCTTGCGCATCCTGCCTGACGGCTGACGAGTCTTCAACGGGCGCAAACGGGAGGGAAAGCCATGCGTATTGCCTGTATTGGTTCGCGGGAGATTCCAGGGGAGATTGCCGACGCCTGCCGCGAGATAGGCGCAGAACTGGCGCGCGCAGGCTATACCATCGTGACCGGCGCGACGCCGGGCACGCCAGAGCAGGATGAATGGGTGAATTGGGCCGATGGCGCCTTTGCCACTGGCGCGTATTATGCCGACTCCACGCGCCTTGTTATCTGTCTGCCCTGGCATCATTTTCCGCATGGCAGCAGCGTGCCCCCCGATCTGGAGGTGCAGTATTTTGAGGCGCACCCTGAATGGGCCGATGCCGCAGCAGCGTATTGGGCGGCGCGGCGAGCGGATGAAGTCGGCCCCTGGGCGTCGGTTCGGCGGGCCAGTCGGCTGCGCCTGGCGCGCAACGCAGGGATCATCCTTCAATCGCGGCTGACGCTGGCCTGGCCGCATGGCGAAGCCAAGGGGACGCGCTTTGCAATGGGCTTTGCCGAGTGGCGCGGCGTACCGGTGATCGATCTCAGCCAGGTTTCCTGGCGCGACGTGCTGGCGGAGCTGCTGGCCCAGGCTGCCGCGCACCTCTTGCCTGAAAAGAGTAGCTGAGCAAGCGAACTCTCGCAATGATATGCTACAATCAAAGAATCAAGTGGCTGCATTGATTCTTTCAGCAGGAAAACCCCTATGAAAATATCTTCTTCTGAGCAGAAGCGCGTGCTGCTCTTGTACTCCCCTTCGTCGTATCGGACCGGCCCCTTTATGGAGGCCGCGAAGAACCTGGGCCTGGAGGTCGTGCCAGGTGTGGATGTACCAGAGGCGCTGGCAGATTTTTGGCAGACGCCGCTGGGTCTGGACTTTGGCGATCTGGAGCAGGCGACGCGCGCCATTGTGGACTACGCGGCACAGCGGCCATTGCATGCCATCGTTGCAGTCGATGACGGCGCAACGCTCCTGGCAGCGCGGGCGGGCGCGGCGCTGGGCCTTCCGCATAATTCGCCCGATGCGGCGCTGGCGGCGCGCGATAAATATGTAATGCGCCAGCTTCTGGCCGAAGCCGGTGTGCCTGTGCCAAAGTTCCAACGCTTTGCCGCCAGCGATGATCCCGCCTGGGTGGCCGCGCAGGTCGAGTATCCCTGCGTGGTCAAGCCGCTGCGCCTGTCGGGGAGTCGCGGCGTGATTCGCGCCAACAATCCCGATGAATTGATTGCTGCCTTCAACCGCACGCGCCGCATGCTGCTGGATGATGGCAATGCCCTGGAAGAGACCTGCCTGCTGGTCGAGCGGTTCATCCCCGGCTTTGAGGTGGCCCTTGAGGGCATTCTCACCGACCAGAAGCTGAAAGTGCTGGCGCTCTTTGATAAGCCCGATCCACTGGATGGTCCGTTTTTCGAGGAAACGATCTACGTCACGCCCTCGCGTCTGCCGAAGGCGACACAGGCGGCGATTGCCCATTGCACAGAGCAGGCCGCGCTGGCGCTTGGCCTGCGCAGCGGGCCGGTCCATGCCGAACTGCGCGTCAACGAGGCTGGCTCCTGGATCGTCGAGATTGCCGGGCGCTCGATTGGCGGCCTCTGCTCCACGATCTTGCAATTTGGCGTCGATATGTGCCTGGAAGAACTGATTCTGCGCCAGGCTATCGGGCTGGAGATTGGCTCGCTGGACCGCGAGGATCGCGCGGTGGGCGTGATGATGATTCCGATCCCCGGCGCGGGCATGCTGCGCGGCGTGCGCGGGATCGAGCAGACGCAGGCTGTTTCTGGGATTGTCGGCGTGGAGATTACGGCGAAGTTGCATAACCCCATTGTGCCCCTTCCAGAAGGCGACAGCTATCTGGGCTTCATCTTTGCGCGCGGCGACAGTCCGGCGCAGGTCGAAGCGGCGCTGCGCGAGGCGCACCGACAACTCACGTTTACGATTGAGCCGTTGCTGCCAATGCTGCGCGTGGCAGGCATGCCGCGCCGGGCAGAGAGCGCAGCGGGCGCTTGAGCGATTCCACTTGTCGAGAGCAGGAGAAAAGTCCGATGGAACTCAAAGTGGTTGCCATTGAAAAACCGGCAGAGGTGAACCTGATCTTAGGACAGTCCCACTTTATCAAAACGGTGGAAGACCTCCACGAAGCCCTGGTCGGCACGGTGCCCGGCATTCAGTTTGGGCTGGCCTTCTGCGAGTCATCAGGTCCGGCGCTGGTGCGGTCGAGCGGGACTGATGAGGCATTAGTTGAGCAAGCGAAAGCGAATGCCCTGGCACTTGCTGCCGGGCATGTGTTTGTCATCTTGCTCGGCAATGCCTATCCCGTCAATGTCTTGCGCGCGATCCGCGAGGTGCCAGAGGTATGTTCGATCTACTGCGCCTCCGCCAATCCAGTGCAGGTGATCCTGGCGGAGACGGAGCAGGGGCGAGGCGTGCTGGGCGTGATCGATGGCGTTTTCACCAAAGGCGTCGAGAGCGAGGAAGACGTAGCCGCCCGCAAGGCGCTGCTCCGGCAGATCGGCTATAAGCTCTGACCTGTTCAGCCCTGGAACGGGCCTGGCGTGGAGACGCTCTCCGGCAAAGAGTCCAACGGACCCTCAATCGGCTCTGCTCAGCAGAACCAGGATTCGGTGAGATGCGGTGTTGGGTTCCGGGCTATTGGCTGGCGCGTGCTGCGGGGGACATTCACAGCTACCAGTCCAGCCGCCTCCTCGGCAAGTGCTTTGATGGCCTGAAACGTCTCTTCAGGCGCGGCGTGAGATCGCTCGTTGGTTGCGACCAGCGCGGCCACGTCGCGCTGAAGCTGGTCCATGCGCGGGTCGGGATGGGTCCATTGATAGCTGAAAGAGGCCGCGTCCAGTTCGCCCAGATAGGGATGCATCGCCGGACTTTCCAGCAGGGCCGAGCCAGGCGGCAAGAGCAGCCGAATAGAGTAATGCACCGGATCGATCTGGTCTATCAGATCATGCTGTTCGACGAAGTTGAGCAGGTCCAGAAAATCGGCGAGCGTGGTCCAGGGCGTGAAGGGCAGGAGCGAGGGGCGCATGGGAATGTCTGCGTCATCCAGAATGCCCAGCGCCGCGATCACATCGGCTCTGGTGTGGCCTTTATCCAGATGGTTCAGGACATGATCGCTGACCGACTCGACCGCCGAGACGATAAACGCGCAGCCAAGTTCCCGAAACTCGCTGAAGAGGGCGCGATGCTCTAAAATATGTTCGATCTTGATTGTCGCGTCGAAGGTGAGCGTCGGGAAGGCATCGTGCATCGCTCGCAGGATTTTCAGTGAGTGGCCGGAGCCGTTCAGGAAATCGGGGTCGCCAAAGGTGATGTGCTGTGCGCCCATCTGGACCTGCGCGCGAATATCCTCAAGGACGATCTCTCTGGGAACGATGAAAAAGCGGCCCTGGTAGACGGGCGTAATCGGGCAATGCAGGCAGGTATGCAGGCAGCCCCGGCTGGTCTCGACATAGCCAACCGCTGCGAGGGTGTCGCCCTGCTGAAGCTGCGCGTAGTGGTGCAGCGGCGGCAGGTTCTGGCGCTCCGGCTGCACAAATGGCAGGCGGCGAAGGATGGGCGCGGCGCGCTGCTGGCGCGTGCCAACGCCTGAAACGGATTGGGCTTTGCCCTGCTCCAGCGCCTGAACCAGCGCCAGCAAGGCTTGCTCGTACTCGCCGCTGATGACGAAATCAATGCCCTGCTCGTGGAGGTAGTCGGCATTCAATGAGGCATAGAGGCCATAGAAGCAGATGCGCGCCGCAGGGTTGAGCGCGCGCACGCGCTCAGCAATGCTCACCGCCAGGCGCAGCGCCGTGTGCATCGGCACAGAGATGCACACCAGCCGTGCCTGGCGGATCGTCTCGTCATCCATGGTTTCAACGGAAGTATCAATGGCGACAGGATTATACCCGCCCTGAGCGAGAACGGCAAAGGGTGACGCGAGATTGAGCGGCTGATGCCCAAGCTCGTAGCAGGAAAGCAGGAGGATGGCGCCGGGCGTTCTCATTTCTTGCGTGGGGGCGCGCCGCCTCCCTTGCGTCCGGCCCCGGCGGGCGCGCCGCCTTTGCTTCCGGCGGGCGTCCAGCCTTCCGGCATCTGCGCGTCCTGGCCGAAAAAGAACTCTTCCATCTGCTCGCGCAAGAGCTTGCGCGCTTCCGGGTCGGCCATATTCAGGCCATAATGATTGATGATGAGCGTCGCCTGAGCGGGCCACATGTCATAAGCCTCAGCGGAGACATGCTCATAAATGCGCTGGCCGAATTCGCCAGCAAAGGGAGGTTTTTCCAGGCCGGGCAGTTCGCGGCCCAGCTTGACACATTGAACCATGCGTGGCATCGTCGTTCTCCTGTCGCCGCTAACGGCATCTCTGGAGACATACTATCTTGGAGAAGGCTTCGCTGTCAACTCAATCAATGAGCAAAGTAGGGCCGCGTGTCCTCTACCTGGGCACTCCAGGCAACTTCTCGCGCCCGCCGCTGGAGGCGCTGCTGGCCGCTGGCCTGCCGGTCTGCGCCGTCGTGATGCCCGCGCCGGGCAGCGCAGCCTCCGGCGAGTCAATCATTCGATCTGCCCCTGTCCATGTCGGGCGCTCCACGCTCCCTGTCCTGATGCCCTCCATGAATCGGACCATCGCGGAGACTGCCTGGGAGCAAGGCATTCCGGTGGTTGAAGTTGGCGCGCTTGCCAATACACGCACACTGACCACGCTGGCCGCCTTCCAGCCAGATGTCATCTGTGTGGCCTGCTTCCCCAGGCGCCTTCCCAAAGCCCTGCTGGCGCTGCCGCCGCTGGGCTGCCTGAATCTGCACCCCTCGCTGCTGCCTGCCTATCGCGGGCCGAGTCCGGGCTTCTGGGTCTTGCGCAATGGCGAACGCTTGACTGGCGTGACCATCCATCTGATGGACGAACATCTGGATACTGGCGACATGCTGCTTCAAGAAGCGTTTGAGATTCCCGAAGGCGTCACCAGCGAGGCGTTGGAGCAGCACTGCGCCACTCTGGGCGCGCCGCTGATGGCGCGGGCTGTGCGCGCGCTGGCCGAAGGAACAGCTACCAGGACAAAGCAGACAGCAGAAGACAGCAGCTACTACTCCTGGCCGCTCGATGAGGATTTCTCGGTTCCGGTCACGCGCCCGGCGCGCTGGGCGTTCAGCTTCATGCGCGGCGTGGCCGACTGGAACGGCCCGCTGGACCTGCACATCGGCGCTGAACACTTCCAGGTGCGCCAGGCGCTGGACTATCAGCCCGACGCTGTGTTGGGCCAGCCCTATCGACGCCAGGGCGACGAACTCTGGGCGCAGTGCGCGCCAGGCGTGCTGCATGTGCTGCTGGCTCAGCGCAGCAGCACGTAATCCTCAAGGAAGCGTTCCATCCGCGTGATGTAGGCGCTGATCGTGTGGGCGCGCGACCAGCCGTGTCCCTCGCCAGGATAGATCTCCATCTCGACGATTTTGCCTGCCCGGCGCAGCGCCTCTTCCATCGCCGTTGCCTGCGCCAATGGAACCGCCTTATCCTTCTCGCCTTGAAGGAGCAGGACGGGCGCCTGGAAACGCTCAACATGGTAGAACGGCGACCACGCGCGGTAACGTTCGGCAGCCTCTGGCAGCGGCCCGACGATGCGATCAAGGTAGTGCGCCTCCAGCCGATGCGTGGTGCGCGCCAGGTGAAAGAGGTCGGTGACGCCAAAGAGGCTGACGCCAGCTTTGAAACGCTCAGGATAGGTTGCCAGCAGTTGCAGCACGGCGTAGCCGCCCGCGCTTCCGCCCCAGGGGACGACGCGGCCAGGATCGGCCCAGCCTCGCGCCAGCACAGCATCGACTCCGGCGACAATATCGGCCATATCCGCCCCGCCCCACTCGTTGCGCAGCGCCTGCGTATAGGCCCGGCCATAGCCCACGCTGCCGCGCACATTGGGGACAAACACGCCCCAGCCGCGCTGCACGAAATACTGAAGCGTTGGGTTCCAATCGGCAAGCGATTGGCCGGTGGGGCCGCCGTGAATGGAGATCAGCAGCGGAGTCGCTGCCTGGCCCTCAGCCGCCTGGGCTGGGCGATAGAGCAGGCCGTGCAGCATCAGGCCATCGCTGGCGCGCCAGGTGATCGATTCGGGCCAACGCATGCCCTCGCCGGTCAGGCCGCCGACTGCGCCGGTATAGAGGTCGCGTTGCGTGCCAGCGGAGAGATCGATGCTGACAACGGTGGGCGGCAGGGCCGCGCCGTGCCGCAGGGCCAGCAGGGCATCGCCGCGCGGCGACCAGCGCAGGCCGGAGAAGCAGCCTTGTTCTGGGCCGAGGTCGCGCCGGGCAGTGATTGTGCCGTTCGCCTCGTCAATCTCCAGAATCTGCGTCTTCCAGGAGCCATCCAGGCTGCGGTCAAGCGCAATCTGGCGGCCAGTTGGCGACCAGGCATACGTGCTGGCGCCAGAGGACCACTGCGGCCCACCATGTTCGATAGGCTCCTCAAGCCAGGGTGCAGGCGCTGAGCCATTCCCAGCCGCTCGCCAGAGGTTGAGATAGCCGCCTTTATCGCAGAGGAACGCCAGCGTCTTGCCCGATGGCGACCAGCGCGGCTGCGCGCAGGCCACCTCCGGCTCGCTCATGACCACCCGGCGCTCGCCCGTCTCCAAATCATAGATCACGATCCTGCTCTCGTCCCAGCCCATATTGGGGACGGACCATTCCAGCCAGGCCAGCTTTCGCCCATCTGGTGACCAGACCGGATCGATGGCAAAATCGGCCTCGACGGGCGCACGACGCGGCCAACCCTGCCCGTCAGCGTCGGCCAGGCCAATCTGGCTGGCCTTGCCATCATCCAGAACGTAGGCAATCAGCTTGCCGTCGGGCGAGAAGGTCGGCGCGGCAATCTGGCCTTCGCCAGTCCTGATGCGCCGGGCCAGGCCGCCGTTGGGCAGAGGCAGCAGCCAGAGGCAACCATCCGCGCCAACAAAGGCCAGTGCGTCGCCGCGCACGGTATAGAAGCCGCCGGCATAGGATCCGGCAGGCGCTGGCGCGGGATCGGAGGTCAGGCGCAGCGTGGGCGCGCCGTTGAGTGGCAGCATGAGCAGGTTGCCGCGCGCGTCGTGTGTTTCCAGCACAAAGGCTGCTGAAGCATCTGCCGACCAGCGCGGCTCGCTCAGCGCCCGCAGGCTGGCGATCATCTCTGGGGTGAAGCTGGCCGGATAAAATCCTGGTCTGGGCGTGGGATATGGCAAGGCTATTCTCCTTTACCGTTACAACACAGTCCTACATCATCGTGGTATTGATTATATCCGCAGATACCTCATCGCTCCAGCCAGCGCCTCAAGGGGTATGTATCTTGCCGATATGGTTTGTAGATGATGTGTCTATTATTGGATGAGCGCCGGCTTGTCCTTGAACGAGAAAGCAAGGAGTTGCCCGCATGCAAAATATGCCTCCACAGCAGCCACCTATGCCGCCGGAGTATCAAGCGAATACACAACCTGGCTTCCAGCCGCCTATGCAGCAATCTGGCGGACCTTCTGCTGCCTTTGTCCAACCTCCACAGCAAGCCTCTGTGAATATCAGTTGGTTCACGTTCTCGCAACTGGTTGGGCACCCCCTGGTTGATATGAGCACCGGGGAAAAGATTGGCGAGGTCGGTGACATTGTGCTTGACGAGCAGCGGCAAAGGATACAAACCTTTGTCAGTAAGGTTGGATTACTGCACCTGCACGGCCCGACTTATGTGCCTTTTACCCATGCCACCGTTGGCATTGATGCGATCACCTTCCGCCCAATCACAGAAGCGGAACAAGACACCGATAGTTTCAAGGCGCTGCCGAAAGTGTCAGAGTTGATCGGCATCAACGTACTGAGTACTATTGGCGAGTTGATCGGTTCGGTTGACGATGCGCGCTTCGCTCAAAACGATGGGACGCTGCTGGCACTGCAAATCAAGCCAGAAAACCCTGGGATCAAGCAGAGGCTGTTGGGCGGTGGAAGTGTATCTTTACCGCTTGCAGGTGTCATCAGTTTTGGGCCGAATCTGATTGTTGATGCGAATGCCGTTACAAACTTTAGCGCCAGCTAGCACTGGCAAACATACTTCGCCTTTGCTGGACAATCGGGCAGGCAGTAGCGTATGATGCGCGCACGCTGCTGGTGATTGAACTGCAAGAGGAGAAGGTTTTATGGCGCTGGACCTGATTATTCGCAATGCTCGCCTGCCAGATCGGGACAACCTCACTGATATAGCTATCGCAGGAGGCGTGTTTACACGCCTTGCTCTACAATTGCAAGAGAGCGCCATACGCGAGATTGATGCCGGTGGCAGGCTGGTCTCGCCGCCGCTGATTGATTGCCATGTGCATCTGGATGCCGTCTTGACCGTTGGTCAGCCACGCCATAACCAGAGCGGGACGCTGATCGAAGGCATTCAGATCTGGAGCGAGCGCAAGCCAACGCTGACGCACGAGGACGTGAAGCGGCGCGCCACCCAGGCGATCAAATGGGAGGTCGCTCAGGGCGCGCTCTTCATTCGCTCGCATGTAGATGTCTGCGATCCCAATCTGGTCGCGCTGCGGGCTATGCTGGAGGTGCAGCAGGAGGTCAAGGACATCTGCGAATTGCAGATCGTGGCCTTTCCGCAGGATGGCATTCTCTCCTTCCCGAATGGCAAAGAGTTGATGGACGAGGCCATGCGGCTGGGGGCGAACGTGGTTGGGGGCATCCCGCATTATGAGTGGACGCGCGAGATGGGCGTGGAGGATGTGCATATCGCGTTTGAGCTGGCGCGCCGCTATAACCGCGACATCGATTGTCATTGCGACGAAACCGATGACCCGCATTCCCGCTTCACCGAGGTGATGGCCGCCGATACGCTGCAACACGGTTGGGATGGCCGCGTAACGGTCAGTCACTGCACGGCCATGCACTCCTGGGATAACGCCTTCGCTTTCAAGCTGATTCGCCTGCTGGCGCGTGGCCGCATGAATGTCATCTGCAATCCCTACGACAATATCATTCTGCAAGGCCGCTTCGATACCTATCCCAAGCGCCGAGGTATGGCGCGGCTGAAAGAACTCTTGCGGGCGGGCGTCAACGTCTCGCTGGGTCACGATTCGATTATGGACCCCTGGTATCCGCTAGGACGTGGCGATATGCTGGCCGCCGCCAATCTGGCGCTGCATATCGCGCAGATGAGCGGGCATGATGAGATTGCTACGATGTACGATCTCATCACGACCAATGCCGCCCGCACGCTCAAAATCGCTGACCGCTACGGCGTCGAAGAGGGCAAGCCCGCCAATCTGATTATCGTTGATGCTGCTGATCCCCACGATGCCCTGCGGCTCGTGCCCGCGCGGCTGCACGTCATCAAAGATGGGCGCGTCGTTGCCAGCACGACGCCCAGCCAGAGCCGCCTCTTCCGCGAGGGGGCGGAGGAATCCGTTACCTTTGTACCCAGCCAGCCCACTGCCTGATCGAGTAGCCACTTGCAGCGCGGCAAACAGAAGCAGCCCGGCATGCCGGGCTGCTCTCCTGTCAGTTTGCTACTGAAGGATAACCTACCGTTTGAACTTCGAGAGTTCCCAGCGGCGTAGGATGAAGTAGAGCACTCCGGCAACTAGAATCGCCAGCGGGAAGCCAATGTCGGCATCCCCAATCTGCTTGGAGATGATGCCTTCGTAGCCAAACGTGGCTGCTTGATTAACCCCAAGAAACGCAATCACAATGCCGACCACCATAGCAATCACTCCAGCCAGGCCCACCGGAAGTTTGCTGCTGTTTTCGTAGTCTTCAACCGGATACTTGCCCTTGCGGAAGACGAAGTGTTCAAGCAGCACCACCGCGTTCCAGGCGCCGAGCCAGTAGGCGATCAGCAGCAAGAATCCTTCCAGCTTGAAGTTGAAATTGGCTTGCAGGGCCAGTGCGACAAGTACATACACCACCGCGCCACAGATGGTCAGAATCCAGCGTCGGATGTTCTTCAGCCCGATAACCTGGGTGGAGAGTGCAAAGCTGTAGTCATTCGGCACATTGTTAGCAATGGTGCTGAACGCCAGCAAGACGATCACCAGCCCAGCGATGCCGCCCGTGCCAATCGAATCGGCAATCACGGTACCAGCAGGGGCGTTATTAAAGACGTCACCAGGAACAGCAGATGCCAGCAGCACGCCCAGGATTTCCAGGACGATGCAGGGAACCACGACACCAGAAAAGGCATACCAGAACACCTTGCGGGATGAGGTTTCCACCGGCTGACGGCGCGTGTAGTCTGCGGCATAGGAGGACCAACCAACCGCATAGCCAAACACAGCGCCACCAAAGGTGGCAATGCCAGCGAACAGCAGAAGGCCGCTGCCCAGGGCGCCCGCGCCGATGTTCCCAAGGTCGAATTTGCCCGATGCGGCAATGAAGACATAGGCAAAGAGAATGAACATTACGATCCAGGCAAAGCGCTCGTAGCGATGGACAATGAAGTAGCCAAAGACACTGACGGCGGTGGTGACTACTGCCAGGAAGAGCAGCGCGGCCCATTGGGGAATTGTGCCAGCGCTCCAGGTGTAAATGATCTGCGAGCCAATCAAGGCGTTCACGGCGCTCCAGCCGATGCAGGCCAGGGCGTTAAAGATGGCCGGGATTTTGGCCCCCTGAAACCCAAACGCAAAGCGCGAAAGGGGCATCTGGGCCAGGCCAGTCTTGGGGCCAAGGGTGCTGAGGAAGGCAACGGGTAAGACACCAAGAATGGTAAAGATAACAATGACCAGGACAGAACCCCAGAACCCCAGCCCCATAAAGGCACTGAGCGTTCCTAGCGCGACGGTCGCTACGACCGCGTTCGCCGACCACCAGAGCCACATGGTATCCATGAGCTGGGTATGCTGGCGGTTGTTTTCGGAAACCCGCTCGATACCCGATACCTCAAAGGTTGTGGATTCTTTCTCGGTTGTAATAGCCATACAACTCTCGCTTTCATCAGGTGAAGGTGAGGTGAATAAGTCCAGGTTTGGCAGATGCTCTCCAGAGCCAGGCCGTCTTCTCCGAGAGAAGACCTCTGGACTTCACGGGTTCTCCAGGCCCGCGAAGACGTGCAGACGCCCTACGATGCGATTACAACGAAATGCTGGCTCTCTGGGAGCTTCCAATGAAGAAAGCCGATCCCTGAGCCAGCATGAATAATAAAAATGAGGAAGACAACCACTACGCTCTACTGCTTTGGGCAGAGTAGAGCAAAGCGAATATGATAAGAGCAACCAACTGGCATGCCCTGCATGAGGGGAAAAGCAATAGTGCGCCAGTCGCAGTAACCTCTTTGATAAGATTGCTTCGACGAGTTACAGGACGGGAAAATGGGATGATCGAAAGGATGTGGCATCCGCAGATAGTATACAACATGATTCTTTAAATTGGAACGATTTATACCTATTAGGACATATTTTCTTCCAACCAGTTTGCCAGGCTGGCAATCTCTGACAACAGCGGCGCTAGAAAGCTCCGACGGCCCGATCTGACAACAGATCGGGCCGTCGGCACTTGTGCAAAGTCAACTCCACTGGATAGGCTGACGCGTTACTGGGACTTGCGCCACCACTCGCTAACGTTCCATTGGTTGCCAATAGAGGTCGGGTTGGGGAAGTAGTTGCCCACGATGGCATCGGTCAGCGTGATGTTGGGCCGCTGATAGAGCGGAAGCTGGTAGGCTTGTTGGAGCATGTCCGCCTGCACCTGTTTGTAATAGTTCGAGCGCTGCGCCTGGTCTAGCGTTGAGCGCGCCTGCTGGAGCAGGTTATCAATGTTCGAGTCATTCAGATGCTGGAGATTTCCCCCAGCCGGGTTCGCTGCCGTGGGAATCTGGCTGCTATGGTAGCTGTAATACAGGTTTCCGTCGGAATCCAGCCCCAGCACATAGGCAAATTCCGCCAGGTCATACTTGCCGGTAGCCAGGATGCCGCCGCTGGCGTAATCGCCAAACAGCGTGCCCGCCGGGTATTCCTGCCCATCGAGATTGATGGGAATGCCAACTTTCGCCAGATCGCTCTTGATAAGCTGATTGGTGTTTGTGCGCAGCGCGTTGCCGCTGGTCGTCACCAGATTCAGCGTCGGGAACGGCTGACCATTTTTCATGCAGACGGTACCAGTGCAATCCCAGCCAGAAGCCTTCAGGTCGTTCTTCGCTGCGGTGACATCAAATGGGTATGCCTGGGCGGTGGTGTTCGAGTCGGGCAGGCCCGGCTCCAGGCTATTCGTAATCAGCTTGTCACACGCCTCGTGCAACAGGCTCTGGATAATCTGACAGCGGTCAACGCCCTGGGTTATGGCCTTGCGCACATTGATGTCCTGGAAAATGGGGTTCGACATGTTGAGGTCCAGATGCTCATACCCGGCGCCCTGAGTGACCTGCAAACCCGGCAACCCATTGAGCTTTTGCAAGTCGCCCAGTGTGAAGTCCTCGGCGTGATCCGTTTCACCCGCCTGGTAGCCAGCAATCAGAGAATCCTTGGACTGATAGCCCTTGAAGACGAGCTTGTCCAGGACCGTTGGGTGCAGTGAAGTCGAGGTGTAGTACTTGTTGGGCGTCAGAGTGAAGCTCTGACCGCTTGCGTAGGTCTGCACTACGTAAGGACCACTCGTGACGGTGGGTGTCAGGTTCACATTCTGGGTGGTCATCAACTTGCCATTAGGAATGCTGCCCCAGGCTTGCTTTGGCGCTGCCAGTGGCAGGTAGTACAGGAATGGCGCGAAGAGTTGTTTGTACTTGAGAACCACCGTGTGTGGATCCGGAGCGGTCATCGACGCGATCTGGTCGTAGCCGGTGGTGCTGGCTGCGGCAGATGAGGGATCCTGGTTTATCTGCCACCAGTAGATGAAGTCGTTACCCGTAATCGGCGTCCCATCCGACCACTTCAGGTTCGGGTTCAGCTTCAGTGTCACCGTCAGGCCATCCTTGCTGACATCTCCGTTCGTTGTACTGGGAATCTCGGTCAGTTCGTCAGGAATGAGCTTACCATCAGGGGTATTGACAAAAGGCGCCCCCCAAAGGGCATTGCTCAGCTCGACGCCTACAACTGAGGTATTAAACAAGGGATTGGTACTGGAGGGAAATTCCCAATCAGAGTAGAGGACGGTCCCCCCTTTATTTGTAGGGGTCGTATACTGATACGTAGCCTGGTTTCCTGAAGAACTACCGGTGCTGCTCGGTGAGCTGCTTCCACAGCCTGCTACCAGGATACCTAGCAGCATGAGCAACGTTGTTCCGAAAGCAATGCGACCTTTCTTCAACGGATGTGCCTCTCAGACTAGGTTGAAGAAAATTGATGTGTACAACTTTACCTGGAATAATGGTTCTGATTTCTCAGACATGGTAGGTTCCGACACTTGCCAGGGACAGGTGTTTTGTGCAAAAACAGTGAAAGCTACATAGCTAGACCACACCTCCTTAATTCATTTCGTCTGGTGGGGCGCCAAGCGCGATATAGACGGCTGCCCCCGTTTGAGGCGAGACCCCCGCCGGTAGCAGCGCCACCACCTCGCCCAACTGCGCAGAACTCAGCGCGGCAGCTACTTGCGCTTGTGGCTGCACGATCAACTCCGGCACATGCGGATGGGATGGGTCCAGATCAAATGGCTCCAGCGCCTGTGCCAGAGCCTCTAGTTCGCCAGCCGTCGCCCCATCGCGCTGATCGGAGGTAATCCAGAAGACCAGCCCATATGCCTGGTAGAGCAGTTCGGCCTGCGTGCCTGATCGCCAGACAATGGCCTGGTGGGTCTGCACCCAATGCCCATCGATGTAGATCGCTGGCCGATTTCCCACCTGGACTGAATGGGCTGCCCCGTCAGCCACCACCTGTAAGACAGTGGCTCCTGTCGTTGGGCGAAACTCACGCACCAATACCTGCCTATACCCCCCCACTGGATCGGTGGAGGCATATTGCAAATCTACCACTGGCCCCTCGGCCCAGGGCTGGCCCATATGTAAGACCAATCCCTGGTATTGGTAGCTGTCTGGAGCGGCCCCCAGCCAATAGACTGGGAAGGGCAGAGCCTGGCGCACTTCACGCAGAGAAAGATATTGCGTCTGCTCCTGGGGAGCCAGGGAGGCTTGGGGATAGTGGGGAGCCAGTTGCACTCCTGTCTGGCCCAGGAGGATGCGCACTCCCTGGGCAAACGTGGGGGCTACTGTTACCAGACTCAAGAGCATAAGCGCAAGCGCCAGACTCACCGCGACCTTGCGGGGCGCTCCCTTCAGGGGCCGTAGACCACGCGGCTCATTTTCAGGTGTCGCGTTCTTGGGCGCAAATAGGCGACGGGGCAGCCGCAGGCGATGGAAGACATGATACGTGACGCGCTGCTCCAGCCCGGTCGGCGCCACCCAGGCGCTTTGATCGTGGGTAAGTGTCTGGATAAAGTAGGGAGGTAACTGCTCCTGGTCAAGTGGAAAAAGCTGCTGGAGGTCACGCGCCAACGCTAACTCTTCATCACTAAGATCAGTGGTTGGGGGCAGTTGCCCCTCTGAAATCTCCTCATCCCCATCTGTATCTGCTGTATTATCAGATTCGTTCGGTTGTTTTGAGCGAGGGATCATGGACTGGCTCCTGAAGAGTCTCACGCAGACTCTTACGCACCCGCCACAGCCGGGTATCGACGGCGTGTTTGGACATCCCTGTACGCAGGGCGATCTCATCGATGCTCGCTAACTTAAAATAGCGCAGATAGACGAGCGACCGATCTAACTCTGGCAGACGCTCCAGCGCGGCGTACATTGCCTGGCGCTGCTCGCGCTGCTCCAGGAGGGTATCTATGCCGACAGCCATTGGCAGGTTTGGTTGCCTTCCCTGCTCTAAGCTGCCAGAGATGGGCTGGTCCTGTGCCAGGGTACGTTCTTCAGATAGGCTCGCCACCGGAATGTCGGATGGGTTGTGTCGTAACAAGTGTCGGCGGCGATCCAGCGCAATATACCTGGCACGCATGGTGAGCCAGGTGCGCAGCGAACCGCGCTCTGGGTCGAAGGCATCGAACTCCTGCCAGGCAGTGACGAAGAGATCGTTCACGCACTCTTCGGCGTCCTGCACTGAGCCGACACCTTCCAAGATCAAGCGAGCCAGATAAAACAATTCACGCGAGTATTGGGCAATCAGTGTTTCCAGAATCTGAGGATCGCGTGCGCGCAACCCCTGAATGAGTTGCGCGTCATCTAACCAACTGTCTTGCACCATGCCTCTCCTTGTGGAATCTCGCCGGGAGCGCTGGGCCACATTGCCCAGCGCCAACGTGCGGGTGCCGTGCCGGTGTGTTTGCCTGTGCATCCGGCCTGGTGCAGAATCTTTCTCAGCACCCCCAGGCAGAGGGTCTGGCTTTCATCCTGAGCTGTTGCCCTACCGAGGAGTCCATTCTTAAGATATACGCCATCACCCTCAAAAACTCACCGCTGCCTTGAATAGATCGTAGAAAGAAATAATGGAAAGATAGCGTACTCAATTGAGGGTGCTGAAAGTGGGTTGGCAGAAGTCATGCCAATGCCGTTTGTGTGATTCTAGCAAGGTTTCTGGCTGGCGTTCCTTGACAGGAGCGCATAGGATAAAGATGGAGCAAGGTGCTTCTCTGGCTCGGTCTCTCTTCAAAGGTGGTTTGAGGCGGCCATGCGCGCACTCTCGCAAGCAGAGCAACGTTTTATTCAGTCGCATCGTGTGGCGCGGCTGGCGACGGCGGATGCGCAAGGGCAACCATTTGTCGTGCCGATCTGCTATGCCTTTGATGGCGTGGCTTTATATTCGGCGCTGGATGAGAAGCCCAAGCGCGTCGCGCCGACGCGGCTCAAGCGCGTGCGCAACATGCTGGCCAATCCTCGCGTCGCGCTGGTCATCGATGACTATGCCGAGGATTGGCGGGCGCTGGCCTCTCTTCAGCTACGCGGGCAGGCCGATCTCTTGCCGGTGGGAACCGAGGCGCATGCAGCCGCCATCCGCCTGCTGCGCGCAAAATATCCGCAGTACGAGTCGATGGCGATTGACCAGCAGCCCGTCGTGCGGATACAGCCAGAGGCTATTGTTTCCTGGGGTGCAGTTGATGCCCCCGACCACGCCAGTTAATCAGGCCGTGCGCGTTTTGGCGACCGCTTCCAATCCAAGCTCCTTGATGGCTTGCTCGCGCAGCACAAACTTCTGGACTTTGCCGCTGCCTGTCATCGGATAGGCATCAACCAATTTGAAATAGCGCGGAATCTTCTGATGGCTGATCTGGCCGGTGCAGAAGGCGCGCAGTTCCTCTTCGGTGATCGTCTCGCCTGCTTTGGGCATGACGACTGCCAGCAACTCCTCGCCAAAGAACTGATCGGGCACGCCCAGCACCTGCGCGTCGGCAACCCTGGGATGGCGCATCAGGAACTCTTCAATCTCGGTCGGGAAGAGATTTTCGCCGCCGCGAATGACCATATCCTTGAGCCGCCCGACGATATTCACATAGCCATCTTTGCTCATCGTGGCAAGGTCGCCGGTATGCAGCCAGTCGTCTTTGTCAATGGCGTCGGCGGTCTTATCCGGCATCTGGTAGTAGCCCGCCATGACAAGATAGCCTCGGCAGCAGAGTTCGCCGCGCTCGCCGCAGGGTAAGACCTCGCCATTCTGCGGGTTGATGACCTTCACATCCGTATGGGGCAGCGGCGTGCCAACCGTTGCCGATTTGAGTTCAAACGAATCATCGTTTAACGTCTGCGTGATCGTTGGGCTGGCTTCTGTCTGGCCGAAGACAATGCCAACATCCGCGCCCCACTGCTGCTTGACCTGCTCCATGACCACGACGGGCACAGGCGATCCGCCGCTAAAGACCTTCTGTAAGTGGCTCAGGTCCACTTCTTTGCTATGGGGGTGGTGCAGCATTGCGATGAGCATCGTGGGCACGCCGCCAAAAATGGTGCATCGCTCGTTAGCGAGTGTATCCAGGGCTTTCACCGGGTCGAACGCCAGCAGGGGCATAAGCGTTTCTGCATTATAGAGCGCCGAAAGCACGCCCAGCACGCAGCCGCCCGTGTGAAAGAGTGGCATGGCTGTGCAGAAACGGTCATCTTTGGTCGTCCCCAGACGGTACGAAACCACTGCGCCGTTATTGAGGATGCTGTGATGGGTAAGCAGCGCGCCCTTGGGGAAGCCAGTCGTGCCGGAGGTATATTGCAGTTGCGCCGGGTCGGAGGGTTGCACCTCTGCCTGGCGCGCTTGCAGCGCGGCATCGCCGATACTCTCGCCCAGAGCGATCAACTCGCGGAAGGGCGTTGGCTGCCAGGGCGCGTCCGCAGGCGGCGGAGGGCCAATCAGGAAGGCATAGCGCAGCCTGGGCAGCGTTTCGCTGCGCACGGCGCCTGCCCCCTCGGCGGGCGTGGCCCGCTCGAGCACGGTTGCCACGCAATCATGATCGCGCACTTTCGCCTGGAAAAACAACGCGGCAATGTCGCCCTGGCGCAGCACGTACTCCAACTCTGAGGCGCGATAGGTGGGATTGACTGTTGCCAGCACCAGGCCCACCTTGGCGGCGGCCATCTCCAGCAGCAGCCATTCAGGGAAGTTCAACGCCCAGATGGCGATATGCTCGCCCTTACGCAGCCCCAGCGCCATCAAGCCTTTGGCGACAGCATTGGCCCGCTCGCGGTACTCCCGATACGTCCAGCGCAGGTTCAGCGCCGAGCCAAACTCAGGATACGCTGAGTAAACAATCGCCTCCCGATCAGGATAGCTGGCGGCGCGCTCATCCAGTAGGTCGCCAATCGTTGTGTTCAGCAGTTGGAAGCCCTCAGATTGTGCTTCCCAATACGAAAGGCCATCATTGCGCATGCCCACAGTGAAAATCCCCCTCTCTGAAGCGAGGCGCTCTAGCACATGCTACCAGTGCGCTTGATTGGGAAAAGTATACGCCTGTGCGGGGCTGAATGCAAGACTGGCGCGCTCAGTCGATTCCGCCTCTCTGGTCGAAAGCGCCAGATCGATGCTAGAATTATAAGAGAGCCGCCCAGCAACTCTGGGCAGGCCATGCCAAGGCGCCAGATGAGCCGACAGGATGAGAAGGGACTTTTTTCTTGCCAAAGCAATGACGTTGACGGCAACGTTGTTGTTAAACGTGTTATAATAATGATCCATCCCAGCGGTTATCAAGGTGCCGCTTCATGGCGATAGGGAAGATCACAGCATTCCCGTATTGCTGGCATCGTTCCTCCTGCTGCTTATACTGATGGAGGTCTGTTTGCCTCTTGAAAGCTGCAAGGCGGAATACATTAGGAAGGTCGTGCGCGTGACATCAAGCAAAGGGCGATTTGTTCGGCTAAGAGTGTATTCCAAGGTACTGCGGACAAACGCGCGCCTGTACGCGCGTATCCTGGCCTTACTCCGCCCGCATTGGAAAATAACCATTGGCTCAATCCTGTGTCTTATCCTTTCTACTGGCCTGGCCCTCCTCGTGCCTGCACTGATTGCCCAGGTTGTTGCGGTTGGCATTGGCAGCGGGAATCTGGGGCAACTGCTGCTCATCAGTGTGGCCGTTCTGGTCGCCAGCGCGCTGCGGGGGCTTGCCGCCTATGGGCAGGGCTATCTCTCTCAGGCGGTTTCGGTTCAGGTGGCCTATGATCTGCGCAATCAGATCTATGATCACCTGCAAAGGCTGAGTTTCTCGTTTCACGACGAGTCTGAAACTGGACAACTCATGTCGCGGATGACGGTTGACATCGAGGCTGTGCGCAATGCTTTCCCGCTCGGCTTCTTGCGCGCGATTATCGCCATCCTCACCTTTGGCGCCGTCTCGGTCATCCTGGCAGTCCTTGACCTGCCTCTGGCCCTAATCACCTTGCTGTCGATTCCGATCTTAATCCTCCTGGCAGTGCAGGTGGCTCGTCGCCTGCGCCCGACCTGGGATGGCGCGCAGCAAGAGACCGGCGAACTCAGCACGATCATGCAAGAGAGCCTGAGCGGGCGGCGCGTGGTTCTCTCCTTTGTGCGCGAAGGGTTTGAGATCAATAAGTTCGAGGCAAAGAACCTCGAACTGCGAAACCTCAAGATCTATGCTCAGCGCCTTTCCGCCTGGAATCAGCCGCTGATGGTGCTGGCGCTGAACCTTGTCACAGTGCTGGTTCTCTGGGTCGGGGGGATCGCCGTTATCAACCATCAGTTGAGCCTGCCAACGCTGGTTGCCGTGATTCAATATGCGCTGCTGCTCACCACCCCGGTGCGCTCCTTTGGGTTTATGATCACCTGGCTGATGCGAGCGCGCTCCAGCGGCAACCGTATCTTTGAGGTGCTTGATACCGAACCCAGCATCCAAGACCCGCCCAACGCAGTCGCGCTGCGTCAGGTGCAAGGGCATGTGCGCTTCGAGAACGTCTCGTTTGCCTATGGCAACGGCGCCACCATCCTGGAGGACATCAACGTTGATGCCCAGCCAGGACAGATCATCGCGCTGCTGGGCGCAACGGGCAGCGGCAAGAGTACCATCCTCTCCCTGCTGCCGCGCTTCTATGATGTCACCGAAGGGCGTATCACCGTTGATGGGCATGATATTCGCGCGGTGCAGCAGGCCACGCTGCGGCGCAACATCGGCTTTGTGTTGCAGGATGTCTTTCTCTTTAACGCCACGCTGCGCGAGAACATTGCCTTTGGCGTGCCGCACGCCACCGAAGAGCAGGTCATCGCGGCGGCCAAGATCGCGCGCCTGCACGATTTCGTCTGCGCCCTCCCCGATGGGTATGAAACCTGGGTAGGCGAGCGCGGCGTCACGCTCTCTGGCGGCCAGAAACAGCGCGTAGCGATTGCCCGCACGATCCTGCTTGACCCGCGCATCCTGGTGCTGGATGACTCCACCTCCAGCGTCGATATGGAGACTGAATATCTCATCCAGGAAGCGTTGGATGCCGTCATGCACGGGCGCACGAGCTTTGTCGTTGCCTCGCGTCTGCGGACGATCAAGCGCGCCGATCAAATTCTGGTCCTCGATCATGGCCGAATCATCGAGCGCGGCGACCATCAATCGCTGCTGGCGCTCGGTGGCACATATGCACATCTCTACGAGCTACAGCTACGCGAGCAGGAGGAGTATGAGGCGCAGGCCCTGGAGCTATTGAGCAAGAAGGATGATTCATCGATAGCAAACCAGGAAGCACCCGCCCTTATGCAAGAGCAGGAAATGAAGCGATGAAAACAACCTCTTCCAAAATGACCTCTTATGCAGAATATCGTCGGAGCCATCGCTGGCGCGAAAACAGCCTTGCCAGCGATGACGAAGACATCTATGGGAAGTTTGACTGGCGGCTCGTGGGCCTTTTCACGCCTTATCTTGCTCGCTACCGCAAGGCCAGCACCGCCAGTGTGATCCTCATGCTGATCTATACCGGACTGAACGTTGCTAACCCGTTTCTGATCGGTGTTGCCATCGACGACTTCATTACCCATAACAATCTGGGTGGCCTGGCGCTGGCAGGCGGCGGGCTAGTCCTTCTCAATATTGCCATGTGGCAGGCCCAATACTGGCAAGTTTGGAGCATGTCGTGGGTAGGCGAGCAGGTACTCTACCACCTGAGTTCGGATATGTTCATCCACCTCCAGCGCCTCTCGCTCAGCTTCTATGACCGCACGCAGATCGGGCGCGTGATGTCGCGTTTACAAAGTGACATCGATGTCCTTGAAAGCATGCTCAGTTCAGGGCTGCTTTCCATCCTGAGTTCGCTGCTGGCGCTGGTTGGCATTATTGTGATCATGCTGGCGTTGAATCTGTCCCTGGCGTTGCTGGCTTTTACTGTTCTTCCGCTGATGATCGGCATTGCCGCCTTCTGGCAGAAGCATGCCCAGCGATCCTTCCGCGTGACACGCGCGTCTATCTCGCTGGTGAACGCCACACTCCAGGAAAATATCACTGGCATGCGCGTCATCCAGAGCATGGTGCGCGAGGACCGCAACCGCGCCGAGTTTGACGACCTCAACGCCTACAATCGTGATACGAACCTCATTGCCAGCCGCATTGCCGCCCTGGTTCTCCCGCTCGTAGAGGTGGTTGCTGCCCTGGCTATCGTCATCACCATCTTCTACGGTGGCATTCAGATCGCGCACGGTACTCTGACCGTCGGCGTGCTGGTAGCGTTCATCCTGTATATCAACCGCTTTTTCGATCCCATCCGCGATCTCAGCCAGCAATACACGCAGTTGCAGCGTTCCGCAGTCGCAGCCGAGCGCATCGACAATATCCTCTCGATCCCAGTCGAGATTCAGGACCGCCCGGATGCGAAAGTCCTGCCGCCCATCAAAGGTGATGTGGAGTTCCGCGATGTCGTCTTTGGCTACAAGCCCGACGTACCCGTGTTGAAGGGATTGAGCCTTTCGATCACGGCGGGCCAGACCATTGCTATTGTTGGGCATACCGGGGCGGGCAAGAGTACTATTGCCAGCCTGCTCTCGCGGTTTTACGACATACAAAGCGGCGCCCTACTCATTGATGGCTACGATGTGCGCGAAGTTACGCAGGCTTCGCTGCGCAGCCAGATTGGCATCGTCCTCCAGGAGCCGTTCCTGTTTACCGGCACGATCCGCGACAATATTCGCTATGGCCGCCTGGAAGCCACCGATGAAGAAGTGGAGGAAGCGGCGCGGGTCATTGGCGTGCATGACATCATCATCCAGTTGCCCCTGGGCTACGAAACGCCGATTCGAGAGCGCGGGCGCAACCTGAGCGTGGGGCAGCGGCAGTTGATCTCCTTTGCGCGCGCGCTCCTGGCCGACCCGCGCATCCTCATTCTGGATGAAGCGACGGCCAATATCGATACCTTCACCGAAGTGCTGGTGCAGCAAGGCTTGCAGCGGTTACTGAATGGGCGCACGGCGCTGGTCATCGCGCATCGGCTCTCGACGATTAAGAATGCCGACAACATCGTTGTCCTGCAAGCTGGGCAGATTATCGAACAGGGATCACACCAGGAACTATTGGAGCGCGAGGGGGCGTATGCCGACCTCTACGCCATGGGCTTTCGCCAGACCAGCGGAGCGAATACCTAAGCATCGGCAAGCCTCCGGCGCATTGTGCTTGAGGGGTCTACAGGCTGCGCACAACATCTTCGTCCAGTATCTCATCCAGTGTTGAAAGCAGGAAATGGGCATCGGCCTCGGTGAAAACAAGCGGCGGCTTGATCTTCAGCACGTTATGCAATGGCCCATCGGTGCTGAGCAGGATGCCCCGATCCCGCATGCGGTTGGCGATATACGCGGCTTGTGCTGCCGCTGGGGCCAGCCTCTCGTGATCCAGCACTAATTCTATCCCAATGAAGAGGCCACGCCCGCGCACATCGCCAATCAAAGGGTGTCTCGCCTGTAACCCACGCAAGCCCGCCAGCAAACGCTCGCCTACCTTGAGGGCGTTCGCCTGCAATTGCTCGTCGGCGATGACATCCAGCACAGCCAGGCCAATCGCGCACGAAACGGGGTTGCCGCCAAAGGTATTGAAATACTCCATCCCATTGTCAAATGAAGCGGCAATCTCAGGCGTGGTCACGACGGCTGCAAGTGGATGCCCGTTGCCGATAGGCTTGCCCATCGTCACAATATCTGGCACCACGCCCTGCGTCTCGAAGCCCCAGAAATGCGTGCCCACGCGCCCAAAGCCGACCTGCACCTCATCGGCAATGCAGACGCCGCCCGCGCGCCGCACAGCGCGATAGACTTCCTGAAGGTAATCATCGGGCAAAACGATCTGCCCGCCACAGCTTAACAGCGACTCGCCGATGAACCCGGCAATGCCGCGCTGGCGCTGCTCCACCTGATCGATTATTTCCTCAACAGCCCGCGCGTACTTTACTGCCGCTTCCTGGTCATCTCGCTTATACGGCCCCCGATAGACATCGGGCATCGGCGCCGTGTGGACATAGGGCGGCGCGCCCATCCCGCCAGGTCCGGCGAACTTATATGGGCTGATCTCGATCAGGGCGGTCGTGTTCCCATGATAGGCTGCGTCAATCACGATCCTATCTTGCTGCCGCGTATGCGTGCGCGCCAGCCGCAGCGCCAACTCGTTCGCCTCGCTCCCAGAGCAGACGAAGAAACAAACGCTCAGCGGCGCTGGTAACGTAGCGCAGAGGCGCTCGGCGTAGCGCACGAGATGATCGTGCAGATAGCGGGTGTTGGTGTTGAGGACGGCCATCTGTTCTTGCCCGGCTTTGACGACGCGCGGATGAGCATGCCCAACGTGGGCCACATTGTTGACGGCATCCAGATAGGCGCGCCCGTCCTCGGCATAGAGATATTGCTTCCAGCCGCGCACGATCTTGAGCGGATTTCGATAGGAGATACTCAACGACTTGCCGATGTGCTGCGCCCGCCGATGCAGAATCTCCTCACGACTCAGCCCATCACTGGGGAAACGATCCGTTGGGATGCCCACGATCAGGTTGGGATCGGGACTCAGGCTCAGCCAGATGTCGCGCTGGCTGGGGCGAGCCACGCCGGGAAATTCGCCCACGCGATCAAGCAGGTCGGTGATGATCTGAAAATGCAGATGCGGCGGCCAGCCCCCGTTGATTGGATACGTCCCAATCTTGCCGAGAGGCGACCCCTGGGCAATCGGCTGGCCCTCGTAGAGACCGTCGAGCGAATCTGCGCTCAGGTGGCCGTAGAGCGTATAGAACGTAAGCTGCTGCTCGGCCAGCGAATGTTGCAGAATGATCGTCGGCCCATAATCAAGCGGAGCCATATTATTGCGGAAGCTCTGCACCACGCCATCCAGCGGGGCAAAGACTGGGGAGCCAGGCTCCATGAACAGGTCCAGGCCGATATGCACTGTGCGCCATTCAGGGCCGTCGTTGCCTGCTGTCTTGAATAGGTCGCTTGTATAGATCAGGCGCGCCTCGTTATATCGGCCAATCCCTACCGTTGTATTCACCGCTTGCATACGGTCAAACAGCCGTTGGGTGAAACGCGCAGTATCGGCCATTTCCTCCGGGTTGCCTGTCTCCAGGCTGCCCACGCTGAGATCGAAGACCACCGGCTGGGCGGCCCGCAGGTCAGGCTCAACCACGCGCCCAACCGTGTGTGCATTGCTTTGCAACCACTCAATCAGCGCGCCCGTTTGCGGGCAGGGAGGCAGGCCGCACGCATGGCGAAAGGTGTAGTGGGCCAGCCTGGGATGCACGCTCACGAGTTGTTCAAGTAACGTCCAGGCTGGTTGCTCGCTGATAGTCAGATAGTCATGCTCTGGCGCGATCTTTTGCTGGTACGCCGAATTGACGACGCTGACGCAGAGCCGGGTGCAGATCAGGGGGTACAGCACGGCCAGTTCCGCCTCGGTGAGTGGAAACCCCTGATGGTAGCCTGCAACCACCTGCGCCCCCGCCGTGAGCGGATCGGCTTTGCCCAACATCGCGTAGGCAGCGGCGATGGCAAGCTCGCAGACGGTGTACGTCTGCGCCATATCGCCAAAGTCCACCAGGCCGATCACCTTGCGGTCCGCAGCATCCGCCGCGCCGACCAGCACATTGTAATCGTTGGCGTCGTTGTGGATGATGCTCTTGCGCAGGGTTGGCAGCACTGGCAGCACCTGCGTCTCAAACTGTGCTAGGAAGTGTTCAACGAGCGCTCGCCGTTCCGGCTGGGCGATGTGCTGGAGGTACTCGCGAATCCAGATTGCGTGCTGCAAATCCCATTTCAAGACTCGCAGCGCGGCGGAATGCGCGAACGCTTGCAGCGCGCGGTCTAACTCTCCCAGGAGCGCGCCAAGGCTGTGCAGGAGCGCGGCGGAGTGGGGGCGAGTCTCTGAGAAGAGTTGCCCTGGCACGTAGGTGAGCAAGCGCGCGAAATGCTGCGCGCCATCAGAAGTACTCATCGTCGCAATCGTTTCACCAGCAGGCGTAGGGCAGACCTGGGGCAGCCGCAGCGCGGGCGCGTGCCGGGCAAGATGCGCCAGCGCCTGGTTCTGCATATCCAGCGTGTCACGCGACTCCTCCGCAGGCGCGATCTTCAGGACGTATTCCTGCCCCGCATCCGTCTTCACGTAGAAGTTCGCGTCGCGCTCGCCGGGCAAAAGCTGGGCGGAAGCATGCAGACCATAGAGTTCAGACGCAATGCGGCTGGCATCGTGGAGCGTGAAAGCCGAAAGCGGTTGCCTGGTATCTACCATTGGATGTACTCCTGGAAAAGAGGTCTTTTGCGCAAAGATTGCCATCGTGTGAAATCTTGTCCTATTATACTCAAGGTGATCTAGGCAACTTAGGTCTTTCCAGCCCCTATCAGTCACCCTGGTATTGCTCAGGATAAGGATTGCATATGCAGCAAGATACAGTCTCCCCTCCTGTTCCGCCCCAGACGGGCCTGGCCCGTTTTCTGGATGCCTGTCATCATCGCCAGCCCGATGCGACGCCGATCTGGTTTATGCGCCAGGCCGGGCGCTGCCTGGCCGAGTATCGGGAACTGCGCAAAAAGTTCAACGACGATATTCTGAAGATGGCAAAAACGCCGGATGTCGCCGCGCAGATCAGTCTGATGCCGGTGGAGAAGTTTGGCGTGGATGGCGCGGTTCTCTACGCCGATATTATGCTGCCCCTTCAGGGCATGGGCATCTCCGTTGAGATTGAGCCGGAGGTCGGCCCAATCATTCATAATCCGGTGCGCACAATGCAGGCTGTCGAGAGCCTGCGCGTGATCGATCCAGAGGAAGCGACACCCTATGTGATGGAGGCGATTCGCCTGATTCGCCGCGAGTTAGAGGGCAAGAAGGCGATCATTGGCTTCTCTGGCGCGCCCTTTACTCTGGCATGCTATATGATCGAGGGCCGGCCCTCGCGCGACTATGCCACCGCCAAGGCGTTGATGTATGGGCAGCCGGAGGTCTGGCATGCCTTGATGGAGAAGCTGACTGAGGTCGTTTCGCGCTATCTGATCGCGCAGATCAACGCCGGGGTGGATGTGGTGCAGCTATTTGATAGCTGGATCGGCGCAGTCAGCCCCAGCGTCTACCGACGCTTTGTGCAGCCCTATAGCCAGCGCATCTTCGCGGCAGTGAAGGCAACCAGCACGCCCTCGATCCACTTTGGCACCGACACGGCCAGTCTGCTGGAGGCGATGACCGAGGCGGGCGGCGATGTGATCAGCGTCGATTGGCGCGTCGATCTGGACGCCGCCTGGGCGCGCATCGGCTACGAGCGCGGCATCCAGGGCAACCTTGACCCCACGCTGCTGCTGACCTCTTGGGAGACAGTTGAGCAGGGCATGCAGGATATTCTGCGCCGGGCGGGCAACCGGCCAGGGCATATCTTTAACCTGGGACATGGCGTGCTGGCCCCAACCTCGCCTGATCTGCTGCGTCGGTTAGTGGATGCCGTCCACGAAGCGACGAGGCGCACACCTTCAGCTTCCTGAAGAGAGAAAGCCAGGGAACGCATGACAACCCATGAGCATATTGGTGTGGTGCTAATGACCTACGGGTCGCCGCCCACCCTCGACGATATTCCGGCGTATCTGAAAAATGTGCGCGGCGGGCGCGAGCCGGATGAAGAACTCATTACCGAGTTTCGCCGCCGCTATCACCTGATCGGCGGCTCGCCGCTGCTGCGCATCACCCGCGAGCAGGCGGCGGCGCTTGAGGAAGAGCTAAACCGCCAGGCCGATGGGCGCACGTATCATGCAGTGGCTGGGATGCGCTTCTTTCCGCCGCTCGTCGCTGATGTGGTGCCGGAAGCCGCCAACGGGGCCAGCCAGATCGTCGGGATCATCATGTCTCCGCAGTATTCACCGATCATTATGAGCGGCTATGTGCGCACGCTTCAGCAGGCGGTTGCTGACCTGCACCGGGATGATCTGACGCTCAAGATTGCCGAGGATTGGCATCTGCAACCTTACTTCTTGCAGGCGCTGGCCGAGCGTGTGCAGCAGGCGCTTGATCGCTTCCCGCCAGAGGTGCGCGCGCGCGTGCCGGTCCTGTTGACGGCGCACAGCATGCCCAAGCGGGTCGTCGAGAACGAGCCGGATTACATCAATCACCTCAAGGAGACGGCGGCGGCGATTGCCAGGATGGTCAGTTTGCCTGATGATCGCTGGATGTTCTGCTACCAGAGCGCCGGGCACACGCCAGAGGAATGGCTCAAGCCGGACTTTGCCGACGTAATGCCCGAATTGCGCGCGGCGGGCTATCGCCATGTCTTGATCGCGCCGGTCCAGTTTCTGGCCGACCATCTGGAGATTCTCTACGATATTGAGATTGGCGCGCGCGAGCAGGCGGAGTCGGCGGGGATCGAGTTCGCCCGCATCGAGTCGCTGAACACGTCCCCGCTCTTCATCAAGGCGCTGGCGGCGGTGGCGCAGGAAACGCTGGCAAAAGAGCCGATGCAGGTAGGATAGCTCCATAGTCTTCACTTGTAGCGCCGCCTTCCAGGTGGCGCTACAAGTCTCCCCGCTCTGTGAGGAGTAATCTGTGAACTTGTTCGATGAAGACCATCGCCAGGTGGGCGTCGATCTGGCTGTGCCTGCGCCGGGAGAAGTGGTCGTTCGGCTGCCAGGGCCACTTGATATTCCAGCCTCGCTGGAACCCTTTCGTCGTTCGGGCGATGATCTGATTGATCGTTGGGATGGCGTCTGTCTAGTGCGCGCTCTTCGCGTGGGCGAGCGCGGCGTGGCTTATGTCTGTACGGTTGCAGGTACGATAGCAGAACCAGCTTTGCGGGTTCGCGTTGATGATCCGGCTCATCTGCCCGCTGTGGAGCAGACGCTGCATGCTACCTTCATGCCTGCGCCACCAGAATTTGCTGACCTGCTTCACCATGATCCGGTGATTACGCGCCTGGATGCGGCCTTCCCTGGCCTGCGCACGGTGCGCCAGTTCGATCTGCTGGCGGCGCTGGTGCGCGGCATCAGCGCACAACAGGTGAACCTGCGCTGGGCAGTGACGACGCGCCGACGGCTGGCGGAGGCTTTTGGCGAGAGGCATCAAGCGGGTGAGCAGGTAGTCTATAGCCTGAACGCGGAGCGGCTGGCCGCCGCGAGCGTGGCAGAGATTCGCGCGCTTCAGTTCACCACGCGCAAGGCCGAGTATCTTATCAGCACCGCCGAAGCAATCGCCAGCGGGCGCATAGCACTTGCCGATCTGGAGGCGCTGCCTGATGAGGAAGTGATCGCCCAACTGGTGGCGCTGCGTGGCATCGGGCGCTGGACGGCAGAGTGGGTTCTGGCCCGCACGCTGGGCCGCCCGTGCGTGGTTGCGGGCGATCTTGGCGTGCGCAAGGCCGTTGGCCTGGCCTATCTGGGCACGCCATTGCCTTCAGAGTCATCCGTGCGCGGGGCGACGGCGCATTGGGGGCCGTCGGCAAACGTTGCCCAGACGCTGCTCCTGCACGGCTTCAGCCAGGACACGCTGGCAACCTGATCTCCTGCCATTCCGGGCGCCATCTTGCGCTCTTCTTGCCGCTGCTCTGGTCAGAACGGGGATATAATATGGCGTGAGTAGTGGCGCGGATGCTTGAAAGCACGCATGGGTAATTCGCTAACTTGATTGATTCCCACGCATACGAAGGAGTAAGACATGGTGACAGTTGCAATGCGGCAAGAGGTGTCGCAGTTTCTGGAGGGCAAGAAGAAGCTGCTCATCGGCGGACAATGGAGCGACGCTGCTTCGGGTGAAACCTATGAGACGCTGAATCCGGCAACAGGCGAGGTGCTGACGCAGGTGGCCTCGGCGGGAGTCGAGGATGTAGATCGGGCGGTCAAAGCGGCCCGCGCCGCCTTCAATGGCCCCTGGCGCAAGATTACGCCTGCGGAACGTAGTAAGCTGCTCTGGCGCCTGGCCGATCTGATGGAGCAGCACGCCGAAGAACTCACCGATCTGGAGACGATGGATGGCGGCAAGGTGCGCCGGATTGCGGGCGTTGAAGTAGCCATTGCTATCGATCATTTCCGCTACTACGCGGGCTGGCCGACCAAGCTAGAGGGCAATACGATTCCAGTCTCGACTCCTGGCATCCTGAACTATACGCTCCGCGAGCCGGTGGGCGTCTGCGGCCTGATTATTCCCTGGAACTTCCCCATCGTGATGGCCTCCTGGAAGCTGGCGCCTGCCCTGGCAGCCGGTTGCACGACGATCTTGAAACCGGCAGGCCCGACGCCGCTGACGGCGCTGCGCGTGGGTGAGTTGGCGCTGGAGGCGGGCATCCCAGAGGGCGTGGTCAATATCATCACCGGCCCTGGCGCGCGCGTTGGCAGCGCGCTGGTGCGGCACCCTCAGGTGGATAAGATCGCCTTTACCGGCTCAACCGAAGTAGGCAAGCGGATTGCGCAGGAATCGGTTGAGAACGTGAAGCGGGTTTCGCTGGAGCTTGGCGGCAAGTCGCCCAACATTGTGCTGCCCGATGCCGATCTGGAGGGCGCCGTCAGGGGTGCGTTCAATGCTATTTTCTATAATCAGGGCCAGGTTTGCACGGCTGGCTCTCGCCTCTTTGCCGAGCGGTCGATTGCCGAGGAACTGACCGAGCGCCTGGCGGACCGGGCGCGCAAGACGACGTTGGGCAACGGCCTGGACCCGAAGGTGCAGAT
>JBJKSJ010000310.1:0-5886 GCA_046704085.1 Ktedonobacterales bacterium | reverse complement strand
CGCTCCTTCTTCACTCCGGTTGGCTTTGGCGCGGACTTCTACCTGCCCTTTGCGGCGGAGGGTCTGCTGGCCTGCGGCGATCTGGAGGCCGCCTCCAGCCTCGCCGGGCGCTTCAGCGCCTGGGGTGAGCGGCAATATTACGGCGTCAGCGCGCAGCGTGTGCTGGGGCGCATTGCCGCCGCGCAGGCACACAGGTCCGAGGCCCAGCAGCACTTTGCCGCCGCGCTAGAGTTTTGCCGCCGCGCGGGGAGCCGCCCTGAACAGGCCAGCATCTTGCTGGCCCAGGCCAGCGCCGCGCTGGCGCAAGCTCGCGCCCAGCCAGCGCGCGCCTCCCTCCTGGTCGATGACACCGAGCGGCTCGCTGAAGAGGCCGAAAGCCTCGCGCGCGCGCTGAATCTCTTCGCCCAGGTCAAACAGGCCGCCGCCCTGCGCGCCGAAGCCGCCAGCATCCCCCAGCAGCCCGCCGCCCTGCTGCCAGGCACGCAGGCTCTTGACCCGGCGGCGCTGAAGGGACTGACCCCGCGCGAATTAGAGGTGCTGCGCCTGGTTGCCGAAGGCAAGACCGACAAAGAGATCGCCGGAGAACTCATCATCAGCCCGCGCACCGCCAATCGGCACATCGCTAATATCTTTCTCAAGATCGATGTCACCACCCGCGCCGCCGCCGCCGCTTATGCCATCCGCAACCGCCTGGTCTAAACCTTGCCGTGATCGCCCTGTACCGCCGACGTCTCGCCGACTGGAGTGGGGACTTGTACCGCCGACCTCCGTGCCGACTGGGGCGGGGTTGGGCGGCGTCCTGTAGCGCCGACTTCCAGCCTGCTGGGGCGGGGTTCTGGCGCCTGCGCGGATGTCACCCTCACGAGCAAGCGCCCATTTCCAGCGAATATGATAGAATAGCCAGCAGCATACAGAAAAAGGAAAGCATCATGGCAAACAAGAGCGAAAGCGTCAATCAGCCAGCAACGCCTGCCGAGGAAGCCACCACCACGCCTGCCGCCAAGGGAAAGCGCGCTGGCGCCCGCAAGACCGACGCCAACCAGGAGCCGACGCCAGAAGCCGCGCCCGCGCCTGCCCCCGCAGCCAGCGCCGAGCGCCAGGCCGATCAGGCGGCGCCCGCGCCCGTCGAGAGCGCAAACGGCCAGGCCAAGCCCGCGCCGCTGACCGGCCTGCATGGCGCAGACTATGTGCAGGCGCTCAGCAGCCACCCGGTCAGTTCCATCGAGATACCCATCCTGCCCAACGAGCGGCGCGGCGACTGGGAGCGCGCCAAAGGCCAGAAAATCCCCGTCATCATGCGCCATCTCGGCGACCAGACGGAAGGCGCCACACACCCTCTGGAGCGCGACCACGCGCTGGCCGCGCTGGTCGTCGAACTCCAGCGCCCAGGAGCCACGCGCTTTGATCAGATCGACCTGCGCGGCGCCTCTATCAAAGCGGCCATCGAACGCCTATCCGACTATACGAACCAGACCCGCCTGCGCGCCCAGGTCCAAACCGGCAAAAAATGGACCGCCAGCCAGGTCTATCTCATCCCTATCGAAGACGCCTGAAACCCGCTCCTGGCGCAGCCGCCGCGTGTAGCCCCGGCCTCCGTGCCGGGGAACCGTGCGCCGCCGCGACGCCGGGGGTACAGGCAGCCAGTATGTCTGACTTTCGCCCGGTTGTCAACGTCTGGACGTCATTTTGCCAAATTAGGGCTTTTAGGTGACACGAGCTGGCGCGCCAGAAAAAATCCCCGCGCCCTCTGGCGCGGGGAAGATCGCTTCCTGACCTAGCGAAAGATTCGGCTGCGGTTCCCGCTCAGGGCACGCAGCAGGGCGATCAGAATGATCGCGCCGAGCAAGGCAACCACAAACGAGCCGATCACGCTCACCGTTCCGGTGATGAGCAGGCCGATCAGAAACTCGCCGACCAGCGCGCCAACAATGCCGATCACAATATCCCCAAGAATGCCATAGCCCTGGCCGCGCATCAGCTTCCCGGCCACAGCCCCCGCCAGGCCGCCCACAATAATCCAGCCTAGCAGCCCAAGCGTCGAGGTAATCTCGGCAAGCGCAAACAGATTCATCAGATTCGCTCCTTTCGCCGGGAGCGCCTGCAATCACGCTTCAGGCGCTCCCATGCCACCTACCTGCTAGCCTCTACGCAAAAACGATGCCAGACAGCCACTAATCAACCCTTCCCAGGCAAATCAGGCAATGTGACTCTGAAAGAGCGTACAGGTGGGATTCTAGGGATTCTAGGGATTCTAGGGATTCTTGCCCGCGAGACCGCTCTCCGCCTGGCGAGCAAGAATCCCACCCGCTCTCGAAGGTGGGATTCCTGGAAGAACACGGTCGAGCGAGAGGTCCGAGCGCCTACCAGAAGCGCGCAGTACAAGTAATGCTTGCTCGGCTTAGGACAGGTAATCCGGTTCATCATGAACCCTCATTCGTTCTGCTGGGCGCGTCACAGGCCCGGCGTCGCCTCTAGGGCGGCCTTGGCTGTTTTTTCATCAACATCATAGATACTGCTGTAGAGTTTGATAGCACTCTTTTTATTGCCCGCCTGCCAGGCTGCGCGGATAGCTTGCGCGTTTCTCGCCTGGCTTTCCGGGCTGCGGCGCAGTTCCTGCAACACCGCTGCCTGTGCCGCCCATTTGTCCATATTCACCATCGATGATGTCTCGGTGACGACCCACTGCTCCAACAGGGCTTCCAGCCAGGTGACCTTGGCTTCTAAATAGGCGATACGCCTGGCCTGTTCTTGATCGGACTGCACCAGCCGTTCCCCTTTCTGCGCTTAAGCGCTCGGTGAAGACCTCTGGTTGAGGGGCTTGCTGCTCCTTGTGAAAGGCCCTCCACTTGCTCAAGAGCATACGCTTCTTCTATAGAGAAAGCAACCCTATAGCAGTTATGCTATTTTTCTGGTGAATGAGTTATGAATACTGATAGTATTACTATTTCTCCGGTTACCTATGAAAGCCCTATAGGACGTGTAATGATAACCAGTCTGCGCAATTCTATAGAAGATCCTTTGTTAGACTCCTGTAACCTCTCTTTGGTATAGTGAAGAAGAGTGATCGGGTTCACAGGATTCTGGTTAAAGAGTAGCATTCCATGCACATCGAGACGCCAACCGCGCAGCGGCGGATTCTGGTCGTTGATGACGAAACCAGCATCCGCGACGTGCTGACGCGCTATCTTGAACGCGAGGGCTACCATGTGGAGGTCGCCGCCGATGGGCCGGGCGCGCTGCAATGCGCAGCAGAGGCGCAGCCCGACCTGATCGTGCTGGACCTCATGCTGCCCGGCCTGGATGGGCTGGAGGTCTGCCGACGCCTGCGCCAGAGCAGCGCCGTGCCGATCATCATGCTCACCGCCCGCGACGAAGAGGCCGATAAGCTCATCGGCTTCACCACCGGCGCGGATGATTATCTTACCAAGCCCTTCAGCCCGGCGGAACTGGTGCTGCGCGTCAAGGCTGTGCTGCGGCGCGCAGCGGCGGCCTCGGCCCCCGCGCACCTGCCAGAGAACACCCTGCGCTTTGGCGCGCTTGCCATCACCCCAGCCTTTCGGCGCGTGGAACTCGCCGGGCGCGAGATGGACCTGACCGCCAAAGAGTTTGACCTGCTCCACTTCATGGCGCGCCGTCCGGGGCAGGTCTTCACCCGCAGCCAGTTGCTCAATCAAGTCTGGGATTACGACTACTACGGGGATGCCAGCACCGTCACCGTCCACATCAGCCGCCTGCGCGAAAAGCTCGAACCCGACCCGGCTCACCCCCGCTATATCAAAACCGTCTGGGGCGTCGGCTACAAGTTCGAGCCATGAGCATCCCCTGTACCGCCGGCTTCCAGCCGGCTGGGGCGGGGCTGGGGCGGGGAACCCGCGCAGGCGGGTTTGTAGGCGCGGATTTATCCGCCAGAAAGCGAGCGAACAATGGAGATCGGCAGTCAGATGCACCGGGTCATCGAGGGCAGCGTGCGCCGGGCCGGGCTGGTTGGCCTCGTCCTGCGCTGGCTGATCCTGCTTGTCCTGGCGCTCGCGCTGGCTCTGCTCGGCGCGTCGCTCATCCTGCACACCTCCGCCAGCGACCTGGAGCCGCTCACCCTCTACCTGCTGGCGAGCAGCGGCGCCTCGGCCCTGGTTGGCCTGGGCGCGCTGCTCCTGCTGCGCTGGCGGCCAGGGATAAGCCTGCGCCTGAAGCTGGCGCTGCCGCCGCTGGTAGCTGCCGTCGTCATCTCCGTCAACGTCTATGTTACTGCCCGCCTCATGTTCATCTCACCTGAAGATGTCGGCCTGCTCTTGCTGCTGCTCATCTTTGGCTTCACCCTCTCGCTGGGGCTGGCCTGGGCGGTGGCCGGACCGCGTGTGGCGGCCATCCGTTCGCTGGAGCAAGGCGCGCGGCTGATCGCCAGGGGCGATTATGGCGCGCGGCTCCCTGAGAGCGTGATCGCCGATGGCGACGAACTCGGCCAGCTTGGCGCCAGCTTCAACAGCATGGCCGAGCGCGTGCAGGAATCCTTTGAGCGCCAGCGCGAGGCCGAACTATCGCAGCGCCAGTTTCTCGCCGCCACCTCGCACGACCTGCGCACCCCGCTTACCTCCATTCGCGCCATGATCGAGGCAATGGATGATGGCGTCGTCACAGACCCGGCGACCATCGCGCGCTACATCCACACCATCCGGGGCGAAACCCAGCATCTCAGCGCCTTGATCGATGACCTCTTTGAACTCTCGCGGCTGGACGCCGGGGCGCTGCAACTGCACCGCGATTCCGCCTCAGTGGACGACCTCATCTCCGACGCGCTGGAGGTCATGCTGGCGCCCGCCCACGCCAAAGGCGTCACGCTGATCGGGCAGGTCGGCAGCGATCTCCCGCTGGTGCGCATCGACGTGCAGCGCATCCAGCGCGTCCTCTTGAACCTGCTCCAGAATGCCATCCAGCACACCCCGACGGGCGGCGCCGTCCTCATTCGCGCCTCCGCGCTGCGCGGGCGCAAGCACGGTGTGCTGGTAGATGTCATGGATACCGGCGTGGGCATTCCGGCCCACGATCTGCCACAAATCTTTGATCGCTTCTATCGCGGCGAACCCTCGCGCACACGCGAAGAGCGCGGCAACGCCAGCGCGCAGGCGCACGCCGGGCTGGGCCTCACCATCGCCCGCGCCCTGGTGGAAGCGCACGGCGGCCAGATCAGTGCCCTCTCCCCCTGCGCGGGCTGGCCGCCAGACATCGAGCGGCCCAACACCGGCCCCGGCAGCGCCTTCCTCTTCACCCTCTCGGCCTGAGCCGCCCATTCCCCGTACCCCCGGCTTCCAGCCGGGCCGTCCTGGGGTAGCGAGCGGGGTGGCCCGTACCCCCGGCTTCCAGCCGGGGCAGCCGGGCCGTCCTGGGGTAGGGCATTACACGGCACTGCTGCGCTCGCGCAAGAGCGCGCGCACCTGCATCAGCGTCTGGCCCAGCTTGTTTTTGCCGCTGCCGTCCGCGCCGCAGCCCCAGTAGTAATCGTGGGGCGCGTTCTCGATAATCTCCTCATCCCCTGTGCCCAGCAGCACCGCGCGAATATCGGCGTGCGTCTCGAACTTCTTCAGCACGCCCTGAAGCATCAGCGTGTCCTTCGCCTGCTCCCAATCGGCGCGCAGCGGATACTTGCGCGAGCGGCCCATGCGCGCCGCCACCATCGGCGAGCGCGTCTGGCGAATCTGCTCGCAGCGGGGCGTCCCCGCAAACTTCTGCGCCTGAAAATAATGCTCGCTGGTGGGCCATTCCACGCCATCCAACTCGAAGCTATACGGCGCCATATTCGAGAAGCACCCATACGGCTGCTCTTTGGCGCGATAAAAATAGATGGGCATGGAAGCTCCTCTACTCCTTGATGGCCTGATCTCGTTCTTCCTC
>JBJKSJ010000309.1:0-17528 GCA_046704085.1 Ktedonobacterales bacterium | reverse complement strand
ACTGGCGACCTGGAATCAACAGCGTCGGCACGCCCTTCCACAGCCGAGCCAGCAACATCAGCAACTCCGGAAGCTCTCTGGGGATTTCAGCAGTGGCAGGAGCAACCACCCACCGAATGGAACCCTTTTCTGCCCCAGGCCCAGGCAGCACAGCCGCAGCCAGAAACGCAACCGCCCGCTGCCCCTGAGCCTGAACAGAGAGAGATGAGTGACGATCTGGCAATGACAGCCACTCCCACGCCTGCGGTTGAAACACCCCTGGCGAGCAATCTAGAAATGATGACGTCCACACCCACACAGGAGGCGCCAGCGACTACTGAGGAACACCAGGTGGCAGAAGCACGCCACGGGCCGATGCGCGCCCCGCTCTCCGGCGTTGAGGTGCGTCCGCCACGTCGCTATCGTTTCGACCGGCCCAGCCCAACCTCCCGCGAGACCTCCCAGGCGACACCCCAGCCGAGCGAATCTTTGGCTGCGTCAACGCCGCCGGACTCGCCCGCTGCGCCGCCACGCAAAGCGCCTGATGAGGCACCCATTCCGGCCAAAGAGCCTGCCGAGGCGCACACGACAAAGAAAGTGCCTGGCACGCCAGCTTCCGCTGATGCCAACTTTGGTCTGGTCATGGAGCGCGAATTGACCGAAACACCGGAGATTGAAGATGAGGTGGTTGCCGCAGAAGACCTGGCGCGCGCGACCCAGGCAGCCCTGGAAGAAGAAGTCGCCGAAGCGTTGGAGAACCTTTCAGCAGCCGAACAAGCTACCAGTACGCGCTCAGGCCGCCGACGCCGTCGACGTTCTGGTTCTTCCTCAGCTACCCCACCCGCAGCGGCCCGGACTGAGCCAGCCGAAAAAGCTCAACCGTCCCTGCCAGTTATGCCTGCGCCCGCAACCTCCTCAGCAGCGCCCTCTACACCATCGGGGCCACCAGCGCCCTATTCAGTACCCGCGCCACAACCCTATCAAGTCGCCAACGGCCTGCAACAGATCGGCCAGCCGCAAAGTCCATTCGCCGGGCCGGAGCCTTCATCTGCGCGCGGATTTGGCCCCGTGCCGCGCGGCGTGGCAACACCCGCAGAACGCGGTGTACGCATGCCGCGCCCTGAGCGCACCGTTGAGACCGGCAATATCTCAGCAAACCAGCTTGCGATGATCTTCACCCAGGCCGTCCAGCAGCAGACAGATCGCCTGCTCATGGAACTGCGTCGCAATCAGGGCACACCTAGCATGACGGTCAACTTCCCCCCGATGCCCTCCAACGAGCGCATCGGCGTCTTTGTCGATGTCGCCAATCTGCTCTACTCCGCTCGCAACATGCGCATCGCCATCGACTTTGGCCGCCTGCTCGACTTCTTGCGCGGCAACCGTCGGCTGGTGCGCGCGCACGCCTATTGCCCTACCAGCCCAGACCCACGCGCCGAGCAGATGTTCCTTGATGCCGTCAAAGGGCTGGGCTATCGCATCACTACCAAAAACTACAAGACCTTCTCCAGTGGAGCCAAAAAGGCCGACCTGGACCTCGATCTCTGTATGGATATTGTTCGCATGGTAGATGCAGGAGCGGTGGATTGCATCTCGCTCGTCAGCGGCGATAGTGATTTCCTGCCCCTGCTGGAGTATTGCTCCGATCATGGCGTGCGCGTGGAGGTCGCCGCCTTCGATGAAGCCACTGCCTCCATCCTGCGCCAGAGTTGCGATCTCTTCATCAACCTCTCGCTGGTCGAAGAGATTCGCGCCTAGCGCAGCGGCTAACTGACCGTCGGTCAGCAAGCAATAAGGACAACTGCATAGGCATTTCCAAGAATTCACAGAATTCTTGGAATGCTCCACAATCAGGGAGGCTCACTCAATTGTGTCCCTCCCTGGTTCTCTTCAGCAGCCAAGCATCTCGACCAGGACTTTCAGCATAGCCCATCTGGGAGTTTTCTCACCCTGGATAGGACTTTTCCAATCTGATGCCGTATCTAAAATAACAACAAAGAATAGCTGATTGGTATTCTGCGGGCAAAAACACGCTATGGCAACACAACCGCTCTTCCAGACCGTCACCAGCACCCAATATGCGCCTTATGACGGCGCGCTGGGACCACTGCTCATGCGCCTTGCCGAACGCCTGCGCTTTGAGCGCCTCTTTGTCGCGCTGTTGGCCCTTACTGAGCATGGCGAACGGGCGCTCCAGGGAGCCGTTGGCCTGAATGTCCAGCAAGAGAGCCTGGCGCGCCTGATCATCTCGCTCTCCGCCCAGGCAGAACCGCTGGCGCGAGTCGCCCTGACAGGCGCAGCGATCATCCATGAAGCAAGCGCGCCAGCTACTGGCGATGACCAGGATCAGCACACGGAAGACGCGCTGCAAGCGATGGTGGGCAGTTCCAACTGGGTAGCTGTGCCCGTGCCCTATTTGCCCGACCTTCCGGTCCCACTGCTTGAGAGCCTGCCAATGGCCGATGTGCTGGATGGAGACACTGCTGCCCAGGATCAGGCCACCAGCGACCTGCTGCCGGCGCGAGGCGTGCTGGTGGCCGCGCGATCACGCGCAATTCGCTCGCAGGAGGTCGTCCTCCTGCATATGGTTGCCGGACAAGTCGGCGCGGCGCTCCTCGGTCTGGAGGCCGCCCAGGCCGCGCGCCTTGATGAACTGGAAGAGGAGCGCATCCGTCAACACCTCTTTGAATCGGAAAAATTAGCTGCCACAGGCCGACTGACCGCCTCGATTGCGCACGAGATCAATAACCCCCTGGAGGCCATCAAAAACGCGCTCTACCTGCTGGTGGCCCGTTCAGCGCCAGATGCACCCCAGCGCGACTTGCTGGAACTGGCCCAGCGCGAAACAGAGCGCGTCTCGCGCATCATTCGCCAGATGCTGGGCGTGGCCCGCCCCTCGGCAAGCATGACGCTTACCGATGTGAACCGGGTTGTTCAGGAGACACTGGCATTGGTCGAACCGCAGTTGCGGCGGAGGCAAATTATTCCTAGCCTGGAGCTAGATACCACGCTTCCTCCAATTATGGCCTCCGCCGATCAACTCAAACAGGTCTTTCTCAATCTTTTTCTTAATGCGCGTGACGCCATGCCGCGCGGCGGCGGGCTGCTCATCCAGACCCGTATCGCTCAGGTACACGATAACATCATGCTGGCTGATAAATACGTCGTCGTGCGGGTGCGCGATGATGGCGCGGGTATCCCAGAGGACATCCGGGCGCGCGTGTTTGAGCCGTTTTTCTCAACCAAGGGCGCCCAGCGCGGAACCGGCCTGGGCCTCTGGGTCTGCCAGGAGATCATTCGCAGTCACGGCGGCCAGATACACATCAATAGCAAAGTCGGCAAGGGCGCCACCTTTCTGGTGGGCTTGCCGCTGCCTTCGGAACGCTGGGCAGGCGCCCCAGCGTAACCGGATGAGAGCAAGCGTCAGGGCTTCTGGCGCACGGAGGAAGAGCATGAGTCGGAGCAGACCACCAGCCCCTCTGGAAACAGAGGATCAGGCGCGCATCCTTGCCAATGCCCAGGAACTCCCGGTGAATACGGGCCACATCCTCGTCGTTGACGATGAGCCAGGCGTGCTAACGACCATCCAGGCCATCTTAGACATGGAAGGCTATGCTGTCCAGGGCGCAGCCACTGGTCGTAACGCGCTCAACGCCGTGCGTGAGCAAACCTTTGACCTGATCCTGACCGATCTGCGGCTCGGCAGCGACGATGGCCTGGAAATGCTGGCTGAACTGCGCAGACTGGCTCCCAATACGGTCGTCATCGTTCTCACCGGCTATGCCTCCCTCGAATCAGCCATCCAGGCTATGCGTCAGGGCGCCTATGACTATCTGGTGAAGCCCACCGACGTGGAAGAGTTGAAGCTCACGGTTGCCCGCGCCCTGGAGCGTCAGCGATTACAGCGCGAACTGGCAGCGCGCGTGCGCGAATTGGAGGCAGCCAATCAGACTATCCAGCGTTTCAATAGCGATCTGCGCCGCCAGGTGAACGAAGCAACCGACGCATTGCGGCAAAAGATCGATGAGCTTGCCCAGGCCAAAAGTGATCTGGAAGATACGCAGCAACAACAGAATCTCTTCCTGGCAATGGTCGCCCATGAACTGATGAATCCGGCCACCGCCATCATTGGCTACGCGCAATACGCCGGGCAACCCGGCCAGAAGCCAGAACGCATCGCCGGCAGCATCAACTCCATCATCAGTCAGGGCGAGCGACTCAAGCGCCTCATTCGCGATCTCCAGGATATTTCCCGACTCGCTACCGGCCAGTTTGAATTGCAGCGCACACCTTGCAATCTGCTCGTCTTAGCGCATGAAACCATTGAGCAGCTTCACTCCACCCACCTCAGTCACCATTTCGCCTTCCTGGTGCCGGAAGAAAGCGACGCCTTTACGGGCGCCTATGACCGTGACCGCATCGTCCAGGCGATCAGCAACCTGCTAGATAACGCCGTAAAATACTCTGATACTGGCACAACAGTTACAGTCCGCCTCTGGGCTGAAGAGGAGTGGACCTGTCTGAGCGTGCAGGATGAAGGGATGGGCATTGCCCCAGCATCCCAGGCGCAGCTCTTTAAACCGTTTGGACGGTTAGCCCCAGCACGCAAGCGCAAAATCAAGGGCAGCGGACTTGGCCTCTACATCACCAAGGGCATCATTGAAGCGCATGATGGGCAGCTTTTGATCGAAAGCGGCGAAGAAGGCGCCACTGGCGCAACGTTCACCCTCAAGTTCCGCCGCCCTCGGTAAATCACGGCACAGTTCTTGCCGCAAGCAGAGCCAGACAGGGGTAGGAACGCTTTCCCGCTCCCCTGTGCCACGCACCCCCATTGGATGATACCAATACGGGGGCAGCGTTACCCTTCTGCAAGCGCATCGTCAGAGATAATAGCTTCTCTGATGATACGGAACTACCGCCCTCATCCTGGTATCTAAAGGATTGTACGATGACAGCAACTGTACTGGTAGCTGATGATGATCCTGATATTCTCGATCTGATTACTGCTTTGCTTGCCGAGGAGGGCTTTCAAACGGTGGCTTGTAGCGACGGCCTGGAAGCATTACACTATGTCCGCGCGCAGCGCCCGGCGCTTGTCATTGTTGATCTTGCCATGCCAGTCATGGACGGGCGCGAACTCATCAAACGGCTGCGCAAAGAGCCTGGCCCTCCATTACCCATCATCGCCATGAGCGCCGCTATGTACGCGCCTCCCAACGAAGAACTCCGGGTTGACGCCTATCTCGCCAAACCCTTTGATCTGGAAGAATTACTCGAATATGTTCACTTTCTCTCAAGTCAGCAGAGTGCCCCAGATATAGCGAAACCTCAAGACAGCCTCTCGTTGATCTCGCTGCGACAAAGCCCCTCTGACTTGAGCTAGCAGCAACCAGCGACCCTGTAGAAATCTACAGGAAGCTTTGCTGTACCCTTTAGCGGGCAAAGACTGGAGAGAAAGCGGGCGACAAGAAGCCTCACAGCGGTTATACTTTCCCGTAGAGGCCAGGGGAAACCGGACAAGGTGGACCCAGGAGACGCGCTTTCAGGGATTCTTTGCCGGGCGCGTGTCTACGTCTCCAGCTTTCCCAGCCCTGCGATAGATCGATACCGCCATTGTCAGACAGAGCCAGAAGGGAGCAACTATGGCCGCGTGGGAATATAAAGTCGCCTATATCGACTACCGAGGACGCATCTCGTCCGAGGGTCAGGAAACACTCATTAGCGGTGAAGAGCGGCGCAGCACCTTTGCACGGCGCTATCTCGATGCCCTGGGCCATGATGGATGGGAACTGGTCGGCATCCAGCCACTTTCACCTCAATCCGCCTACTATATTTTCAAGCGCCCGGCGACAGAGGGCGGCGCATCCACAGGCGCTGGCGCATCCAGCGCCGAAAGCTCCGGCCCCACTCAGTTCGAGCAGGCATAATGCGCCAGGCCGCGCCAGGCGGCAAAGAACCACTCCGAGATCAGGGAATGCCTCACGCAGTGCGTGAGGCATTCCCTGATCATCTATAGCCCACCTTGCATGTGACGCTGACTCATATCCCATATGGCTATGATCCGACTGGCCGTTCCCCCAGCGTCACCGTAATGGTCTGCTGGCCCGAACCCCGCACGACCGTTAACTTCACCTGGGTTCCCGGCTTCTGGCTCAGAGTAAGCGCACCGAGATCAGTGCTATTGGCGATAGTTTGGCCGTTCACCTGCACAATAATATCGCCGATCTGGACTCCCGCCTGCTGTGCCGGACTTTTGCCTGACGCATCATTGACAAAGCCAACCACTTGCACCCCAAACTGCACAGGCAGGTTATTGCTCGCCGCCAGTTGTGGCGTCACATCCTGTCCCTGGATACCCAGAAACCCCTGGCCGGTACTCGTGAGCTTTCCTTGCTTGATGAGTTGCTGGGTGACAAACTCCATCCGATTGGAGGAGATTGCAAAGCCAATGCCGTTGGCAGGCGCCCCAACTGAAGGATCAACCGCAGCCAGGGTGGGTATGCCGATCAGTTGCCCTTGCAAGTCTACCAATGCGCCGCCGCTATTGCCTGGATTGATCGGCGCGCTCGTCTGAATCAGCCCGACGAGCGTCCCTGCGGGACCATTCGGCGCCTCGCTGGCTGCGCGCTCCAGCGCGCTAACAATGCCAATGGTCGCGGTATTCGCATAGCCTAATGGATTGCCTATGGCAATCGCAAATTGCCCCACCTGCGCTTTGGAAGAGTCACCAACACTGATGGTTGTCAGGTTCTTTCCATTCACCTTCAACACGGCCAGATCGTCCTGCGGGCTTGCTCCAGTAAGTTGCGCCTGCATGGTTTGTCCATTGGCAAACCGCACCAGATAGTTGCTAAAGCCGCTCACCACATGATCGTTCGTGACAATATAGCCGTCGTTCGTCAATACCTCACCAGAGCCAATGCCGCCTCCTTGTGATCCATAGGATTGAATCTCCACCACTGCTGGTTGCACCACTGAGATGACATTTATCACATTCTGCTGAAGAGTACTTGCGCCAGGCGAAATGATGGTGGGTGGGGTACTGGTGGATGAACCAGAGGAATTCGACGGCGGTGATGACCCGTTACTTGAACCACCGCAGCCCGCCAACAATACAGCAGCCAGAATCACCAATGCCAGGAGATAGACACCCCGGCGCGGGATCAGGTTCAATCGGCGGCGCGGCATCCTGCTCTCTGCCGAACTGCCCCCAATCACCTGATCGCCGCACCATGCTGGCAAACGCTGGGGCAGAGTACGCTGCTCTGGCAGCGATTTATACTGCAAGCTAGTCAAACGTTGCAGCGTTGGCAGCAACGTAGCTTCAAATGAATCAGCATCCTCAGAGGGCATCGCATCTACCTCCATAGAAGCGCTTTGCGCGGAACATCTCAGCAAGATCGCCTCACCGACATGCTACATGATCTATGCCAGGCGTCCTCACAGCCGATGCGAAGGGTCTCCTGGCAGTGAACCAACAAGGCGCGGTGGCGCCATCATCAGTTTGCGCGCTGCTTGACAAAATAGCCTTGAACATGCTATTTTTAGCTTGTACTTCATAAAGTAAAGCGATAGACTTTATCAAGTTCGATGGCTGTCAGAGCATGCTGGCAGCTACCATTGGAGCCAGACTTTCAGCGAGGTGGAACTATGGGCAACGCCTCCCGCGAACTAATGCGACGGGCGCGCAGCGAAATCACCGAATGGAATCCAACCGAAGTCAATCGGCGGCTCGCCAACGGCGAGTACACGCTGGTGGACGTGCGAGAGAAGCATGAGTGGAACGAGGGCTATATTCCTGGCGCCATCCATGTGCCACGCGGCTATCTTGAACTTCAGATTGAAGAGGCTATCCCGGACAAAGACAAACCCGTGATCCTCTACTGCGCGGGCGGCGTGCGCTCCCTGCTGGCGGCGGAAACACTCAAGCAGATGGGCTATGAGCAACCTATCTCGATGGCCGGTGGCTTTGGCGCCTGGAAGGGTCTGGGCTATGGCTTCACGCAGCCCCGCATTCTGTCGGAGGCGCAATCGCGGCGCTACAGCCGCCATCTGCTCGTGCCCGAAGTCGGCGAGCAGGGCCAGTTGAAGCTGCTTGACGCCAAAGTTCTGCTGATTGGCGCGGGCGGCCTGGGTTCCCCGGCAGCGTACTATCTCGCTGCTGCTGGCGTTGGCACGCTGGGACTCATCGACGCCGACATCGTGGACGAGAGCAACCTTCAGCGCCAGATTCTGCACAACACCAGCCGGATTGGCCGCCTGAAAGTCGATTCGGCGCGCGAAACCATCGAGGCGCTCAACCCCGACGTGAAAGTGGTGACGATCAACGACCGCCTCACCAAAGAGAATGTGGCTGAGATTATCGCCGACTACGACCTCATCCTCGATGGCACCGATAACTTCCCGACCCGCTATCTCTTGAATGACGCTTCGGTGATTGCCCGCAAGCCGGTGGTGCATGGCAGCGTCTTCCGCTTCGAGGGACAGCTCACCGTCTTCAAGCCCTACGAGGGGCCATGCTATCGCTGCCTCTATCCAGAGCCACCACCCGCCGCGCTCGCGCCAAGCTGCGCCGAGGCTGGCGTGCTAGGCATTCTTCCAGGCATTGTCGGGCTGCTCCAGGCCACCGAGGGCATCAAGCTCATTCTGGAAAAAGGCGATCCGCTCGTCGGGCGGCTGCTCACCTTTGACGCGCTCAGCGCCGAGTTCCAGGAGTTGAAGCTCTACCGTGACCCGCATTGCCCGGCTTGTGGCGAGAATGCCCATCCCGAAGACCTGCCAACCTACGAAGAGTTTTGCGCGCTTCCGGCATAGGCGCTATTGCCTCTGCCTGAGTGGGCATGCCATCAAGTTAGAGACTGCCAAGTCATAGTCCAGGAGAGACGCATCAATGATTACCGTTTTTATTCCCCCGGTGCTGCGCAGCGCGGTAGGCGGCGCCAAACAGGTCAGCGCGCAGGGCAGCACCCTGACCGAAGTCTTGGACGACCTCTTCCAGCGCTTCCCCGGCGTCAAAGAGCAGGTGCTGTCGCCAGAGGGCGGATTAAATACCTTTGTCAACGTCTACATCAATAACGAGGATGTGCGCTTCCTGAGGGGACTTGATACACCTGTCGGCCCGAATGATAGTGTGCGTCTGCTGCCGGCAATGGCCGGCGGGCAAAACTAAAGCGCCCAGACCGAAAAGCACTGCGCCCGATGGGAGGCGTCTATGAAATATGCCTCGCTCCTTGACAGCATCGGCCACACGCCAGTCGTTGAACTTCAGCGTCTGACGCCCAAACCGACGGTGCATCTCTTTGCCAAGCTGGAGGGCTACAACCCCACTGGCAGCGTAAAAGATCGCATCGCCAAATATATGATCGAGCAGGCCGAGGCAAGCAGCGAACTCACGCCTGATCGTGTGATCCTGGAGCCGACCAGCGGCAATACTGGCATCGGCCTGGCAATGATCGCGCAGGTCAAGGGCTATCGCTTTGTCGCCGTGATGCCTGATAATGTCACTGCCGAGCGTCGCAAGATGCTTGAACTGTACGGCGCAAAGATCGTCTTCTCCGAGGGCGCAAAAGGCAGCAATGGCGCCGTCGCCCTGGCGCGCGATCTGGCCGCCAGCAACCCGCGCTACTATATGCCCTATCAGTATGGGAATGAGGCCAACCCCCGCGCGCACTACGAGACGACGGCTGTTGAAATTATCGAAGACCTGCCCGAAATCAACGTCTTCGTGGCCGGGCTGGGAACCGGCGGCACACTGACTGGCTGCGCTCGCCGCCTGAAAGAATATAATCCGGCCATTCGCGTCGTGGCCGCCGAACCCTTGCAGGGCGAAGGCGTGCAGGGTCTGCGCAGCCTGGAGGACGGCTTTATCCCGCCCGTGCTTGACCTCTCGCTGCTGGATGGCAAGATTCTCGTTCGCGCTTCAGACTCTATCCGCGCGCTGCGTGAACTCAAGGACAGGGAAGGCATCTTCGCCGGACCCTCCTGTGGCGCCGCGCTCTTTGCCGCCCTGCGGGTCGCCAGAGAGATTGAGCAGGGCACGATCCTGGTTTTGCTGGCCGATGGTGGCTGGAAATATCTGAGCGAAGACCTCTGGACGCGCGACCTGGAAACATTGGAAGAAGACCTCGATCAGAAGCTGCTCTGGTAAAGTAGGCAGAGGAGGCAGAGGAGATATGAGCGCAGCATTCCATGCGGATGCACCACAGATGATTACCTTGCCCGGCGCCGTTGCTGATGCGATGTTGGCGCATGTCCAGGCGGGCTATCCTCACGAAGCCTGCGGCGTGCTGGCGGGGTCAGATGGCCGCGTCGTCAAGCATTATCCAGCCACGAATGCCTCGGAGACGCCGGAAACGTTTAGCTTGATAGGCTCTCAGGAACTCCTGAGCATCGCGCAAGAGATCGATGACCACGATTGGACCTATTTCGCCTACTATCATTCGCATCCACACACGCCAGCTTATCCCTCCCCGCGCGATATAGCACATGCCCAGGACTGGCCGGGCACGCTCTACATCATCTTCTCGCTCCGTGACCGGGAGCATCCAGAACTACGCGCCTTCACCGTCAAGAGTGATCGCAGCGTCAGCGAACACCAGATCACCATAGCGCCGTAGTTCAGGCGAATGGCGTATCAAAAGAGCATCTGGGGCTGGGTGATGGTGGGAGCAGGCTGCCAGGGCAAAGGAGGCAGCGGCGTCAATGCCCCAACACGCCGATACAGCTCGGCGCAGATAGCAGGCGAATGGACCTCAAAAGGGCAATGACAGAAGACATAGAGCGTCGCGCCCTGCCGGAGCCATTGCGCCAATTGCTGCGCCCAGCCATCGAGCAGCGGCTCATTCACCTCCATGCGTGGATGCCCAATATAGCGAACGAAGGCAAAATCAGTCGTCCTGGCGATCTGCACGGGAAGATCAGGCTTGCGTTCGCGCGCCGCGTGTATCTGCTGCTCCTGGGCTGAGCCGATGCGAATTGGCCGGGTATCCAGCATCACCCGCGCGGCGTTGTGCTGACTGAGCAGGGTATTCAATGGCGCGGCGTGCTGCTCTGTAAAAAAGCCTGGGTGGCGCACCTCCACCGCCAGGCGCAGATCGGGCGGCCAGAAGTCAAGATATGTCTGGAGTTGTGCCAGGTGAGCCGGACCGAAGGAGGGTGGCAGTTGCAGAAACATTGGCCCTAAGCGATCTTCCAGCCCTCGCAAGCGCTCCGTAAAGAGCCGGGTTTCTTCTTTGGTGTCATCGATGCGTGGCACATGACTAATGCTGCGTGAGACTTTGGGACAGAAGCGAAACGTGGAGGGTGTTTCTTGCCGCCAGCGAGCAATCACATCTGCCGATGGCAGGGCATAGAATACTGTGTTCCCCTCCACAGACGATAATCTGTGGCTGTAAAACCGCAGAAAGTCATGAGCGGGGGTCTTTGGTGGAAAGAAATTACCGACCCACTCCTTATAGCCCCACGCTGGGCAGCCGATATAGAACACGCGCGATCCCTCCCTTCCTGCTAGAATTGTAGCACCAACGATTCAAGCGGATGTCATCAATCAGAATCGCTGCCCCTGTCTCCGGCCCTATTCTATCGCGTACAATAGAAAGGTATCGCACAAGAAATTGGCAGGCAATATGCTCTGGCGTAGAGTACAGAGCATGGGGTTGGAACGCGGCAAGGGCCGCAAGGCGCTGCTGAGCAAAAAAGGAAGCGCAAGCGCCTATTCTGGTAGCTATGAAGGAGTTGAGGTTTTGAAAATCTTGGGGCGGATGGCTGTTTTTCCGGTCATTCCCGCGCGCATCAGCCGTTTGCACGAACTGGCCTATAACCTCTGGTGGAGCTGGCATCCTGAAGCACAGGCGCTCTACCAGACGATTGACACGGACCTCTGGCAACGCAGCGGGCATAATCCCGTGCGCTTGCTGCGCGAGGTCGCGCCGGAGCTAATCAATGCTCTGGCAACCGATAGCGCATTTCTGGCCCAGTATGATCAAGTGTTGCACGCCTTTGATGCCTACATGAAAGCGGAGCCGACATGGTTTGGGCAAACACACCCGGAACTGCTCGACCAGACCATCGCGTACTTTTCGATGGAGTTTGGCCTGCACGAATCGCTGCCGATCTATTCCGGTGGCCTGGGCATTCTCTCTGGCGACCACTGCAAAGAGGCCAGCGATCTGGGCCTGCCGCTGGTGGGTGTCGGCTTCCTCTATCCCCAGGGCTATTTTAGCCAGCGCATCAACGTCGACGGTATGCAAGAAGCCACCTATAATAAGCTGCGCTTCTCGGAGGTGTCGGCCACACCTGCGATCACACCCGACGGCGCCGAGGTCGTTATCAGCGTCGATCTCCCAGGGCGCAAGGTCTACGCCAAAGTCTGGAAAATCCAGGTGGGACGTATCCCCCTCTACTTGATGGATACCGACGTGGAACCCAACGCGCCCAATGATCGCGTCCTGGCCGCGCACCTCTATGGCGGCGACCACGAGATGCGCATCTCGCAGGAGATCGTCCTGGGCATCGGTGGTGTGCGCGCCTTGCGGGCGCTGGGGCTGAAACCTGCGCTCTGGCACATGAACGAGGGGCACGCGGCTTTCCTGGGGCTGGAGCGCATGCGTGAACTGATCGCCGAAGAGGGCCTCTCTGTTGCCGAGGCGCGCGAAGCCGTCGCGGCCAATTCCGTCTTCACCACGCATACTCCGGTCCCGGCGGGCAATGACGCCTTTGGGGTTGATCTCATTGATCGCTTTTTCAGCGGCTACTGGGGGCAGCTAGGGCTGAATCGTGACCAGTTTATCGACCTGGCCCGCCAGGATCAAAACTGGGGGCCAAGCTTCAGCATGACCGTGCTGGCTCTGCACCTTTCTCACCAGCATAACGGGGTCAGCAAACTGCATGCTGATGTCTCCCGACGCATGTGGCAGTTCTTGTGGCCGGGAGTTGATGTCGATGAAGTGCCGATTAGCTCGATTACCAACGGCGTGCATACAGCCACCTGGCTTGCCCCGGCAATGGGAAAGCTGTATGACCACCAGCTTGGCCCAGAATGGTGGGAATGCCTGGATCAGCCTCAAACCTGGGAGCCAATCATCACCGTGCCAGATAAAGCGCTATGGGATACCCATAGCCAGTTGAAGGCCGACCTGATTGCTTATGTGCGCGAGCGAGTCAAACAACACCGGCTCCGGCTGGGCGAGGGCGCGCGACAGATTGAAGAGGCAGAAACCCTCCTCGATCCGCAGGCATTCACCATTGGATTTGCCCGACGCTTTGCCACCTACAAACGCGCTACGTTAATCTTCCGTGACCTGGAACGCATCCGGCGACTGGTGCAGTCTTCTGCTCGCCCGGTCCAAATCATCTTCGCCGGAAAAGCCCACCCAGCCGATGAACCGGGCAAGGCGCTCATTCAGCAGGTCTATCGCCTCTCGCGCCAGCCAGGATTCGCAGGCCGGATCGTCTTCCTGGAAGATTACGACATCGACATGGCACGCAAGCTGGTCAGTGGCGTCGATCTCTGGCTGAACAACCCCATTCGCCCCTATGAGGCCAGCGGCACCAGCGGCCAGAAAGCCTCACTCAACGGCGTGCCCAATTGCAGTATCCTCGACGGCTGGTGGGTCGAAGGCTACAACGGCAAGAACGGCTGGGCCTTCGGCGAGCAGCGCGAATATCAGAACGCCGAGCTTCAAGCAGAAGCCGACGCGCTGGCGCTCTACGCCGTGCTGGAGCAAGAGATCATCCCCCTCTTTTTCGAGCGCGATGCCCAGGGCATTCCTCAAGGCTGGCTGCGCGTGATGAAAGAGGCGATCCGCACCTGCGCGCCCCAGTTCAGCATGCGCCGCATGGTCAAAGAGTATACCGAGCGCTTCTACGTGCCTGGCGAGCGACAAGAGCAGCGCATCATGCAGGATAACTATACTCTGGCGCGGCTCCTGGCTGCCTGGAAACAGAAAGTCATCCAGACCTGGCCGCATGTGGGCATCTGGGCTGATGGTCCCAAAGAAGGCCAGATCGCCATCGGCCAATCCTTCGATGTCACCGCGTATACACACCTGGCCGATCTCCGCCCTGAGGACATGCTCGTAGAAGTAGTCTACGGGCAGGATGAGGATGGACATCTGCGCGGTTCCATCGTTCAGCGCATGGAGCCGGATGGGCAGGAGCCGGACGGGAGTCATCGCTATCGCGCCCACATCCTCCCCCAGAGCGGCGGCAGCGTTGTGTATGGCGTGCGCCTCTTGCCTGCGCATCCTGCGCTGCTTGATCGGCACGAGATGGGGCTGGTATGCTGGGCATAGCCTGGTCTAGTCGCGGGGCTGATGGCTAGCTCATGGGCCGGAGATGTGAATGATCGCATCTCCGGCGCTTTGTTCCTATGCTTCCTCTGACGCTCTGGTGCGCTGCTGCCTGGCAGTCTCTTGACGGCGTGTTTGGATAAAATTGAGCAACAACGAGGCGACCAGAAAGGCAACCAACGTCACTTCAACCGGGCTAAAACGAATGCGCTTCTTATTCATGTATGCTGCTCCTCTCACACTCCTGCGAGGATAGAATCTCCCTGTAGTTCAAGATACGATGAGGAACACGCTTCGCCAGCTTTCTTGCTGAAGCGTTCCTCCTCGGCAGGAAGAGTGTATCACCTCCGCAGAGTAAGTGGAAGAGGGAGATGGAGCGAGGGAGCCTATCGAGCAGCGTCAGCTCAGAGCAGCGCGCGCTTTACCTGCTCGCGCCGCTCTTTCTTTTTTTCGCGAGCGATCTCTTTCCGCCGCTGATGGTGGGCTTTCTCAGCATCCTTGATCTCCTTCTGGGCTACCTCCAGCCCCTCGCCTACCTGGGAACGCAATTTATTCATGCTGCGCTCTACCTCAGTCATGCGTTCCACGCTATAGGCATACGCTTCTCGAATCATGTGATTCGCTTGTCGTTTGCCCATACCCACAATCTCATCAAAACGCTCACGACTGAGCGACTTGATACGGTCATCGCTCAGGGTCTCCTGCGCCTCTTGCCGGGCAGTTTCAATAATCAGCCTGCCTTCACCTTCAGCCTGGCTGAGAACTTCATCGCGCGACCTCACTGGCTGTGACTCCCGCTCGGCGCGCTCAATTTGCTCGCGAGTAGCGCGTAGCAACTGCGCCATCATGTCCCGATCAACAGCGCGCATATTCGTAAATGGTATCCAGAGACTCTCGCGCACATGGCTTTCAAGGGCATCGAGTGTATCGAAGACATCCATCGTAGCTTGCTCCTCTGTCTCCAGCCGCTCTCATCGCTCTCTTTCGGACTGCCAGACCCACCACGCTCTGGCGCGCTTTCGCGGCTATCCTGCACAAAGCGCGCCAGAGCGTGGTCAGGCTAGGCTAGCCGCCAGATGGTTTCGTCCCCCACTTCCTGCTGCGTCACCCGACCTTCCGCTGCTAATTTAAGCAAATGCGCGCGCACCGATTCCCCGGCAAAGCGATGAAGGCGCGGGTCTACATCTGCATAAATATGTTTGACCATCTCTGGGATGCGATTCAGCCCGGCCCCAAGCGCATCAAGAATCTGCCGCTCGCGCAGCAAGCGATGGTCAATATATTCCTGAAGCTTCGCCTGCGGCGCGGTGATAAACGGCCCGTGTCCGGGAAGGATCAGCGCGAGATCAAGCGTGAGCAAGCGACGCAGCGAGGCCAGATAATCGCCAATGTTCCCCTCTGGCGGCAGAATGACCACCGTGCCAACTCCGGCCACCAGATCGCCAGCGAACAGCAGTCGCACGTTCTCCAGCAAGAAACAGACATGATCGAAGCGATGACCAGGGGTATAGATAACGCGCAGCCGGTCAGCGCCGCAATCGAAGGTTTGCTCGTTCGAGAGTGCCTGGTCAGCGCCAGGCGTACCCTCGCGGCTCCAGGCCAGGATGGGAGCGCCAGTCTTGCGCGCCAGGGTTTGCGCGCCCTCGTAGTGGTCCGCATGCCCGTGTGAAATCAAAATCCCCTGCACGCCACCCCATGCCCGCGCCTCGCGCACCAGCGTATCGAGATGGCCCTCGTCCTCTGGCCCTGGATCGATCACATAGCAGCCCTTCGGGCTTCCGCCAACCAGAAACGAGTTTGTTCCTGGGCCAGTCAGCAGCGAAGGATTGGGCGCAAGCACCAGCCTGACATAATCAGGGAGGGCCGGGGTGACTGAATGGGGGGTTGCTGCTGTCATCGTTCTCGCCTCTATTCTTCCATCTCAGCATAGCCCGGCTCACCGGGAAGGCGGATGACAATACCCCCATCACGCAGCGCGGCGCGAGGCTGAATGACGGGTATTGCTTGATGGCGCAAACTTTCCTCCGCCGAGCCAGTACTGGTAAACTCGCTGAGCGCCTCCAATTGATGGATCGTCGCAAAAACGAGTGGGAAGGTTCCCTGCTGGTACTGCCTCAACGCCTCGGCTGGCTGAATCCACGTTCCGGCGGTGGTTTCCAGTTGGTCGTGAGCAGCCTGCTGCTCCTCAGGCGCGGCAGCGATAAAGAAGAAGGTATCAAACCGCTTGGGCATGGCGCCTGGCGTAATCCAGTGAGCAAAGTAGGTCAGCCGATCTGTTGCCAGTGTCAACCCCTCTTCCAGGGCAATGGCGCCCAGTGTCGTCTCGTTCTGCTGGAGACGACGGCGCTGTTCGGCAAAGCGGGCGGCCTGCCCGCTCGTAATCGCCAGCATCTGTCCATCCTGGACGGCCAGTAAGACCCCGGCCTCCTCAAAGAGTTCTCGAATGGCGGCGGCGCGCAGTCCCGCGCCAAGCGTCGTCTCGCCCAGATGATCGCCAGTGGGAGGAACACACAGTCTGGGGGCTGTCTCGGCCTCGCGGTCGCCCGGCTTCACCGAGCCACCAGGAAAGACATAGACATCAGGGACAAACTCGCTGCGCACATGGCGGCGCACCATAAAAGTCTCAACGCCCCCTTGTGGACGTTCACGCAATAAGACAATCGCAGCGGCTGGACGTGGTTGTACGGACATGCAAGCTCCTGCTTCATCAACAAGCCCACATCGGCTGATGTAGAACTTCGGTCGGGTCTCCCGCCGGGGCGCGTATCGGCGCATGCTCATCCGGCGGGCAAGGTATGCTTCATGGCTTAAACCTTGCTTTCCTCCGAAAAGTATACTACAAGTGTGCGCTCTCAGCGTGGTGCGCAGGGGAGTCGCAGCTTTGGTGTATACTACCAGATAAAGATATTGCTCGTTGCATCAGGAGGGTACGCGCGTGGAACTAGGACTTGAGGAAAAGAGCGTCCTTGTCACTGGCGCCAGTCGTGGCATCGGGCGCGCGATTGCCCTCGCCTTTGCGAGCGAGGGTTGCCACCTTGTCATCGCCGCACGCGGGCAAGCGGCGCTGGAAAGCGTTGCGGAGGAGGCACGCGCCAGGGGCGCGCAGGCGCTGGCGGTGCCCACCGATCTGACCCTACCAGAAGACTGCAAACGGCTGATCGCCCAGGCGCTGCAACGTTTTGGGCGCATCGACGTGCTGGTGCAGAACGCTGGGGGCGCAGCCGGAGCCGGGTTTCTGGACACCACCGACGAGCAGTGGAT
>JBJKSJ010000308.1:0-4026 GCA_046704085.1 Ktedonobacterales bacterium | reverse complement strand
GGCGGCTGTCTCTGCTGGCGCTGGCACTGGCGTTGTAGCGATTTGATAGGCGCTGCGCAAGGCTTCAAAGGCGCCGACGCGCCAGAGAACTTTTGCCCAGAGCCAGGCGCCATCGGCACTGCGATAGCCGAGCGCCGTTTCGAGCGGCGGGACGACGGCGTGCCCGCGCTGAATTTAGCCCTCGCTGACTTCGCGCCAGAGGTACAGGATGCCGGTGAGTTTGACTAGCGCATCAAGCACGGCGGGCGCATCCATCTGAGTGAGGCAACGCGCGGCGGTGCGCCGGATGGCACTGTCCAGCTTCTTGTTCTGCGCGAGCGTCAGCAGACCCGGCAGGGCGTCCGCGCCCCAGCGGGTGACGTTCCCGGCGGCGTAGAGGCGATGCAGCGGTTCGTCGGCTTTGAGCAGCGCCAGCGCGCCGGGGAGCGTCTGCGGGTCGGTGTTGGCGGGCAGCGGCGGGATGTAGAGGCGGTTCTCTTCGCTGAGCAAAGGTGCGCCTTGCAGGTCGGCGCTGATCCCATCGGCCAGGCGAGCGCGCACGATGCCCAGGACGGTGAAGGCGCGCAGCAGATTGCCCGCGCGCTGCTTGCGGTCCTCGGCGGCCAGGGCGCGTTGCAGGGCGGCGGCGATCTGCTCTAATCCGGCTTCTTGCAGGCGCAGGATCAGATCGCTGACCTCTTCACTGCCGGAGGTGAGTTGATCTAGCCCTCCGGCGAGTGTGGTTGCCAGGGCGGCTTCGGCCTGGCGCAGCAGCGGCATGACCGGATGAATTGTGGTTACTTGCATTAGTCATCCTCCAGCAGCAGGGCGCTGAGTTCGGCGTCGATGGCGCGTAGTTCGGCCAGGTGCGCTGGCTCCAGGAGCGTGGCTGCCTGCACGCGCTCTTTGATGCCCAGCAGTTGGGCCAGGGTGGTCAGCAGCACGCCGGTTTCTGGCTTGCTCAGTTCGGACATGGCGCGGCGCAGCACCGGCAGGGTATGCAGAAAGGCCTCTGGGCTGAGGGATTGCAGATAGAAGTTGAGCCAGCCCACGATGTCGCGGCTGCGCAGGAGCGTGGCGCGATTGAGCGAGAGCAGTCCCTCCAGAAATTGCGCGCCGCGCTGAGGTTCTTCGGCGCTGGAGAGACGGCGGCCCAGCAGGGCTGCCAGGTCATCCTGGGTGATGGCGCCGCGCACCAGCAGGAGCGTGGCGGCCAGCCCGGCGATGGTCGGATGAACCGTGCTGTCGCTCTGGCTCTCTGAGCGGCCCGCTATGTCGGCGACGAGCGCCAGTCGCTCGTTGAGCAGGGCGGCGTCCAGGTCGCTGCGGCGGCTGCTGAGTTCGTGCAGCAGCTTGAGCGCGCTGACGACTTTGGCGGCTTCGTCGTCGCCGACGATGGCGCCAAGAGGCAGCAGCAGCGCGGCGCGGGTATAGACGCGAGCGAGCAGATTGGTGAGGAGCGCGGCGTCGAGCTTGCGCGTTGAGCCGTACTGGGCAAGCTGGTGCAGGTGGTTGCCTGCCTGGGCCAGCACAAGCAGGTCGCTGCCCTCGGCGACGGCCTCATCGCAGCGGTGCAGGATGCGGGTATAGAGTTCGGGGATGTTCGCCAGCACGGCGCGCAGGAGGATTCTGGTGATGGCGCTTATATCCTCAGCCGCGCTCAGTTCACGGCTGAGGAGGCGGGTGCAGACATCGCGAAGCCGATCACCCTCGATGGAAAGCTCGATCAGGCGGATGTCGGTATGGGGCGTCCACTGTACTTCCCAGATCTCCATCATGTTGCGCAGGTGGTCGAAGTTCAGATTATTGGCGCCGACCCCCTGCTGATAGCGGCTTGATCCCTGCTGGAACTCGGCGCGGCCACTGCGGCTGAGCGTGGCAAAGGAGACGCCCGCGACCTGCAAGCGATGCAGAAAGACCGAGCGTTGAAGATCGCGCGGCTCGCTCAGGCGCAGCGCGTCCAGCTTTTTAGGCGAGTCGGCCAGCGGAAGACGCAGGCGGCTGGTCGCGGCGTAGAAATCCTGCTGAAGCGGCGTGCGTTCGACTTTGGAGGAGAGCTTGCCCAGCGCGTCGCCGATGAGCAGCGGGCGCAGAAAGCTAGCGGTATCGAGCGCGCCCCGGCCATAGCAGGCGCGGGCGGCGTCTTCCAGTTCCTCCAGGCCAGGCGCGGGCTTCTCGCGGATGGCAGCGAGCGTCCAGGCCAGGCGCTCGGCCTCGATGGCGTCGGCCAGACTGATGGTGTGGCCTTTGGCGTGCATGGCGTTCATTGCCAGCAGCAGGAAGCGTCGCGTGGCGGCGGCGAAGTCGCCCTTGCTCTCCCAGACCTGCTGATAGTAGGCGGGGGCGCGATTGCCTGCGCCATAGCCGGACTGCTCGGAGAGGCGGGCATAGCTGTAGGGGATGAGCGTGAGCGTGGCGGCTTTCGCGCTTTGAGCCTCCTGCACGCGCTCTGAGTCCCAGCTAAAGTCGCTGCCATCCAGATTGATGGCGCTGGCGTGGGCGGCGCCGCAGACAACCAGGATTTCTTTCGGCTGGTAGCCTTCGGCGAGGGCGCGGCGAATCTCGCTGCGCATGAACGCCTCGCGGAAGCGGTCAAAGTCGATCTGACGCCCACTCAGGGCTGGATGCTGGGAAGGGCCAGCGTCGGCCTGGGCATCTGGCGTCCCGGCTTTGGCAGCGGTGGCGGCGCTGGCGACCATTGGCGGCTCGTCCGGCTCGTACCAGTCGCGGACGAGATCGCCATAGGCGTGCATCTGCTGCTTGAATCCGGCGGCGTCGTTGAGGGCGCGGGCGCTCATCTCGAAGTAGGTATCCCAGAACTCGTTGGAGGTGCGGCGGTCAAAATGCTCGGCGAGCGCGACAAGCTGGGTTTCCAGGGATGGTTCGAGGTGCTGGGGCGCCGAGGCATCATCGCTGGCGGCTGCTTCGCCTGCGGGCTGATTGGCGGGCGCTCTGGGCACGATCTCTTGCGCCCGCCATGCCAGCATGGCCCCGGCAGGAATATCGCAGAAGCGCAGGACGCTGCCGACCTTCTGCCCGGCGCGCATGGCGACGTATTCGGGGGAGTAGGCGCAGAAGGGCGAGACCAGCGAGGAGGGACCGCTGCGCTCCTCGGTCTCCTGGTTGGCGTCGCCGCTGGCCTGGATGTAGCAGAGGACAGCAACGGGCGGCGCGGTGCCTTCGGTCAGCAGCAGCGGGATCAAGTCGGTGGCGTCGCTGGGGCCTTCGATCAGGATGATCTTCGGCTTGCGCTGCGCGATCAGCTTCTGGACATGCAGGGAGGCTGCCGGGGAGTGATGGCGCACCGGAAAGATCTCGACGGCCTGGACTGCGGCGACGGCATCAGACATAGCGGCGCGCTTCATACAACTGCTCCCACTCTCTGCCGTTGCGGCTCTTCACCACCGTTTCAAGATATTCGCGCAGGGTTTCGACATCGCGGGCATCTTCTTTGGCGACGGCGCCGACCAGGCTGCGCCCAATCTCTGAGGCGCTGACCTGGCCGCTGCCAAAGTGGGTGGCGAGAATCGAGCTATTGAAGAGAACCGAGATGGCCTCGGCGGTGCTGAGGACGGCGCCGGGCGACTTGACCTTGACCTTGCCGTCGATGGTGCGCCCGCGTCGCAGTTCCTGGAAGATGGTGACGAGCATCTTGACCAGATCGGGTGGCAGTTGGGTTTCCAGCTTATAGTCGGTCATGAGGTCGCGGGTGCGCTTCTCGACGATGGCGGTTTCGGAGGCCAGGTCTTCGGGCACAGGGAGTTCAACAAAGTTGAAACGCCGCTTGAGCGCGCTGCTCATGTCGTTGACGCCCCGGTCGCGGGTGTTGGCGGTGGCGATGACGCTGAAGCCGCGCCGCGCGGGGACGGTCATGCGCAGTTCGGGGACGGCGATCTCTTTCTCGGAGAGGATCGAGAGCATGCCATCCTGGACCTCAGAGGAGCAGCGGGTCAGTTCCTCGAAACGGACGACCCTCCCTTCCTGCATGGCACGATACATTGGGCTGGGAACCAGGGCGCGCTCGCTGGGGCCTTCGGCCAGCAGCAG
>JBJKSJ010000307.1:0-3858 GCA_046704085.1 Ktedonobacterales bacterium | reverse complement strand
CCGATGGACCACGCCCAACTGGGGGGTGGTCCAGAGGTCGGCCCCCCTGGCGTGACCGCCGATGGGCCGCTGCCCCCGGCCCGCGCCGATGGATTGCTGTTCGCCACCGTCGGGAGATCGCTAAACCCCACAGGCGGCGTCTGATAACTCTGCGCTCCGGGCGTTGGCTGATAGCCCTGCGTAGCTGGCGTCGGCTGAGGCGGCGTGTTCGGCGCCGTCAGATACTCCTGGGCGCCAGGCGTCGGCTGATAGCCCTGTGAAGTGATCGTTTGCTGGCTGCCCGGCGCGATGATCGTCGGCTGAACCTGCGCGCCCGGCGCTGCCTGGGCCGTGCTGGCTGCGCGCAGGGCCGCCAGAAACTCGGCGGCGGACTGATAGCGCGCGGCAGGCTCTTTCGCCAGCGCCTTCAGGATGACGGTCTCGACGGCTGGCGGAATCGACGGGTTCAGGCTGCGCGGCGGCGGCGGGGGCTGCTGTAGCTGCATGACCATCAACGAGACAGCCGTTGTCGCGGCAAAGGGCAGCCGCCCGGTCAGCATCTGAAAGAGCATGACGCCAAGCGCGTAGACATCGACGCGCGCATCGACCGCCTCGGCCATGATCATTTCCGGCGCGGCATATTCCGGGCTGCCGACAAAGGCGCCAATGCGCGTGAGTTTCTCGGCAGATTCAGTCTGCTGCGCCAGGCGCACGATGCCAAAATCGGAGAGCAGCGCCCGGCCCTCCGCGCTCATCAAGACATTGGCCGGTTTCACATCGCGGTGAATCAGGCCGCGCTCGTGGGCGTAGTGCAGCGCCCCGGCCACCTGCTCCATGATCGCCAGCGCCTCGCTCAGCGGCAGGATGCCACGCTGCTTGAGATAGCCGTGCAGCGTGCCGCCGGGAATGAGCGGCATGACCAGATAGGTCAGATCGCCCTGCTCCCCAAAATCATAGACGGGAACGATATTGGGATGATTCAATTTGGCGACGGCGCGCGCCTCGCGCCGAAAGCGTTCGAGATAGCCCGGCTCTGCCGCCAGCGCCGGGTTCAGCACTTTGATGGCGACTTCGCGGTCGAGCCGGGGGTCGCGGGCGCGATAAACCTGGCCCATGCCGCCAGCGCCGAGCGTCGCCGTAATCTGATAGGGGCCAACACTGGTCCCTTCCAAGCCAGCCACAGGGCAGCCCTCCTAACCTGACAATACAAAGGATGAGCGCAGCAAGACCTGCCAGCCCGCGTGTTATTGCCTGTGCCACACGCAAGGCTGCTCCTCCCATTATAACAGATGGACCTCTGGCTGACGCTATGCATTTCTTCATCGGAGCAATGTTGCCAATCGAACAAAAAAGCGCGCCTTGGCGGCCCTTTCTGGCTCGCCAGGGCGCGCAGGTTCTTGCGCGACTATCCCAGGAGGTGCGGCAGGTCCGACCACCGCGCCAGGATCACCACCAGCGCCAGAACGAACAAGACCAATCCTGGTATGGCCTGCTGGAACGGCGCCTTGTTGATCACTTCGGTGTAGACCGCGCCGATCATCGTGGCCGCGATCAGCAGCGCCCCGATAAACGCCAGCGGAGGGACCCAGATGCCCACCAGCACGAGGATGCCACCCAACACCTCGATCCCGCCGGTGACGCGCCAGAACCAGGGGGCAACGTGCAAATGATCGCGGCGCTCCAGGGACCACTTCGCGCCCGCGAGCTTGGAGCCGCCGGTCAGCAGGAACGCCAGGAAGAGCAAGACCTCAAATACGATAGCGACGATACTCATCGTTTCGACTCTTTCTGCGGATTGGCGCGGCACGCGCCCGCCGCTGTGTAATAGCGCAGATAAAACTGCAATCTGATTAAGAACAGTTAAGCCCGCAAAACGCGGCAGGACGCTGCCCAAAGCCCCCCCGGCAGGCATCTTGCCACCCCGCAAGACACGCCTAACTGTATCTTTCTGAAGAACAGTATAACGGGAAACTGTAAAAAAGTCAAGTGCAGTTTTGGGCAAAAGCCAGAACGGCATGGCTCCATGCTGATCAGGAGATCCTTGAGCAGAGGCGCGCCACTCACAACGCCGAGGCGGCGCGCTCCGCCTCCTGGCCGCGCGCCCGCCCGGCCAGTTCGGCCAGGGTGTGGCGCTCCAATGTTCGCAGGATGCTCGCGTCTACCTCCGCGCCGATGTCGCTGAAGGCGTGGCAGAGGCTGTGTTCCAGTTCGAGGCCACGCGGAAGCTCAAAGGGGAGCGTCGCGCCGGTTTCGTTCGATTGCAGCGCGCGATACACATCCGCCAGCGTAATCTGTTCCGCCGGGCGCGCCAGCAGATAGCCGCCATCGCGGCCTTCGCGCGCCTCGGCGATGCCCGCGCGCACCAGGCGAGCAAAGATGCGCCGCAGAAAGACGGCGTGGGCGTGAAGCTGGCTGGCAAGGTCGCCGCTCGAACAGACTTTGCCGCCGCCGGAACGCTCGATCAGAATCAAGATTTGCAGGGCAGCGGCAAACCAGCCTGGGTTGACCGGCCCGCGCGGCATGTATTGCCTGGATTGCATATGGATCACCCCCTGCCAAATTGTACCTTATTCGGCTACAGTCTGCAAGACGGCAGCCAGAAGCGCTTGACAAGGAAGCGGCAACCTGGTATCCTCTTGGGGAGAGCGGGCAGCCCGTTTTGGGAAGCCGGCACTCAACCTGTAAGCGGGGTGATCAAGCAGATGTCAACAGACCCTTTCAAGGGGACAGATCAGTGGTCTTTCGGGGTCGCGGCCCAAGCACAACGTTCCGCGCCGTCCCGCCGACTCTGGATAGCCGCCGGGCTGCTCCTGGTTATGGTGCTGATCTGCTTCTTGTTGCTGCAAGCCGATCTCGCGTTCCCTGGCTTCTACTGGTGGTTCATTGGCGGAGACCTCACGCAGTTCTGGTTCCTGGTGCTAGTTATCCTGGGGATTGTCTATTGGCGTATGCTTCCTCGCGCCAGGACCAGGCGCGGCGCCAGACGTTCCACCCACAGCGGCGATGCATTTCGGTCTGACCTTCCCGACCCGTTCAGCAGTTTCTCGACACAACCAACCCGCCGGATGGCTCCCTTGCTGCTCCTCCGCCTGCCATTGGCGCTGCTGCTGGTGTTTCTTATCGCTTACTTCTTCTTCCAGGGCTATACGTTTCGGATGAACGCCCAGCCCACCGTGACGGGTGATTGTAATGTCGGCTCCATCACGGTCGTGGGCAATGCCACCGCCGATACCGTCTCGCTGAAAGCCGGACTGCTCACGATTGAAGGCTCTGGGAATTACGATCAAGCCAGCAATACCCTCAACCTCACTGCAAACATGTGTGGTTTGACCGTCAGCGTCCCGGCGCACAGCAACTTGCATCTCTCAGGCAATGATGCCGAAATCTCAGTTACCGGGGTCCAGGGGAAATTAGACCTGGAGAATAACGCGGGGGACATCACGGTCAACCAATCCTGCTTGTTCGACGGATCGGTGGTGGACAATAACGCCGGAACCATCACGATCACCAATTCCACCCTGTCGCCCAAGGCGATGGTGACGAGTAACGATAGCCCCATCCACATTATTTCCAGCCCGACCAGTGAGACATGCCCTGGCTGAGGCTCAGGGGCAGATGAACTGGGAAGCCGCATAAAAAGGGCCGCCGGCCGACTCAACGGCAGGCGGCCCTCATCAGTGTCGCTCCGCTGGCGGCGCGGTTACGGCTGGCCACACATCGCCTGGGAGCCTGGCAGGGGCTTTAGTCCGGCGGTATACAGGCAGCGATGGCCGCGCTGATCGACGCTCTGCGCCAGTTGGGTAAAGTAGCTCTGAAATGCCAGCGGGGTATTTGTCAGCGCGGTGGCAAACGTGATCACAATGTTGCGGTCCTGCACGA
>JBJKSJ010000306.1:0-11269 GCA_046704085.1 Ktedonobacterales bacterium | reverse complement strand
GATTCTTCGACATCCGGCTGCGCTGGCCGAGGCGGCTTGAGGGTGTAGACGCTGGCAGCAATGGCGATGAGGCTGACGGCCACCGCGACCCAGAAACCCCAGACCACGCTATAGGCCGGAGCGACGATGATCGATTCCTCCGGCACGCCAAAGTACGCCTCGATTGAGCTGATCTGGATGAAGAAGCTCAGTTCGATCAGCAGCGCCAGCCCTGCAAGGGCAATGGTGATGCCGACTGCCAGGCGCGGCGCAAGGCGGCGCTGGCTGCTCAGCCAGGCCGTGATGATCAAACAGAGCGCGCTCAGCGGGACCAGCCAGAGGTGCGGGAAGAGATTCAGCGAGCCAGGGGATGGGTTCACTCCACTGAAGCCGAGGGCAACGCTCCAGCCAGTGTGCGCGGTGGTCTGGAACATGGGGGTGGTGTCATTCCCGAAGCTGATGATGCTGGTGAAATCGGGGCTGGCGTACCAGGGCAGCGAGAAGGCGACGAACATTGCCAGGCCCGCGCCAAGCGCAATCCGCTCAGGCCATCCCAGGCTGCGCCAGAGACGCGCAAAATCGAATGCACGGCCAGTTATCGTGCCCGCCGGAGCGGCGGGCACCGTCTGCGCCTGCTGAGCATCAAGCCCGTCCGGTGACAGATTTCCCCGTTGAGAACGCTCTTCAGCCATTATTCATCCTCCTGTTTCACACTCGCGCGTGTATGCGCCTCCCTCATAGCATACAGTCGAGGTCAAACCGACGGCCCCCCAGCAGTGCAGCTTGCCCACGAAGAAGTCCTATTAGGAGGGCGGGCAATGGAATAGACCGCGCACAAGCTATACAATATATAGTAGAGGAAAACGCTGGAACGCCAAAAGAAGGAGAACCTATCCACATGGCGCGACAAGAAACGCGGGCAAAGGGCAAGGTGCAGGTCGGCGACCTGGCCCCGGACTTTAGGCTGCCGACGCAATCAGGCGAGCAGGTGAGCCTGAAAGACTTCCTGGGCAAGAAGAATGTTGTCCTATACTTTTATCCGATGGATAATACGCCCGGCTGCACCACCCAGGCGTGCGCCTTCCGCGACAGCTACGAGGTCTTCAAGGACGCGGGCGCGGAGGTGATCGGGGTGAGTTCCAACACGCAGGAGTCGCACGAGCAGTTTTCCGCAAAATACCACCTGCCCTTTCTCCTGCTGAGCGATCAGGGCGGAGCCGTGCGCAAGCGTTACGGAGTGCCCGCGTTCCTGGGTCTGCTGCCTGGCCGCGTGACCTATATCATCGATATGGGCGGCGTGGTCCGCCACATCTTCTCGGCGCACTTTGCCGCCGAGAAGCATATCCCCGCCGCGTTGAAGACCCTGGAAACGCTGCGCGAAGAGCAGCAGGTGTAGCGGCGCCTGTACCCCCGGCTTCCAGCCAGGCCGTCCTGCGCGCAGCTCTGCCGCCGATGGCCTGCATTCTGCGGGCTGGGCATTTCTGGCGACACTGACAGGCACTTGCCTGATCCATTGTCGCCAGGATGCCCAGCGCGGGGCGCGTGGGCACTAGACGGAAAGGAATGAGCGCATGTATGATCTTGGCAGGTGGGATCCATTCCAGGAGATGGTAAGCCTGCGCGATGCGATGAATCGGCTCATGGAAGAGAGTTTTCTCCTGCCTAATCGCCTGGCCGGACCACAGGCAACAGAAACCGGACAGGCAAGCGGGCGTGGAACCCGCGTGATCGGTGGACCAACAGTCGATATTCTGGATCAGGACAATGCTTTTGAGGTGCGCGCCTCGCTGCCAGGAGTGCGGCCAGAGGACGTGCGCATCCAGGTACAGGGCAATCAGGTGACGCTCAGTGGACAGACCCGCGAGGAGCATGAGACAACCCAGGGCAACTATCTGATGCGCGAGCGCCGAGCGGGGCAGTTCTCGCGCACTTTTATCCTTCCCACCGAGGTCAGCGCCGATGGCGCTGAGGCCAGCTTCGAGAACGGCATCCTGACCTTGCGCCTGCCCAAGAGCGAGGCAGCGCGGCCCCGCCAGATTCCCATCCGCGCCCAGGGCGCCGGGCAGCAGCGTGAGAGCGGGCAGGTGCAGGCTTCTGGGCAAAGCGGGCAGAGCCAGACCCCCGGCCAGATGGCTGGGCAGGGCCAGCCGGAAACGCCGATACAAGGCTAAGCGCCGCCAAGACACGTACTATCCGGCCAGAGGGCCAGCGGCGCGCAGCGGGAAAATCTGCTGCGCGCCGCTGGCCCTCTGGCTTGCTCATTGTGCGATCCTGCCTACCTATGTTACAATCCAGAGGAAGAGAGATAATGGCGACCCCTTCACGCTGGATGTGACCATCAAGACGACTCACGCTTCAGATGGCGGCAAGGGTCGCGTAGGCAGCGGGAGGCAGATGCGTGGAACCAGGCCAATCAAAAGATGGGCAACCGCGCCGGGGCTTTGAGGGTGGGCTGGAACGCACCGAACGCAACCCTTTTGCGGTCTCGCGCCCCATCTGGGCACGAGATAAGCCAGCCGCCAGCCCGACCAGGCGGCGCGGCGGAACACGCTTTGCCCACGCGCTGGTCCTTCTGGGCGTGCTGGGGATTGGCGCGGGGCTGGTGTTGCCCTGGGCCGCGCCATCCAGATATGGCACGCCGATTGATCTCATCCGTCATGGCATGCTTCTTGATTGGCTGCATGATGGCCTGTCTATCATTCACGTCGTCTATCTGAATGTGGCCGCGCTGAGTCTGGCCGGAGGTCTGGCGGTCTTCTTTCTCTTGCTGATGACGCTGAATCGGGCGATGAATATTCCCGTGCTGACGGGCTGCGCCTGGCTGCTGCTGGCGCTCGTGCTGCTGGCCGCCGCGCTGGGGCTGTTCTTTCTGTTCGCCCGGCAGCAGGTGCTTGACGCGCTAGCAGCCGGGGAACCTGTGACGCTGGGCCTGTATGTCTGGTTTAGCGGCCTGGGGTTGCTGCTGCTGGGGTTGGGCGCCGAATATGTCGCGCACCTGCGCCTGGCCAAGCCTGCGGGTCCGTCGGGCCTGGGCCGCGTGCTATAAAAGCCGCCTGGAGATGTGCAACGTTGGACTACTTCGCCACACACGCGCCGCATGCCCAACCGTTCTGGCAGCGGGTCTGGGACATCAGTGGGCTGGAAGCAGCCATGCGCGCCCCCAGGGAGACCCAGCAGGCCAGGCTGCTAGAGATTCTGACAGAGAATGCCGAAACGGCCTATGGCAAGGAACACCAGTTTGCCAGCCTGCGCTCGATCAGCAGCTTCCAGCGCGAGGTGCCGATCAACAACGATGAGCGCTTGCGTCCCTTTATGCAGCGGAGCCTGGTGCCGGGGCAGCCGCCCCAACTGACGATGCAGCGCCCGATCTTTTACGTCCTCAGCGGCGGCGCGGGCGGCGCGCCCAGGGCGCTCCCGGCGACTGTCGCGTCGATCAACGATTATCTCGCGCCCGCCCAGATGCACGCGGCGCGCTTTCTGGACGATCACCTCGGCCAGCAAAGTGGAAAAATCCTCCTCTGGTTTGGCAACGACGCCGCCGGAACGATGCCCGACGGCACGCCCTACGGCGCGCTCTCTGGCTTCCTGGCGCGGCGCCAGCCCGCGCTTGTCCGGCGGTTCTCCGCCCTGCCCGCTGAACTGGCGCGCGTCACCGATCTGGAGCAGAAATACTATCTGGCGCTGCGCCTGGCGCTAGAGCAAGACATTGCCGCCATCCTTATTCCCAACACTGAGGTGCTGGGCCTGCTGGCGGAAGGCATGGAGCGATGGGCCGATGATCTGATCGGCGATATACGCGCGGGTACGATCAACCGGCGCTATTCGCTAGACCCGGAGGTGCGCGGCGCGGTCATACCCCAGTTGAAGCCCAACCCACGACGCGCCGCCCAACTGGCCGAACGGCGCGGCCAGGGTCATGGTGTGCTGCTGCCCGCGCTTGCCTGGCGGAGGCTGCGCGCGATCAGTTGCTGGAAAGGGGACACGCTGACGCTTGCAGCGCAGCGCCTGGCGCGGCTCTATGGGCCGGTTCCCATCCGCGAACATGGCTATATCAGCGCCGAAGTCTGGGGGTCGGTGCCGCTGAGTGACGCGCAGCAAGGCGGCGTGCTGGCAGTGAGCAGCGCGTTTTATGAATTCCTCCCTGAAGCCGACCTTGAGCGCATCGATACAGCCATCCCGCTTACCTGTGATCAGCTTGAGGTGGGTCGGGCATATAGCCTAATAGTCACAACGAGCGCCGGATTGTACCGTTTTCTTAGCCCTGATGTGCTACGTGTGGTAGACTTCTACCAGGATACGCCTGTGATTGCGTTTGATCGGCGCCGAGAGCATAGCTGCTCACTCGCGGGGGAACAGTTGCAAGAAGCGCAGGTGACAGCGGCGCTGCTGCTGGCCTCAACCCGCCTGGGGCTGGAACTCATGCGGGCAACGGCTGCGCCGCGTGGTGGCGAGCCGCCGGGCTACGTCTTTACCGTCGAGTGCGCAGAGCGACCCGCTGATGAGCGCCTGCGCCAGTTGAGCGCAGAGATGGAGAGCGCGTTACAGGCGCAGAATGAACTCTACGCCGCAGCGCGGCGCACCAGCGCCCTGGCTGCGCCCGTGCTGCGGCTCGCGGCTCCGGGCGCGTTCACGCGCTTTCGCCAGGAACAGGTCAGCGCAGGCGCCCCGGACGATCAGATCGTGCTGCCACACTTGAGCGCCAACCGCCAGTTCAGTGAGTCGCTGGCCGTGATTGCAGAGAGCGCGTGAGGGTTTGAGAGGAGCGATAGATGTCTACAACCGCCTTTATCACCACGCTGGTGGTCATCAGCGTTTGCGCGTGCCTGGTGAACGTCGGGTTGGGCCTGCTTCATCGGAGCCGGGCATGGGTGCTGCCGGTGCGGCTGCTGGCAGGGGTCGTCAGCCTGGCGCCGGTCCTGGCGCTCGTCCTCTCGCGGGCCTTTTCGCTGCACCTGATGGTGAACCTGCACCTGGACAACACGAGCAACGCTTTCATCGCGCTGGGCATCTTTATCGCGCTGACCCTGATGCTGCCCTCCTGGGTAGATCGCCGCCCGAAAGAAGCCGCCGCGCCTCCCGATGCCAAAGACGGCCAGAAGGTTGGCGCGGGCAAGGGGCGCGTGCGTGTGATCAACGGCAGCGATGAGTGGGTGAACTGATGGTATAGTGGTCTACCCGCTGCTGCCCACGATAGCCAGCCAGCGGGGGCGCTCCATCGGTTTGGTCTCTTCCAGCGGGCGCACCGTATAGTTCGCGCCGCTGGCCGCTACCAGGCGCTGCATCTCCTCGGCGCTGAGCGCGCGCGCGCAGGAGACGCGCGCATCATATGCCCCGGTAGCATGCAGCATCGCCCGCTCGGCGCCCTTGCCCAGCGCCCGCCGCGCCCAGCCGGACAGGTGCGCCAGCGCCGCTGGTTCTTGCTCACCGTCCCACACCATCTGGCGGCAGAATGCCTCCATGCGGTTCTCTTCGCCATACAGCGGCTCTAAGAACATCGCCAGCTTGCCCACGCGCTGTGCCTCCACCAGACAGCGGGCGCGGTCAGTCATGCGCAGGTGATGCAGACCTCCAACCATGATAACCAGATCAAACGAACCCGGCTCCCAGGCGGAAAGATCGGCGGGCCGGGCCTCAGCAATCTGGAAGGTAGATTCAGCCGCCAGTTCGCCGCGTGTTTGCGCCTGGCGAAACGCCAGACGCGCCCCGGCCAGCGAGCGCAGCGCCGTCAATGTATCGGAGTCGGTGGCCTGAATGCTCAGGCGCCAATCTTTGCCCAGGCGCCGGGCGAGTTCAAGCTCCAGGCGCCCGCCGCCCGACGCGCCGGATGCCAGCCCCAGCACGCGCACCTCTCGATGGTGTCCACTAAACGCCTCGCGCAGTAACTCGCTCATGGCCCGCACGCCACCAAGCAACTCAAGCACCTGCGCCTGATCGGGCTGCACTTCCGTCTCCAACACGGTCCGATGGAGGGTGAACCAGGGCGCCGCGTGTTCGATCTCGCTGGTGGCGTAGCGCGTCAGCGCCAGCACATCGACGACAACCTCTTCGCTTTCGGCGACGGGCTGCAACCACTTTGCGAAAGAGCGTTCGCTTTTGAGCAAGAAGCGCCGGAACCAGCGGGCAGGCCCGTGAATATCCTCGGCCAGATTGATCACCTCATCGACATAGGGGTGATCGGGCAGCCAGCGCGCCAGTTGCTCGAACAGTTCCTCAAGCTGCTGTTCGGCGCGCTCCCAGGCGCGGCTGATTGGCCCGGCCCACTCTTCCAGCGCCGCAAACGCGCGCCAGTGCGCGACCAGCACCTCGTGCCGCCAGATCGCCAGCAGGGCGGGCGGCAGCGCCCGCGTCACGCGCTCTCCCAGCAGCCGCAGTACCGCCTCGCGCGTGACCACATCCAGCAATTCTTCCTGGCTCAATCCCTCCGAAGCACCCCAGCGTTCGCCCAAGACCTGGCCGTTCAGCCGCGCCTCTTCTTCGGCCTGCGCCCGCAGTTGCCGCATGCGCACGTCGTCCGGCAATGTCTGGTCCCCCGCGTCTCCCTCCGCCCCATCCATCTGCATCGCCGGAAGCAGCGGTTGGGTCGCCTGCCGGGTTAGCTCATCCACCTGTTCTTCTGATGGCGCTTCAGCTTCTCTGCCCGGCGCCTGGTCAGCCAGGGCGGCCTCTTCTAGCAGATCGCCAGGCGCCGCCCGCGCCTCAGATACAGAAGTGGCGACCGCTTCAGGTTCAGGTGGAACCTCACGCTCATCAGCCCCATCCGCCATAACAACCCTCCCAAAACAAGATTTTTCAGGCTGGCATGTATTTCTCGAACCAACCGGCGATCAGGTTCAGGCGCTCGACGCGCAGCTTGGGATGCCCAAAGCGCGACAGGCCGTGACTCTGGCCCTCGAAGCGCACAAACTCGACCTCGCGCTTCATATACTTGAGCGCGGTGTAAAGCTGCTCGGACTGCTCGATGGGACAGCGCAGGTCTTGCTCGCTGTGCAGGATCAAGAGCGGCGTCTTGATATTCTTGACGTAGGTGATCGGCGAATGGAACGCATAACGCTCCGGGTCTTCCCAGGGCGTCGTATCGAAGTTGTCATCGCCAATATCCCAGCCAAAATCAGACGTGCCAAACATCGTCGTCATATTGACAACGCTGCGCTGCGTCACCGCCGCCTTGAAGCGGTCCGTATGGCCGACGATCCAGTTGGTCATAAAGCCGCCGTAGCTGCCGCCGGTCACGCCCATGCGCGTCTCGTCGATATAGCCCTGCTTCACCAGCGCCTCGACGCCGTGCATGACATCCTCGTAATCCTCTTTGCCCCAGATGCCGCGCACCGCCAGGCTGAACTCGCGGCCATAGCCCGTGCTGCCGCGTGGATTGGTATAGAGGACCACGTAACCCTTGCCGCAGTGCATCTGGAACTCTTGATGGAAGGTATAGCCATAGGCTGTCTGTGGCCCGCCGTGTACCTCCAGGATCATGGGGTATTTCTTCGCCGGGTCGAAGCCTTCCGGCTTGAGAATCCAGCCCTCGATGGACCAGCCATTCGCGCCCTTGTATTCGAGCCGCTCTGGTTTGGCGATGTAAATCTCGCTCAGAAACTCCGCGTTGACCTCGGTGAGCCGCTGCTTCTCCTGCTCGTCAACGGTCTGCGTGAAGATGTCGCCCGGATGGTTATATTCGGCAATCGCCAGCCCCAGCCGCTGGCGCGTGGGGTCCATCGTGAAGTCAAGCAGATGCTGCTCGCCCTGGGTGATCTGTTTGGGCGCGCCGCCCGCTGCGGGCATGGAGAACACATGCGTGCTGCCGCGCGTCTCGGCCAGGAAATAGAGCGTGCTGCCATCGGGCGACCAGGCCGGAACCGGGTGCCCATGCTCCTCGCGCATGTCGTCGCCAACCGCGTCCTGGCAGTTGCCCAGGAAATCGGTGGTCAGCGCGCGATACTGCGTCGGCGCGCCCGCTTCCCGATGGGCGGGCACGGTATAGAGATCGACATGGCCGCCCGACTTTTTCTGGAGATTGGCGAGGAAGGCAATGGTCTTGCCATCCGGCGACCAGCTTGGGTTGCCCGTGCCGATCTTGCCATCATCCGTCAGGCAGCGCGGCTCACCGGCCACGACGGACATCACCCAGATGTCGCCCGCGGGCCACTCCCAGCGGTCCTCGGAGCGATCCGAGGAGAAAGCGATCATCTGTCCATCGGGCGACCAGGCCACGTCGGCATCATCCCAATCGCCATCGGTCAACTGACGCGGTTCGCCGCCTTCCGGGGCGATCAGGAAGATGTGCGTGCGGCGCTCGTACACCCAGCCAGTGCCGTCCAGCTTATACCAGAGGCGATCAATCTTGCGCGCTTTAGGTGTCTTCTTGCCCTCTGGCTCGTCCGGCTCATCTTCCCCGCCCGTCTGCGCCGCGAAGGAGAGATAGCGGCCATCCGGCGACCAGACGGGGCTGCCCGCGCCGTGCTTCATAAAAGTCAACTGGCGCGCCTCGCCGCCGTCCGCCGGAATCAGCCAGACCTGCGGCTTGCCCTTGCCCTTCTCTTTGTCTTCTTTGGCGTCTTTGCCGCCCGGTCCCTCGCGGTCCGAGACGAAGGCCAGCCATTTGCCATCGGGGGACCAGCGCGGCGCGCGATCACTTTTGGGGCCAAAGGTGAAGCGACGCGCGTCGCCGATCTTGCCATCGGTGGGCACAACCCAGATCGCGTGGCGATATTCGCCAGCGTCCTGATCGACAGTCTTCTGCACATAGGCGATGCGCGCGCCATCCGGCGAAATCTGCGGGTCACTGACCCACTTCCAACGGTAGAGGTCTTCAGCAGTGATTCCTCGGCTCATGTTGCTCCCAATCTTGTGCTATCGTAAACTTCTCTTTCATCCGCCGTCCCGGCAGGCTAACGATTTGCCGCCAGGGACGGCGCTACAAGCAGCGTTCCCCGGCACGGAGGCCGGGGCTACACGCGGCAGACTCTGCGTGTAGCGCCAGCCTCCGTGCTGGCGAGATTCGCCGCCTAGAAGGACGGCGGCGCTACCGGCGGTCTTCACGCGCCAGCGAATACTTCTTTCAGCGGCTCAACCACCTCAGACACCACCCGCCGGAGGGCAGGGCCATCAGGGTACGGGGGGACCAGACTACAGAGAATATGGGTCGCCCCGGCCTCGATATAGCCGCGCAGCGTCTCGCGGGTGCTGGCCGGATCAGATGGATCGATCCGCAATTGTATCGAACGCTCAATGCTGGCCGGGTCGCGGCCAATCGCGGCGCAGTGACCATCCAGCACCTGGCTCTTGTGGATAAAATCATCCACCGAGCCGCCGGAAAAGTTCCAGATGTCGGCGTACTGCGCCACCACGCGCAGCGTCTTCTGTTCGCCGCTGCCGCCGATCACAAAGGGCGGATACGGCTTCTGCACCGGCTTTGGCTCGCAGCGCGCGCCCTTGAGTTGATAGTAGCGCCCGTCGAAGTCCGGGGCTTCCTGGGTCCACATCAGCCGGATCACTTCGCAGGCTTCCGCCAGCCGGGCAATGCGCTCGCCGGGCTTATACAGCGGGATGCCATAGGCCGTATGCTCCAGTTCGTTCCAGCCCGCGCCGATGCCAAAATCCAGCCGCCCACGCGAGATTACATCAACCGTCGCGCCCATGTTTGCCAGCACCGCCGGGTGGCGATAGGTGTTGCCTGTGACCATCAGCCCCACGCGCAGCCGCTCGGTCTGCGCCGCGTAGGCGGCCAGCAGCGTCCAGCCTTCCAGGCAGGGGCCGGTGGGGTCTTTGCCCAGGGGCATAAAGTGATCGAATAACCAGGCATGCTCAAATGCGGGGATGGCATCGGCCTCGCGCCAGACGGCCAGCATGTCCTCATAGGTCGTGTGCTGCGGCGCGGTCTTGATGCCGAAGCTCAATCGGCGCTTTGTCGCCATAGATCATCCTTCCTCTTGGGATACGTCGCCAGCGTGGCTGGCGGGTAAACCAGCGCCTGCGGCGGCGGGCGCTTGCCTCGGCTGGGCCTCGGCACTCTCGCTGCGCTCGTGCGCCCGCGCCTGGAGGCTGCGCCACGAAGCCTGCCTGCGTAGGCTGAGACGAAAAAGTCAAACGTCATCAACCGCCAGCGCCTAATCAGCGGATGGCTCGGCCACTGGCTTTGCTAAGTTTTTTGCCAGTTCCTCGCGTAAGATGTCGCGGTTTTGCCAATGCTCGCGCAGCAGGGTGTGGTATTCCCCATCGCAGATGGGGACCGCGGCCTGACAGACGCGGTGGGGCAGCAGCCGAAAACGAATGGAGTCGCCCTGGATGTCTACCCAGACGTGGCGTCGGGTGGACCACGACCCCCACTTGAAAATTACGCCGGAGTCATATTCATCAAAGAAGCCGCGCCCCTTCAACTGCTCTCGATTCAATGTACGCAGCAGCGACGCGCAGCCGCTCTCCTGAAGGATGCGCTTCGCATTCTCGCGCCGCGTCTGGCGCTCGGCCTCATCAAGTTCCGGCTCCATCCCGGGAGGTTCCAGATCTGCCATCACTCGTGTAATCCTGGTTTCTACCATCAGAAGCGCCCGGAGCAGAGACAACTGCGCCCGGACGCCAGATAACCTGTCTGGGCACAAGCCGCCTTCTCACGATAGCATTGCCGACGCCAAAAGTCAACCGCCTGACGGCTCCTGATTCTAGCCAAAGCGGGGCTGGCGGATACATCCGCGCCTGGAGTCCCCAAGGGGACGCGAAGCCCGCCTGCGCGGGCCAGGACGAAAGGATGCGCAAGGAGCCTGCCCGCGCAGGCGCGCTAGAAGGGCGACGCTAGCACGCTAGCCGAGGGGCAGCGGCAGAAGTGTCAAGCATTGCAGGCGCGCCAGGGGGTGCAATTCTTGTGGGGCTGCTCAGGCCAGGCGCAGAGCGGCTCAGCGCCTAAGAATTTACAGAATTTACAGAATTGCAGGGAACGCCAAGAATTGCTAGAGTTGCACCTTGCGCGCGTTTTGGCCGCCGACAGCCCCACCCCGTCGAATGTATTCGCCCCGCCCCTGGGAATCGGCGATTAAAATCGCCGCTACGGGCCTGCGGCCAGGAGGTCCCTGCGGGACTGGCGCGGACGCAGGCTTTCGCTCTCAGGCGCAACGTTGCAGCAGCCCGGCGATGCGCCGCCGAGACGCCGGGGGTACACGCAGGGCCGCCGTTTGTACCGCAGGCGTCTCGTCGGCAGGGGTGGAGTCTGGTGCGCGCCGCGCCAGGTTCGCCCCTGGCGCGGCGCTACCCACGGGCCCGGCGATGCGGCGCCCGGGGTGGGCGCGGGTGACCGTTGGGG
>JBJKSJ010000305.1:0-2035 GCA_046704085.1 Ktedonobacterales bacterium | reverse complement strand
AGGCAGGTCACTCACGTGTTCCTCACCCGTCCGCCGCTGACTGGGGGCCGAAGCCTCCAGCCCGCGCGACTTGCATGTGTTACGCACGCCGCCAGCGTTTGTCCTGAGCCAGGATCAAACTCGCCATAAAGTTTTATGTCGAGCTTTTCAAGCTCAAAGTTCTTGGTTTCTCTTGCGCTCACTCAACGCGAGGCAAGAGACAAGACCCGCCGAGTATCGTTTCCCGATCTCGAACCTGGCTTGTTGATCACTGTCTAGCTTACCACTCTTCAATTGTCAAGGTGCAGATGCAGCGTCCCTTTCAGGACGGCAAGGACTATTGTAACATATGCTGAAGGGTATGTCAAGGTTTCCATCTTCTCTGTTTCTGCAAAACCTGTTCCTCAAGGTGGATTGGGAGCCTGCCGGAAGCGCTTGAACGCGCTGGCCGCCAAGGCCACCAGCGCCAGCCCCAGCGCTGCCCAGAACAGGTGCGGCGCCAGCCAGGGCCAGAGGTCTGGCATGCGCTGCTCTGTGGGTATCAGGCCCGCAAAAGGGTCGCCCGTTTCTGCGCTGAGGAATGGCTGAAATATCTGAGCATATTGATTTCCCAGCGTGGCGCTCATGCCAAGGCCAGTAGGTTCCCAGGTCAGATACCAGGAGGGAAGCTGCTGCCCGCCGGTAGGCAGGATCGGCAGCACGACCACGCCGAGAAACCAGAAGATGATCATGCCAATCTTGACCTGATTGGCGTGCTGCGGCAGCAGCGTGCCCAGCGCGAAGCTCAGGCCGCTGAGCAGGATCACAGTTGGCACGGCCATGATGGCCCAGATGGCGACGACAGCGCCAATCTCCGGGGTCGGGTAATCCGGCTCGGTCAGGTGGAGGAAGAGGCCCATCGCCAGAATCACGGCCAGCAGCAGCGTCGCCAGCCCCAGGCTGAGCAGCAAGACGATCAGATAGCGGCCCCAGACGTAGGCCCAGGTGGGCAGTGCGGTGGTCATCACCAGTTCGTGTGTTCGCCGCTTCAGGTCGCGCGCCACGCCCTCCGTACACACGAAGGGCAGGACGAGGGCGAAGGGAAATAAGAGGTAGATGGGGAAGATGACAATCAGCCCCCAGGCGCTGGTGCCCGCCACGCTGGCGTTGAACGAACCCGCCGCGTTAGCAACGCCCATCTGGACGGGCGCGTGCCCGACCCAGACGGCGAGGAGAAAGAGGCCAAGAGCTACCAGGGCGCTGATCCACGCGCTGCGACTGGCGAAAACGCGCCGCGCCTCCCAGGCCATCACGCTCAGCAGGGGATGGGAACGCCGCGTCGTCTGTATCTGGCGCAGCGGCACGACGGGCGCGAGACTGGTCATCGTCGTCCCCCTCTTCGTCCTCAAGCGATCACTTCTTGCCTGCCGGTTGCCAGCAGATAGGCGTCTTCCAGGCTTGGCTCGACCACTGTCGCTGCCTCGTGCGGGCGGGCCGGGCTGATCAGCCGCAGCAGCACCCCGTTGGGCTGGTGAACCAGCGCGCTGACCTGATACGTCGCTTGCAACTGCATGGCCGTCGCCTGATCGGTGATGACGCTCCAGACCTTCCCGACAGTGCTAGCCAGGATGGCCTCCGGCGTGGTATCGACCAGCATCCGGCCCTCCTGAAGAATGACCAGGCGGCTGGCGACCGCCTCGACATCGCCGATGATATGTGTGCTGAGCATCACGATGCGGTTGGTGGTCAGGCTGGCGAGCAGGGTGCGAAAGCGCACGCGCTCGGCGGGGTCCAGGCCCGCCGTCGGCTCATCGACGATCAGCAGTTCGGGGTCATTCAGCAGTGCCTGCGCGATGCCCAACCGCTGCCTGGTGCCGCCGGAGTAGGTGGTCAGCTTGCGGTCGGCCACGCGCTCCAGGTTGACCAGTTCCAGGACTTCATCCACGCGGCGCTTTGCCAGGTCTTTGGGCAGCCCCTTCATCGCGGCCAGATAGCGCAGAAACTGCCTGCCGGTGAACTCGCGGTAGATGCCAAACTCCTGGGGCAGATAGCCCAGCACTTCACGCAGCGTCTCGCC
>JBJKSJ010000304.1:0-6788 GCA_046704085.1 Ktedonobacterales bacterium | reverse complement strand
CAGGGAAAGCCATCCATCTGTATCAAAGAAAAACCAGCTTCACTGGCGATGTGCCGGTGAAGCTGGTTGCGCGAGCCAGCGCTTTATTGTCCGCCAGCGGCCACGCTGGATGCCGCGCCGACGGCGCGCTTGAGGTCTTCGACTTTATCCAGCCGCTCCCAGGGGGCGTCGATGTCCGTGCGGCCAAAGTGGCCGTAGGATGCGGTGGCCTGATAGATCGGGCGGCGCAGATCGAGACCCTGGATGATGCCCGCCGGGCGCAGGTCGAAATGCTCGCGGATCAGCTTCACCAGCGCGTCATCACTCACCTTGCCGGTGCCAAAGGTCTCCACAAAGATGGAGAGCGGGCGAGCGACGCCGATGGCGTAGGCGACCTGAAACTCGCAGCGGTCGGCCAGACCGGCGGCGACGATATTCTTGGCGACGTGGCGCACCGCGTAGGCCGCCGAGCGGTCCACCTTGGTGGGGTCTTTGCCGCTGAAGGCGCCGCCGCCATGCCGGGCCATGCCGCCGTAGGAATCGACGATGATCTTGCGCCCGGTCAGCCCAGCGTCGCCCATCGGCCCGCCGACGACAAAGCGACCCGTCGGGTTGACGTGATAGATCGTCTTCTCATCCAACAATTCAGGCGGAATGACGCCTTTGATGATATGCTCTTTTACATCGTCCTTGATCTGCTGCTGCGAGACCTCGGCGGCGTGCTGGGTGGAGATGACAACGGTATCGACGCGCACGGGCTTGCCATGCTCGTATTGCACCGTGACCTGGCTCTTGCCATCCGGGCGCAGATAGGGCATGGGGCCATTGCCATCGATAGAAAGACGGCGCACGCTGGCAAGCTGGCGGGTCAGCTTGTGGGCCAGGCTGATGGGCATGGGCATCAGTTCGGGCGTCTCGTTGCAGGCAAAGCCGATCATCATGCCCTGGTCGCCCGCGCCGATGGCCTCCAGTTCGTCGTCGGTGAGCGAGCCGCCGCTGAGCCGCTCTTTATATTCCTTGGAGCGCGAGACGCCCATGTCGATGTCGGGCGATTGTTTGCCGATGGCAGTCATGACGCCGCAGGTGCGGTAGTCGAAGCCGTAGCGCGCGTCGGTATAGCCCACGCGCTCAATCGTGCGGCGCACGATGGCCGGGATGTCGGCCCAGGCAGTGGTGGTGATCTCGCCGCAGACGAGGATCAGGCCGGTGGTGGTGGCCGTCTCACAGGCCACGCGGGCCAGTTCGTCCTGCGCGATCAAATTATCCAACACGGCATCGCTGATCTGATCGCAGAGCTTGTCGGGGTGGCCCTCGGTGACGCTCTCACTGGTGAAGAACGATTTGGGGCTGGTCATAAAACTGGTCATAGTCTACTGGGGACTTGAAAAATCCCACTCCTCCCTTCTGGAATTCACACGTAATGCCACATCATTGTATCAGAATATTCTGCGAATGATGGAAGGCCCGTCAGCGAATGAATTCGCCACTACGGGCCTGGCGGCCACCCAGTCCCGCAGGGACTTCCTGGCGGCACGCCTCTAGCGGCCATTTTAATGGCCGAATCAGGTGCCCGATTCCCAGGATGCCAGATATTTTGCCTGCTCTGGCGTCAGGGCGTCGATCTCGATGCCCATGCTGATCAGCTTCAGCCGGGCGATCTCTTTGTCGATCTCGGCTGGGATGGTGTAGACGCGGGGCTGGAGCGTTTTGGCGCTCTTGAGCATATGCTCGGCGCCAAGCGCCTGGTTGGCGAAGCTCATATCCATCACACTGGCCGGGTGGCCCTCGGCGGCGCCCAGGTTCACCAGGCGACCATCGGCGAGCAGATAAATCCGGCGGCCATCGTTCAAGGCATATTCCCGGACGAAATCGCGGACCACGCGCTGCGAGGTCGTGATCGCCTCAATCGCCGGTATGTTGATCTCGTCGTTGAAGTGGCCGGAATTAGCAAGAATCGCGCCGTCCTTCAGGCGGGCGATATGCTCTTGATTGATGACATGCAGGTCGCCAGTGGCCGTGACGAAAATATCACCAATCTGGGCGGCCTTCGCCAGCGGCATGACGCGGAAGCCGTCCATGACGGCCTCGATGGCGCGCACGGGGTCCACTTCGGTGACGATCACGTCGGCGCCCATGCCGCGCGCGCGCGAGGCGATGCCCCTGCCGCACCAGCCGTAGCCAGCGACGACGAAGTTCTTGCCCGCGAGCAAAATATTGGTGGCGCGGATGATCGCGTCAATGGTACTCTGGCCGGTGCCGTAGCGGTTATCGAAAAGGTGCTTGGTATCGGAGTCGTTGACCGCCAGCACGGGGAAGCGCAGCACGCCCTCTTTCTCCATGCTGCGCAGTCGGATGACGCCCGTTGTTGTCTCTTCCGTGCCGCAGATGACGTTCTTGAGCAGGTCGGGATACTCTTTGTGCAGGGTGGAGACGAGATCGCAGCCGTCGTCCATCGTGATCTGCGGGCCATGCTTGATGGCGGTGTGGATGTGCTGGTAGTAGGTCTTCTCGTCCTCGCCCTTGATGGCGTAGGTGGGGATGCCCTCGTCAACATTCAGCGAGGCGGCCACATCATCCTGCGTGGAGAGCGGGTTGCTGGCGCAGAGTACCATGTCGGCGCCGCCCGCTTTGAGGGTGATCGCCAGGTTGGCGGTCTCGGTGGTGACGTGCAGGCAGGCGGAAATCTTGATGCCCTTGAGGGGCTGCGTGCTGGCGAATTGCTCGCGGATCAGCCGCAGCACGGGCATCTCTCTGGCGGACCATTCGATGCGCTGTTTGCCGCGCGGCGCCAGACCGCGATCCTTGACATCGCCGGGGAGATTACTTGGTGTGGTCACTCGAAGCTCCTTATGGTTGTCACCCTATTCAGGAATCCCCACAAGGGGATTCCTCGCTTATTATGGGCTGTGGTGAAGAACGGCTACGCTTTGTAATGTAACGAAGCATCGGCCCGAAAGTATAATGCTTCGAGACGATAGGCGCAGCAAAAGTTTCAGGCTCTGCCTGGCACGCGACAGACCCCACCCCAGGACGGACCGGCTAGTAGCCGGTGGGTACAGGCGGCGCGTTCTCGTTCCTCTGCCTGAAGATGGTCCGCCCTGTATCATACAACGAAAGCGCAGGAACATGAGCGCGCGACATGAAGATTTCGTAACAATCTGGCGAAAAACAGGCGCGCCTACCACTGAAAGACCAGCGTGCCCTCGGCAGCCACTGTGAGCCTGATCGTCCCCTTCTGGGGATCGATGAGGACGGCGCTGATCACATTGGCGGTAACCTGCCCCTTTGGTTTGAAGAACGAGCCATACCGCTCAGCGAGCAGCCTGGTTGCGAGTTGCACCGCGCCATCGTGGTCATAGACATAGCCTGTGCAGATATAGAAAATGGTGACAAGCGCCTCACCGACGGTATCCCCGACAGCATGGTCAGCCGTCACCTTCGGCTGGCAGGCTGGGGCGGGTGTATCAAGCAATCGCTCATTTGGAGTGATAACCAGCCCCACTTCCTGCCTGGGATTGGGCACGGGGAGCGACGCCATCAGGGTCTGGGCGGCGCGATCAATATCGCTCTGCTGGAGGATCGCGTCTCGCCCGCCAGTAAAAGGGGTGTCGTTCTGCGTGATCCAACCAATAAAGTTGTCATTCGATCCAGCATCCCCCTCAAAATGGTCGAAGCATTTCTTATCAGGCCATGCCGGGATATTGCCAATGGCCCCATAATGCAGCACATGGGCAGGAGCTACGACCCCCTGACCATACTGCCTGTCAGGGGATGCGGGGATGGTAACGTCTGCGTCAAGCACCATCTCTATCGGAGCGGCGCAGCCAGGGCCACCATAAGTCTCATCGAGTACCATACCTTGCGGCAGGGATACTGGCTGCGGAGCATTATTGACAAAATGGAGCGCGCCGTGCGCCTGGGTGGCTGGCGCCGGTCCTCCGGTGGCAGGGGCTCCCTGTTGGTCCAACGAATCAAGAGAATCCAGGGAGATAAAGCGACCATCCACCTGCTGCCTGGAGATATTCGTGATTTCCGGCACGGTAGTGAAGGTGTAGGTAGCGTTCAGCGTGACCCCAAAGAAAGACAGATAGCCCAGCGCGCCGCTCGCCAGGAGCAATATTACCAGTACGGCCAGCACTGCCTTCCTTTTCCAGCCTTTCAGCAGACGGCGAGACCCCTTTGCACCCGGCTTCGGGAAAAGGACTCCTGGAACAGCCGCAGGCGTTGGGCCGCTCTGCTTGCTTGTGTCCCTGGTAGGCTCGCCAATCTCGATCCGGGTCGGCGCGGCGGCCTCAGCGTCGGCAACCGGCGCTGTCTCCTGCATGACCTGGGTTGTTGCTGGCGCCCAATTGGTGATGAGTGTGGGGGTGTGATAGATGCTTTCTGGCACTGGATTGCTGATGCTCGTCTGGGCATGATGGATGTCGCTCTCGGCTGGCACGACAGGCGCTGGTAGCTGAAGCGATGGGGCTGGCGCGACAGGGAGGGTTGCCTGGGGCGAAGAGGCTAATACCGGGCCACTGACAGCGACGGATGGAGGCGCCGCGCGCTGCATGGCCTGCCCAAAAGCATTGGCAAAGGCGCTGATAGAGGCAAAGCGCTCTTCAGGACGCTTGGAGAGGGCTGTCAACAACACCTCATTCACTGCTTTGGGCAGCAGCGCGTTGAACGTATCGGGCGCTGGTGGTGCGGCATAGAGGTGGTCGTGCATGAGGCGCATAGAGGTGCCCTGAAAAGGCGGACGCCCGGTGAGTAATTCATAGGCCATGATTGCCAGCGCGTACTGGTCAGTCGCTGGAATGGCCTCAGCCTGCCATTGTTCGGGCGCCATATACGTCGGGGACCCCCGCACTGCCTGGCTCATGCTCGCCGTTGCGGTGGCAATGCGGGCAATACCAAAATCAGCGAGCAGCAGATCAGGGTAGGTCAGGGTCTCGCCGCGCTGACGCAGCAGAAAATTAGAGGGCTTCACATCCGAATGGATGATCTGGTGGTTGTGGGCATGCTGGAGCGCCGCTGCCGCCTGGCGTACAAAGTGCGTTACCACCTGGGACGGAAGCTGCTTATTCGGGAAATGCTGCTCTACCCAGGTGGTCAGCGAGCCTTCCGGGCAGTAGGGCATCACCAGATAGAGCAGCAGCATGCCTTCAAGCTGCGCTTCGCCATAGTCGTAGAGCGGCAGAATCTGAGGGTGATCGAGTTGGCCGATGGCTTTGGCTTCGCGCTGGAAGAGGCGGGCGGCCTCCTTCCCAGCCTGCGTTGTGGGTGCCTCCCCTTCACTCCGAATAACCTTGATGGCAACCTGCCGTTTAATGGCGGAGTCTTCTGCCAGGTAAATATCCGCCATCCCACCACCCGCCAGCCATTGCACAATCCGATAGCGCCCAACCCGTTGCCCTTTCCGCAGCATAAGCCACCTCCTCTGGGGGAAATGCGAAGGAAACAGCGCGCGATGCCTGGCAAGAGTATACCATAACGCTCATTCGGGCTAATGAGCGTTATGGTAGGGCCAAGATTTCAGGTGTCACCTGGAGTGAGGGTTTCTTGTTCACCCCTCATCCTTTGAGCCACAACCGCGAGAGCCAGCGGCGGGTGCCGCTTGCCTCGACGAAGCGGCAGGCAGCGGTATAGCCGATCTTCTTATAGGCATTGATGGCGGGGGCGTTGTCGGCGCGCACGTTCAAGATCGCCAGCGCCTCCGGCTGGCCGGGCTGGTCGGGACCAAAGAGACGCAGCGCCTCCGCCGTGACGGCGCCCGTGACGGCCTGCGCGAAGCCCCGCCCGCGAAAGTCGGGATGGGTGAAGACGTTGCCCACTGCGACGATGCGCTGCGAGGGCGAGAAGACATGCGTGCCCGCCGTCGAAACCAGCCGCCGGTTGACCTTGATGCCGTAGAAGATGCCGCTGTCCAGTTGATAGGCGGCAAACGCGCTGGCTGCGGCCATGCGATAGATGCGATTGAGTTCGGGCAGGTCACTCAGGGTCAGGCGTTCGGCGCGCTCTTGCTCGCGCGCCAGCCGAAAGTCGGCTTTGCTCACGGTCATGCGCAGCATCTCACGAACGTGGCGCAGGCGATACCGCTGCGCCAGGGCCGACAGATGCTCCTGCCGGGCGGTAAGCTGGATGAAGCCCGGCGTCAACTCTTGCTCCAGCGGCGCGCGGACGGCTTCCGGCTCGCCCATCAGGAAGAGAACCACCGGGTTCAAGCGCCCAAACTCCATTGCCAGGCCGCGCGCTTCGCCCTGCGCGTCGCTTGCCAGATACCATTGGCAGGCGCGAAAATACTCCTCCTCCAGATCGCAGAGGGCGTATCCGGCGTAGAGGCGGTCGCGGTTCAGAAAGGCCGCGATCTCGTCTTTGTCTGTCGTCTGGCGCACCGTGTAATGGGTCTGGGTGAATATGGTCATTACCTATCAATTTCCATTGGCCCAATCGGGATCAAAGTGCGTGAAGTTCAAGAACTCGCGGTAGCGGGCGTTGATGTCTTCAACACTGAGCGTTTTCAAGCGATTCATGCCAAAATCTTCGCAGTGGAACGATCCCATGATGTTGCCATGCACCAGCGCGCGCTTGAAGTCGGCTGTTGTGAAGGCGCCATGCCCCTGATAGGCGCGCGAGAGGTAGCCGATGAAGCCGCCCGCAAAGGCGTCGCCCGCGCCGGTGGGGTCGCGCACATCTTCCAGCGGATAGGCCGGGGCGGCAAAGAAGCTGCCATCTTTGCTGAAGAGCAGCGCGCCATAGGAGCCTTGCTTGATCACGACCATGCGCGGCCCGGCGGCCAGAATCTTATGCGCGGCTGTAACCAGCCC
>JBJKSJ010000303.1:0-14882 GCA_046704085.1 Ktedonobacterales bacterium | reverse complement strand
CGCTGGGTTTTACCTCGGAGAGCGTCTACCAGCTTTGGGAGAAGGGTGACGGCAACCTGCCCAGCGCGCTCAACCTGCGCAAGCTGGCGCTCTATTTTGGCGTCTCGACGGATCATCTGCTGGACTTGCCAAGGTCGCAACCGTCTCCATCTGTGCCACCAGAGGAGCCAGAGGAGGAAGAGGAGGAGGAGGAAGAAGAAGAAGAAGAAAAGAACCGCTCTAAACGCGAGGTGTTTGACCTGGCAACGCATAGGAAAGATTGGGACGCGCCAGAGGTGAAGGCGCTGCTGCGTAATTTGCGGCGTTGGGATCAAGAAAGCTGGCAGGACTGTTATGAGCGGGTGATTACTGATGTACTCTATTTGATGTCTCAGGCAGAATTGCGGGAGCTTCTCAAACGATTCCATACTCCTGCAACCAGGCAGGCTGAGGATGTGATTCAGGATCGCTTTCTGAACCGTCCAGGCGACCACGCGCGGCGCGTGACGATGCACATCCTTGATTTAGAGCAAGTGCCCTCTGGGCGGTTGCAGCGAAACCTGCTGGGCATGGAAGGCGCCGAATTGATGAAAGCCCGGTGGCAAAGTCGGCGCCAGGCCGCGTTTACCCTGGGAGTCTCCAATGGGAGAATGGCAAGGAATGTGCTGACGGCTCCTAACCTGGAGCGCGGCCAGATTGAGAACGTTACAGTCATCCCCTTAACGCTGGGTAAGACGCAATATGATCCCACCGCTGCGACGGCTCTGATCGACCATTTTGTCTTCAACTTTGGAGACTATGGCATCCTGCAATTAAATTGGCGAGATGTGATGGCTCGCCAGCGGATTGCCCGGCTTGCCAGTGGTATCAATCTCGCATTCATGGGCATTGGGACGGTTGAGCCAGAAGGGCAGGAAAGCCTCTTTGGCAGGTTACTTGAAACCAACGTTTTGAATGTCGAGGAACTGAAAGCACAGAAGGTAATAGGCAATGTCCTCTACCATCTGATTCAAAAAGAAGCATCGGGCCTGATATGGAAAGAGTATAGCTTGCCGAATGATAAGCGCATTGTCGTCGATATGGATAGCCCGATTCAGGACGATCTCTTCTATGCCGTCAGCCTGGATACTCTACACGGGGTAGTTGAATTGGGCGAGGCGGAAATTGTCATCGTTGTGAAGGAACCCACACGCGCCCAAATTGTGCGTGCTGCCCTCGAAATGCGCTGGGCAAATAGTGTCATTTGCGCTCTATCTGTGGCCCAAGAACTCCTCGCGCTCTTGCAAGAGCCATAGCGCTCGGCTATTGGCGGCCAAAGCGAACTGCTTTGGCTTCTTTTTTTGCTGGCTTCCTCGCCACTACTGGCATATATTCTGCGAACAACGGGCACTTCGACGTTAGCGCGTAGGATTGCAGGTATTGGGTAGCAATTCTAGGGTCAGAAGGCAGGACTTTATAACTAGTCCTTATAGGAAAATTGGCCGAGGTCGTTACCACGCGATCAGGCGAACGACAACAAATTAAGAGATGCCTTCCGAAAAGAAAATAGAAAGAAGTCATCTCCCTATATTTATACATGTTCTTACATGTAGGGGAGTAGTGTTGTATGCCGCCAATTGTAGTGACAGGGGGCGCAGGATTTATTGGCAGCCACTTTGTAGAGTATTTTTTGGCTGCCCACCCCGATGATCGCGTGATCGTCCTGGATAAACTGACCTATGCAGGCAAAAGAAGCAACTTGCGCAATGCAGAAGCACTTGCAGGGGATCGGCTCACCTTCGTGCAAGGCGATGTTGGCGAGATGGACCTCGATCTTCAGGTGTTGCGCGGCTGCGATCTGGTCGTCCATTTCGCCTCGGAAAGCCACGTGGAGCGTTCCAAGAAAGACCCGCTCCTGTTCGCACGCAATAATAGCAATAATACAGCCACCTTACTGGAGGCGGCTCATCGTCAGCGGGTCAAGCGTTTTTTGCTGGTATCCACCGTTGAGGTCTATGGCTCGCGCGCGAAGTATGGCGCTCCCTCGCGTGAAGGCGATCCTGTGAATGCGTCTAGTTATTATGCGGCCTCAAAGATTTCGGCTGAAGCCTGGGCCTCTGCCTCCTGGCAAAGCTACGGTTTACCTGTAATCATCACACGCTCCTGCAACAACTACGGCCCGCGCCAGCATCCAGAGAAGCAATTACCTGATCTGATCACAATGGCCCTGCGCGATGAATCCCTGCGGTTGCAAGGCGATGGGCAGCATCTGCGCCAGTGGCTCTACGTGACCGACCATTGCCGGGCGCTGGACATGCTCTTGCATGCTGATGAACGGCTGGTGGTTGGTGAGACGTTCAATATCGGCCCTGGGCCAGAGGGAGAGCGCACGACGCTGCAAAATGCGCACGCTATCCTGGGCTATCTGGGGAAAGACCTGCCGATTACTTTTGGCCCTGATCGCGTGCCCAGCATTCGGCGGCTGGCGCTGGATGCCAGCAAGCTGGAGCAGCGGCTGGGTTGGAAACCCCAGGTGAGCTTTGAGGAGGGGCTGGAACGCACCATCGCGTTCTACCAAAAAGAAAGCGCGGCTCTGCTGCGCCAGAAGGCAGCGCTTGCCGCTGGCGCGATTTCGTGACGCGCTCTGCAAAGAGAGGAAGTCCAGGGCGGGCGCTCCCCAAGTGCTGGGAGCGCCCGCCCTTTGGCGGGCTGTGGGCAGCCGTTTAGTGGTTGACCGTTCCGGTGAAGGTGCCAGAGTCGGCGGCCACATTGATGGGACTGCCGTTATAGTTGCAGCCTTCGAGGGTGAAGCCATCAGCCATGAACGTGCCGCTGACCGTATTGGCGTCGGTGAAGTCGCCGGTGAGGACCTGCTTTTGATGAGGACTAATGGAACAATTCGGTCCGTTATCGAAGTCCCACTCGTCCGTAACCGTCATTTCGACATACGTCAGATGGCCGCTGACGTACGTCCCTGTGCATCGGTTGGTTGAAATCTCCGTGTAGGTAAATTGGGTGCCGTCAGACTCGGTGAAAGTATTGTTTGATTGGGTGTAGGGGGTTTGCCCATCATCGGTTGCTGGCTGAGTCTGGCAAACGCTGCCACCGCTATCACCCTTGCTCGTAATAATCAACGTTTCCTGCACAGTGCCAAGAGCCGGGCTGGTAATGCTGATATTGAGGGTGTAGGAGTCACTGTTGCTTGGCGACCCATTCGGGCCAGGGGTCTTGGCGCACCCCTGGCAAACAACCTGAACTGAGACTCCAGACTGGGTCACATTGCCGCTAGAGTCTTTAGCCGTAATGGTATGTGGCCCCATTGCCCAATCTTTGGTAACTTTCAGGTCGGCAGTCACACTTCCATTACTATCACTCTGGACTGCCTGCGTGCCTGGCGCGTTCTGCCCATCCAGCAGGAACGTGATGTTGGAATTGCCAGAAAACTTTTGGCCGCTCACCTGAAATGAGGTATCCGTAGCCCCCGCGGGAGTAGACCCAACCTTATAATCACTGGTCACGGTAATTGTCGGCTTGCCATGCGTAAGCAAAACCGCTGCCGCCACTCCACCGCCGCCCAGGATAATTAGGACGGCCAGGACGATCAGCGCGATCTTCAGCCCTTTTCCTTTTTTCTGGGCAGTCGGCTGGGGTGTCGGTGGGGCAAAGGTAGGCGCGGAGGCGCTGCTGGGATAGGACGGAGGCGCGCCAAAACCACCCTGGGGCTGGCTGCCAGGATAGCTCGATGGTGGTGGCGGAGGCGTGTAGCCGCCCTGGGGCTGGCTGCCGGGATAGCTCGGTGGGGGCGGCGGGGGGAATGCGTAGCCGCCCTGATCCTGGGGATAGAGCGAGCCGGCAACGGTTGGCGCAGCGCCTATCGTTGGCTGTTGGGAGTTATAATACGTCGGCGGCACCTGGCCGTAGTTGTTTCCCCCGCCAGTGTTCCCACTGCCGCCGTATGGGTCTGGGGCTGGCTGCGTGCCATAGGAGGGGCCAGAAGCAACCTGGGTTGGAGGGACTTGATAAGCAGGATTAGAGCCGGGATAGGCGCCTGGCGCTCCTGTGAGGGCCAAACCACAATTCTGGCAGGTGGCTGCGCCGGGGGTCACGGGATACTGACAGCGCGGGCAGCGCTGATCGGATGGCGGATACGCCGACATAACGACCTCCTTTGGGGTCTGCTGGTCCTTCATCCACCCGGCCTCAACATGACCCTGGGCGGAAGAGTTTCTGACTGCCTCTCCAGCATAACATAGGGGGGCAAGGGGGGCAAGAGGGTAAAAGCCTTCGGGTGCCTGGGTGTTTGTAGTACTTTGGTCCTAAAACGCTTGCAGCGTCTCCAGCCTCTGGAGCGCCTGTTTCCCTCTGCTGCTGATCTACTGGTTTCGCACGTTCGTTTGCTGATGGGCGGACAGCAGGCAGCTTTCTGGCGGCGCGGCGCCTTATCATGCTGGGCGCTGACTGACAAGGCAACCTGACTTGCGCTTGCCTGCCTTTGGCGCTATAATCGGCTCTGGATGAGCGCGCTGTCTGGCAACCTGATGGCGCTCGCATATGCTATTGTTAAAGATACAGGGTTCTCTATAGAAGGAAACCTATTTCCGGTGAGGAAGAGAAGCGCACGCGCCGACGATCTTCAACAGACCAGCACGGGAGAACGCAGGCACAGCGGCGCACGCAATAGATAGCGAGTAACCGCCACTGCTGTGGCGGGTGCGGAGGGAAACACGATGCCCAGGCGAAGCACACAACAACCAGCGCAGTCTGCGCCCCAAAGCACCGGGCGGCGCGTACTAGGGTTTGTGCTTGGACTGATCAACCCCTTGCATGACCCCAGCCTGCTGGTCGCCCTGATTCTCACCTTTATTGAGGAAGTTGGCTCGACTGACCCACTCAGTCGGATGTTACTCATGCTCCTGCTCAACTGGGTGGCAGTAAAGGCGGTCGTCTGGGTGGTGGTCAATTTTGCTTTTGCCGCCGCGTTTCTGATGCGCAAAGCCTGGTGGGCCATGCGCAATCCCCGGCTGGCCTGGCGGGTGCTGGACGCGCTGGGCACTGAGGATATTATCGTCGGGCCGATTCGTGAACTGCTGGGCCAGGAGGGCGGCATGGCCTTGAGCGAGAACGGCGTCATGGGCGCCTTGCCCGCGCTGGGCAGCCTGACCGGCGGCATGCAGCGGCTCGCTCAGCCATCCATGTATGAGGACCAGCACCCCAGCTACGACAGCCAGTACCAGGATACGCAAACGATTGAAGAACTCAATCATCTGCGCGATGCGCTTGTCACGTATGCGCGCCTGGTGGCCGATTGGTCTGCCGCTGCCGATGAGAAGTGGCGGACGATCAGCGATAGCCAGCTTGGGTGGAAGCCGCTGCGCGGGCGCTGGAGCAATTGGGATGAGATTTACGGCGAGAGCTACGCGACGCGCACCTCCGATCCCATTGCCGCCCAGGCGGCGCAGGCTGCCGCTGAGGCGACCAGCCGCCGCTTCGAGAATGCCCGCGACAAAGGCTCGGCGGCCTCGGCAGTGGCCTGCTTCTTACGCGATCTGGATACGCTGCGCCAGAGCCTGATGCTGCTTGATCTGCCCGAAGATGTGCAGATGCAGAACCTGGCAAACAGCGGTGTCTTCCCTGTTCCTGGCGGGCGAGGCAATACTGCCGGGCGGACGCCGCTCATCCGCAAACCCGCCCAGATGTACGTGGACGCGGAATAGTCATCTTCTCAGACAAGGGCGGCGTCAGGTTTGACGCCGCCCTTTTTGTGCGCTCTGGCAAGCTGGCTGCGCAAACTGCCACTCCTGGATGAGATTCTTTCTCTGTTTTGGCGAAATCTTAACCAGATCACCATCTCATCCACACCTCTTTACCCCCTGTTTCTCGCGTACTCTCTAGGCAGTGATTGTTTGCCTGGGTGTTTTGTGCCTTTTTCCCCGCCGCAAAGACGCCCGGCATCAGGTGGGATGGCCTGAAAGGAGGGAGGAGAGCCAGCCTCGGCCTCACTGTGGGGCGCCTGATGAGAGGCTGCATACACACGCGGATTCATCTCGCTCTCTTGGATCAACGGGTGATACCTGCCTGCTCAGCAGGTGTCAGCTCGGCTTTATTTGTATTGAAAGGTAGTTTGTGGTTTTATGCAACACAGAAAACGATCACTGCTGATCGGTTTGGGCGGCCTCACCCTCGTCGCTATGCTCCTCACTGGCGCCTTTTTCTTCTATGGGCACACCAGCGCGGCGCCCAAAGCCCTGACCTTGCGCCACCTGACCGCTGCTGGCACGGCGAACTTTACCCAGGGCGGCACGAGCAGTGCTTCTGGCGCGCCACAGTATGAGATTGACACCCGCGACCAGGATACCAACCCGAAGACAGATAACAGCCCATCAACCCCGCCGTCGGGCGTTCCGACGACCAATCCCAATCCAAAAGGCAATGGCATTACCAGCAATAACCCCGGCTTCTCCGGCTTCAATGGCCTGACGCATGCTGATCAGCGCCTGGCTGGTACTGGGCAGTATGCCAACACCCAGTTCAGCCTGGAGCCACCAGATCAGGGTCTCTGCGTGGGTGGCAATTATGTGGTTGAGGCCGTCAATAACGCGATGGCCGTTTATACTCACAGCGGCACGCTGGTTGCCGGGCCAACGGCGCTGAGCCAATTCTTCAACCTGTCTCCTGAGATCAACCGCACGACAGGCTTTTACGGCCAGTTCATCAGCGACCCCAAGTGCTACTATGACGCTCAAACCAATCGCTGGTTCCTGACCGAGTTGATGCAGGATAATGGCAGCGCCGGTTCTGGCCGCAACTTCAACATCATCGCCGTCACCCAGACTGCCAATCCGACGGGTTCGTGGTCCATCTTCACCTTTGATGTGACCGATGATGGTCAGAACGGCACCCCCAACCATGCCGGCTGCCCATGCTTTGGCGACCAGCCGTTGATCGGCGCCGATTCCTATGGCTTCTACATCTCCACCAACGAGTTTGGCAACGGTTTCAATGGCTCGCAGGTCTACGCGATCTCCAAGCAGCAACTGGTAGAGGCTGCGGAGCATAGCGGCGCGCTGCCCGCTGTTGTTTCGATCGATGCAGGCGCGATCCCATCACCCGATGGCGCGGGAAATCTCTGGTATTCTATTCAGCCGGCCACCTCACCCAAGCTGGGCGATGAGCCGAACAACGGCACCGAGTATTTCCTGAGCGCGTTGCAGTTTGGCGATACTGGCCCGCTGGATAACCGCATTGCCGTCTGGGCGATGACCGGCACCCACTCGCTGGGCAGCGACAACCCCAATGTGAACCTCACTGTGAAGGTCATTGGCAGCGAGGTCTACGGACAGCCTAATCCTGCCAGCCAGAAGGCTGGTCCAACGCCACAGGGAACCTCTCTTGGCGACAGCGAAGGATTCCTCAACACCAATGATGACCGCATGAACCAGGTCGTCTTTGCCAATGGTCTGCTCTGGTCTGGCGTGAACACGATCATCGGCGATGGGAACCGCACAGGCATTGCCTACTTCATTGTGCAGCCAGGCTGGCACAATGGCAATCTGACAGCCAGCATGGCCCATCAGGGCTATGTCGCGCTGGCGGGCCAGAATGTCTTCTTCCCGTCCATCGGCGTGAACGCCAATGGTCAGGCCGTCATGGTCTTCAGCTTCTCCGGCCCAGAATACTTCCCCAGCACTGGCTATGTCCTCATCAACGCTGGTGGCAAGGCTGGCAAAGTACATGTCGCTGGCGCGGGCGTTGCGCCCGATGATGGATTCACCTGCTACCCACAGTACACGGGGGGCAACGTTGGTCGCTGGGGCGACTACTCCGCCGCTGTGGCTGGCCCGGATGGCTCCATCTGGATGGCCGCCGAGTATATCCCCAACGCGCCGCGCACCGCGCTGGCGAACTGGGGCACGTTCATCAACAGCGTGAGCCCGAACTCTGGCGAGTAAGACCGATCTGTTGGGACCCGGCGAGGTGGGCGTTGAGCGCGCCCATCTCGCCCAGGCGAGGGTCAGAACGTGAAAGACAAGCACGGAGTGGGCCGCAACTGCTCCAAGATTCACTGCTTGTCTTGCATGATAAAACCCCAACCGACTTGATAGTTTCTTAACCATATCTTTATTTCTTCTCCACCATATTTGTCCCCTTGATGCCTCACTCTGCTTACGAGAGGTATTTGCCCAAAGAACCCCTGCCAGGTAAGAGGATGATCCTCTTGCTGGCTCTCCTCGCAGTATTTGTTCATCGCCAGAGGCATACAGTGAAAGGAGGCAGCACCAGAGAGTCTTTCATTTTTTGGCAATGTCGCCATCAAGCAGGTATAGCGTAAGCATAGGGGTGAATATGTTGTTTCCTAATCGCAAACGGGTACTCCTGTTCGGTGTGAGCAGTCTCACCATCCTGTCGCTGCTCCTGGGAGCTTTTGTACTCTTTCATGGGACGACCAAAGCGGCCAGCGGCAGCACAGGCACGACCAGGAACATCCCCTCGGCTGGCACCTCTTCTCCGCAAACCGGCAGCTTTGTGCCCTCTGGGACGGGGGATGCGACCCAGGCCGAGTTTCCGGGGCAGATGGATGATGCCGCCGGACCTGCCCCCTATCAAGGGACGATTGTCAACCGCAGCATCTCGAATGGCACCGGCACTGGTAATTCGGAACCCAGCACCACCAAAGACAAGTCGAACCCCCAGTTTGTCACCGGCTTTGAAGGCTTGAACCTCTACCAGCAGCGCTATGCTCGTGGCGGCAACCAGTTCACCGTTGAGCCACCCGATCAGGGCCTCTGTGTGGGCAACGGCTATGTCGTCGAGGCCGTGAACGACGTATTCAACGTCTACAACAGCGCCGGACAGTCGCTGCTTCCTGACAACACCGCGACGAATATTGTGAGCGGCTTCCCCAGGAACGTGGACCACGCAATCGATCTGAACTCGTTCCTCGGGTATGCCCCAGCCATCAACCGCAGCACGGGCGTCCGCGCGCAGTTTGTAACTGACCCAAGCTGCCTGTATGACGCGGCCACCCAGCGCTTCTTCCTGATCGCGCTGACGCTGGAAACCTACCCGAACGGCGCATACACGCTTGATAATCATATTGATATTGCCGTCAGCCAGACCTCCAACCCGACGGGCAGTTGGACGATCTACCGGGTAGATGTCACCAACGATGGCTCGAACCCTGATCCGAACAATGCCTGCCCGTGTCTGGGTGATTACCCGCACCTTGGCGCTGACGCGAACGGCTTCTACGTCACCACCAATGCGTATCCCTGGAATGGCAATGGCTTCGACGGCGCGCAAATCTATGCCTTCTCCAAGGCGCAGCTTGCCGCTGGCGCCGCCAGTGTCACAGGGGTCCACATTAACACCTTTGGCGCGGTGAATGTGCCCAGCGATGCCGGCTCAACGCAGCCCGGCTTCACCGTCTGGCCGGCGGAGTCGCCTGGCACCCAATTCAACAAGGACAATGGCGGCACCGAATACTTCATGAGTTCCAACGCCGCCGACGAGGCAACCCATCCGGTGGCTGGCTTTGGTGGCAACTATGTCTCCAACCAGCTCGTCGTCTGGAAGCTGACGAATACTTCTTCGCTGAACAGCGCCTCTCCCGCACTCAGCCTGAACAACCATGTGGTGGGCGTAGAAACGTATGCCATTCCGCCCAAGCAGCACCAGCCAGGAGCGGGCACGACGCCTGGCACTGACGTTCCACAGGGCTACTGCATCAATGACACCAGCACCGTGACCATCGCGGGCACGGGGTGCTGGAAGCTGCTGGTTGGCCCCAACGCCCACAACGAGGTGATCTCGACGCCCGACGCAAACGACACCCGCATGCAGCAGGTGATGTACGCCAACGGCAAGCTGTGGGCCTCGCTCGACACGGCGCTCAACCCTGACGGCGGCGCCCAGCGCGCTGGCATTGCCTGGTTCATTCTCAACCCGAACTCAGATGGCGTCGTCCAACAGGGCTATCTGGGGGCGGCTGGCTATGACTTCAACTATCCGGCAGTTGGCGTCACCGCCAGTGGTCGTGGCGTGATCGCGTTTGAAGCCACTGGTGATAGCCTCTTCCCCAGTTCTGCGTATGCAGCGATTGATGCCATTCATGGCGTCACTTCCTGGAACGTGGTGACTGGCGGACAGGGCCAAGCAGTGGACGACGGCTTTACCAGCTACAAAGCGCAGGTGGGCAACCCCCCGCGCACCCGCTGGGGTGATTACAGCGCGGCAGTGGTTGTGGACAAGACGATCTGGATCGCCAGCGAGTACATTGCCCATGCCTGCAATTACACCACCTGGGGCGGCCCGTTCTTCGCTGGTGGCACTGGCGATAACCTGCTGGGTTCATGCGCTGGCACGCCTGGTGGCGTCGGCTTGCGCACCGCGCTCGGCAACTGGTCTACTCGCATCAGCGAGCTTGTCCCGTAACCATTGTTGTATCGACTCTTGCGTGCAGGGTGGGCGCTTTGGCGTCCACCCTGCTTTTATCTCCGCTGACTCCTCCCTGGCAGTCCTGGACCTCGCGACTGATTGGAACTCTTTGCCATGTCGGCTCGTCTCTTGAAAAGAGAGGCCAATAGCACTCCTGGCCTCGATAGGAGGCTGAAGCAATGCGTAGACATGTTCGTCAAGGGGTCATGTTCGCATGGCTCCTGATCTTGCTGCTTTTTGTGGCCGCCTGCGCGCCGGGCGGCCAGGCATCTGGCTCGGCTGTCGGCGGGCCTGGCGGACCCACCGCTGGCGCGGCTACCCCTGGTTCCACGAGTTCAGCAACCAACCCTTCGGGTTCCAGCAGCCCGCCAGCAGAGCAGCCGACCCCCGGAAGCGCCAGTCTCAACGGCTGCCCAAGCCAACAGCCGCCGCCAGGCGCGGCGAATCCGACGGACGTGGTCGTCTCGTCGGGTGGGGGCGCAAACGGCCTCGCGGTCTCGCTGCGCGCGGGGCAAACCCTGGAGGTGCGTTTGGCGGCGACGGTGCATTGGGGCTTGCAAATCAAAGACACCGCGCATATCCTGACCGCCAGCACGCCAAACGGCTGGTATGACGCCAGCCTCAAAGCCTGTGTCTGGCGTTTTACGGCCACAGGCGCGGGGAGCGCCGCGCTGATCTACGGGGGCAGCCTGGTCTGCGCGCCACACAGCCAGTGCGCAACTATCGCCGAGGCGCAGGATTATACGATCACCGTTCAGTAGCACTCTGGATGAGCATCTGACCTCTGCTGGCCTGGCTCTTGCAAGAATTAGCGCATCAATTGTTACGCTACGCGCTGCGTTTGAAAAATATATTAAGCAGGTGATGAAGCGGCGAAGGATTCGCTTGCTCTACTCTCTATGACGAGAATACAACAAACCCTCATCATTAACGCTCCGGTAGAGGAGATCGCCGCCTATATCAGCGACCCCCGGCATATGCCGGAGTGGAACCAACTGATTGCGCGCGTGTGGGATGTGCAGGAAACGCCAGAGGTGGTCGGGACGACCTGGAAAATCGCTGTCAAGGTGATGGGCGCCGAGCAGCAGGTCACAGCGCGCGTCAGTTCCTACGAGCCGCCGCATCGCTTTGGCGTGGAGTTGGTGGGCGGCGCGCCTGGGATGCCTGGACTGAAGGCTGCAATGGACGTGGAGGCGCGCCCGACAGACCATGACGCCGCCGACTCGTCGAGTCAGGCGCGGCAGAATGGCTCGAAAGCCAATGACGCCGCGCCTTTGCCAGTCAGCACCCTGGTACTCTGCATCCTCACGCTCCACTTCCCCACGCTGATGGGCGGCGCGGCGCTTGGCGCGCTGCTCTCGCCGATCATCAGCGAGCAGTTGCGGCATGGCCTGGTAGACCTCAAACGTATCCTTGAGGCGCGCCAGCGCCCGGCAAATCTCTCCTAGCGGATTGACAGCGCCTTTCCGCTCAGGTACACTGCATGAGCATAGCTCCTCTTGTGCCGCTGGCGTGACGCCCACCGGCATGAGCGGTGATCTGCGACTGATGCGGGAGGAATGCAGTGTTCAGTGTGTTAGGAGATAAGCAGCGGATTCCATCGGTGGGTCGAGTCGGGGTGGACGCGCTGCGGCAGATCCCAGAGGATTGGCTGACTTTTCCGGCCCGTGACCGTTTGCGTCTCTGGCTGGAGAACCGCAAGCTGCGCAAGCAGGTGGCTCAGGCGCTGGACGATGCCCTGGAGGCGCTGGCGGAGACCCTGACCGCCGATCCAGAGGCGCCCTCGCTGGAAGATATGTTCGCTGAGCGATTCTTCAGCGACCGCCAGGTGATGGGAACACTTGTAGCCTGCTTTAGTGCAAGTGAGCCGGTGGATTATACCCTGCTGGCGCGAAATGTCTCCTTTGGCACTGAGCCGCAGCGGCGGCGCGTCCTGGAGGCGTTTGTCGCGCAATTGCGCGCGTACCTGGCAGCCGCCAACCCAGATTTTCGGCTGTCCATTCCGGTGCAATCTGCCGCGCGCGTCAAGGCGATCCAGAGCGCGGGCCAGGCGCAAGAGGACAGACAGCGATCAGCGCCGCCTGACCAGCGACGCGCGCCGACATCGGCGCCCCCGCGCGAACCAGCCGCTTCCCTGGCAGCCCCAGTGCTGGCGGCTTCTATTCAGACAACCACGAAAGAGAAACAGGAGAGGGCGATGGATCAGGTAGGTACGCAGGCCAATGGAGATGTCGGACAGCGCCTGGCGCTGGCTGTTGAACTGGAGGCGCAGGGGCGCACGCAGGAGGCGATGGCGCTCTATCAGAGTTTGCTGCGCCAGTTCCCTGATAATGGCAAGGCGCATTTTAATCTGGCAGTGCTGCTGACCGAGCAGGGGCGGCTCGACGAGGCGCTTGGGCACTGCCGCGTCGCCACGCAGAGCTTGCCCGATTATCCCGACGCCTGGGGCTTGAATGCCTATCTGCTCTCTTTGCTGCACCACGACCGTGAAAGCCTGGAATCGGCGCGCAAGGCAGTGGCGCTGGGCTTTCCGCGCAAGCGCCTTGCCGGGCTGCTCAAGTTGGCGCCAGCCGCGCTCTAAGACCGAAGCTGCTTTGCGGTTTCTTTGTCTTTCCTTTACAACATCGATAGCGCCTGGAACGTACATGAAGATGGATAGCAAAGAGGGCAGGCCGGTGTGCGCTATGCAGGGCTGCTGCTCCGTTCCCGTGCTATAATCAAGAGAGAGCGGAAGCGCCAAACGGCTGTGCTGATCAGGAGTCGGGCGAGTCGAGTCCGGCGGGAAGGGAAAGATCGAGAAAACCAATGGAGCAAGCACGATATTACCCCGGTGTCTTTGATGTGACGCAGCTCTCCATGCAGCTTGCGTCCAATCTTCAGGTGCGCGCCTATCAGGCGCAGTGGTTCGGCGCTGGAAGTCAGGTGATGGTGCAGGTGCGCAAGGGCAGCGATGCCGCCAAAATCTTTGGCGCGCAGGCTGCCTTGACGGTCATGCTCACCCAGCACCCCACCGGCCTGCTGGTGACGCTTGGGCACCAACGCTGGGCGGATAAGGCCGCTGTGGCGGGCATTGGCGCGTTCTTGCTCTGGCCGCTGCTCGTACCGGCAGCCGTCGGCGCGGTGCGCCAGTCGGCCTTGCCAAATGAAGTGTTGAACTTGCTTGATACGCTCGTTTTGCAGCAGAACCCACTGGCCTATCCGACGCCAGTGCCAGTCTTCTTGATGCCCCAGGTACAGACGTATTATCAGCCTGCCCCGCCAGCGCCGACAATGACGCCGCAAATCCTGTGTCCAGTCTGCCATCAGCCCAATAACACGGGAGCGACCTTCTGCCAGCACTGCGGCACGCCGCTGGATGCCAGCGCCACGACGAGCGCGAGCAGCCCGGCGCAGGCGCCAACGATCATTGCCTCTGCGCCTCCGGCGGCGCCAGCCCAGCCGGTCACACAGGCGCCGCCGCCCGCGCCAAAACCCGCCCCGGTGAAGCAAACCGCCCCGGCAACCACACGCGTCAGCCGCACGCCGCTGCCGACGGAGCGCGTCTCGCAGCCGGTGGTCGTGGGTCCAACGGGCGTCTTTGCCCTGCCCAGTGGGCGGCGCGTGCCCATCGTTCAACAGGAGGCGATTGTTGGGCGCGGCAACCCTGATGGCACCGACCCCGTTGAGGTCGATATGACGACCGAGACCGAAAGCACGACCGTTTCGCGGCGGCACGCGCGCATCACGCGGGCCAACGCCGGCTTTGAGATCGAAGACCTCAACAGCGCCAACCAGACCCTGCTCAACAACGAGCAACTGGAGCCTAGCCGACACTATCCGCTGCGCCGGGGCGATGTCGTCGAGTTCGGCAAGGTGAAGTGTACCTTCAGTGTCCAGGAGAAATGAGTGGCGAAAGATCAGGCGCTCGACGACAACCTGTATCACGGCGCTTCGCCGCCGGTTGAGCCTGCTCCAGCGCGCGGCGAGCGCGTGTGGGTCGAGCGGCCTGATGACCTGACGACGGCGGCGGAGCGATTGGCCGCAGCATCTCTCATCGCCATCGATGCCGAGTTTATGCAGGTGCGGCCCTCCGAGCCGGAGGGCCACCGCCATCAGCTTGCCCTCCTTCAGATCGCCACAGGGCCGGTCTGCTATGTCATCGATGTTTTGCGCCTGACAGACCTGACGCACCTGGCGGCGGTAACGGAAGACCCGCTGATCCTCAAGCTCTTTCATGGCATCGGCGCCGATACGCAGATGCTCGCCAGGCGCAGTCTGGCGGTGGCCCATACCTGCGACCTGGAGGCGGCCAGCCGTTCGATCTTTGGGCAGCGCGAATCCGGGCTGGCGACGATGCTGGAGCGCGCCTTTGGGACGCATCTGGATAAGAGCTTGCAGCGCAGCGATTGGAGCCATCGCCCGCTTTCCCCGGCGATGTTTGCCTACGCCGCGCGCGACGCCGAGATGACGCTGGCCCTCTATGGCTGGCTCCAGCGGCAGTATCCCTGGGC
>JBJKSJ010000302.1:0-7706 GCA_046704085.1 Ktedonobacterales bacterium | reverse complement strand
GCCGCCTCAAGCTGGTGCGCGGCGATCTTGCGCGCCTGCTCGCGGACCTTGCGCGCCGCCATGACAAGCGCGGCGCCACCAACGGCCAGGCTGCGGCTGCCGTAGGTGCCCATGCCCATCTGCACCGAGCCGGTGTCGCCGTGAACGACATCGACATCTTCAACCGGCACGCCCAGTTCGCTGGAGACGATCTGCGCGAAGGTCGTCTCTTCGCCCTGGCCGTGCGGGCTGATGCCGGTCAGCACCGTGACCTTGCCGGTGGCTGAGACGCGCACTGTCGCGCTCTCCCACAGGCCGCCCGCGAAGCCGGTGGCATTGACGCCCGCCGATGGCCCTAGCCCGCAGACCTCGACATAGCTGGAGAAGCCGATGCCCAGGTAGCGCCCCTGCTTGCGCGCTTCGGCCTGCTCCTGGCGGAACTTCTCATAGCCGACGAGCTGGAGGGCTTTGTCCATCGCTGCCGGATAGTTGCCGCTGTCGTAGACAAAGGTGGTCACGGATGCGTAGGGGAATTCTTCAGGCTGGATGAAGTTCTTCTTGCGGATGGCGACCGAGTCCATGCCCAGTTCGTGGGCGATCTGATCGATGCCGCGCTCGACCAGATAGGTGGCCTCCGGGCGGCCCGCGCCCCGATAGGCGTCGGTTGGCACGGTGTTCGTATAGACACCATAGACATCTGCGTGAATGGCGCCGATCTTATAGCAGCCCGAAAGCATCGGCGCAAAGAGCCAGGTAGGCACGCCCGACCCTGGACCAGATTGGAGGTAGGCGCCCATATTGGCAAGCGCCTTCACGCGCAGACCCAGGATGGTGCCATCCTTCTTGACGGCCCACTCCACATACTGAATATGGTCGCGGCCATGCGCGGTGCCCGTATAATTCTCGCGGCGCTCTTCGGACCATTTCACCGGGCGGTTGATCTTTCTCGCCGCCCACATGGCGATGGCCTCGGCAGGATACAGCGAGATTTTGCTGCCAAAGCCGCCGCCGACATCGCGGGCGATCACGCGCAGCCGATGTTCGGGGATGCCGGTGGTCAGTGTGCCAAGCAGGCGGGTGACGTGCGGGTTCTGGCTGGTGTTCCAGAGCGTCATCTCTTCGCTGCCAGGATTCCAGTACGCCAGCGCGCCGCGCGTCTCCATTGGGTTGGGGATCAGCCGCTGATTGACCAGGCGCTGTTTGACGACGGTATCTGCCTGAGAAAAGGCCGCGTCAATATCGCCCGCGTGCAGCATCCAATGGAAGGCCACGTTATTGGGCGCCTCGGCGTGCAGTTGGGGCGCGCCTGGCTGCATCGCCTTTTCCTGATCGGTGACGGCGGGCAGGGCTTCGTAGTCCACGTCGATCAGGTCCAGCGCGTCTTTGGCGATGGCATTGCTCTCGGCAATGACGACGGCGACGCTGTCGCCGGTAAAGCGCACGGTATCAACCGCCAGGCAGTGCCAGGGAGGGAGGGGCATGGGCTGCCCGCCCTCCAGCGTCTCTTTGGGCAGCGGCCAGGCAACGGGCAGCGGATTCATGCCGCCTGCGGCTGCGCCATCTTTCAACTCCTGGCCGGTGAAGACGGCCACGACGCCGGGGTGCATCTTTGCCTTTTCGGTGTTGATGCTGCTGATGCGCGCGTGGCCGTAGGGGCTGTGGAGCACGGCCATATAGGTCTGGCCGGGCATGTTCATATCCTCGGTATAATAGCCACGCCCGGTGATGAGGCGCGGGTCTTCGCGCCGTTTGATGGAGGCTCCAAACATTTTGGTGACAGCCATCTTGCTCTCCTCTCCCTAATGCGCGGCTGACGTCGGCTGCGCAACGGAGGTGCGCATCTTCTCAGCAGCGTACTGAACCGCCGAGACAATATTCTGATAGCCGGTGCAACGGCACAGATTGCCTTCCAGGGCGTGGCGAATCTCGTCTTCGGTGGGGTTTGGGTTGCGCTCCAGCAGTTGGATGGCCGTCATCATCATGCCCGGCGTGCAGAAGCCACATTGCAGTCCGTGCTTTTCCCAGAAGCCTTCTTGCATAGGATGGAGCGTGCCATTGGTTGCCAGACCCTCGACGGTTTTCACCTCTGCGCCACTGGCTTGCACGGCCAACACGGTGCAGCTTTTGACGGCCTGGCCGTTGAGCATGACCGTGCAGGCGCCGCACTGACTCGTATCGCAGCCAATATGCGTGCCTGTCAGATTGAGTACATCGCGTAAGTAATGCACCAGCAGCAGGCGTGGTTCGACTTCGTTCTCATGTTCCACGCCATTGACTTTGAGGTGTATCTTGTGTTTCATCATTCAACCCTCGGTTGCGCTTCTAACGGTCTGATCTACGCAGCCCGCAATTTTCAGGGGGAAACCAGGCAATGTTGTAGCTCATGTGCGGAGGGCTGCGCGCTACAGGCAATCTGGCAGGCGTGGGAGAAGTCACAGGAAGGGCTAACCGGCTCCGGCGCCATCGCCAGACCGGCTGAAGGGAGGAGTGTGGGGGCAGGAAGCGCTTTCCTGCCAGGCTAGTGAGCCTGCCACTCGACACGCTCGGCGCCTTTCTCAGTTACTGTTGCCATTCGGGCATAGCCCTCGGCAATGAGAAACCCCGAAACCACCCTGATGAGGAAAAGAACGACCCGATGGAGATTGCTCTGGGTTGTGGCGCGGACGCTTCTTGTCTACTTGGAGGCTTGATGCTGTGCGTAAGCGCGCCTGCACCACACTATTATACGCTTAAACGTTGCTCAGAGGGAATGTACTCAGTGATTGAATAGGGACAAAAGACAGGCTTCTCAGACCTTATTGGCTGTGCCCAGCATTGCCAGCATGAGTAAGAGTTCCTCGGCGTCGTCGTGAAAGCGATCTGCTGGCAGCACCTGATGCGCCAGCCCCAGCCGGTGCGCCTCGGCGGCGTTGATGCGCTCGCCGGTCAGCATCAGGCGCAGGGCCACGCGCGGCGTCAGGCGCTGGTGAAAGATCGCCGCCGCCAGCGGCGGAAAGACGCCCAGCTTGATCTCTGGCAGTCCAAACTCCGCGTCTTCTCGCGCGATGAGTGTATCGCAGAGCGCGGCCAACTCGCAGCCGCCGCCCAGTGCCAGCCCCTTGACCAGCGCGACGGTAGGGATAGACGCCGCCAGTGCTGCGAACGCGCGATACTGATCTTGCACGGCGGCCAGCATCTCCGCGTCTTTGCCTGGCAGGTGGTCGCGCACGTCCACGCCAGCGCAGAAGGCGCGTTCGCCCTCGCTGGTCAGGACGATCAGCCGCGTCTGGCCGTCCGCGCGCGCCTGCCGCAAGGCCGCCGTCAGCGCCTGGATCGTTGGCAGGTCCAGGATGTTGAGCGGTGGCCGGTTGATCGAGATACGCAGTAAACCGGCGCGGAGATGACTGATCAGCGCCTCGCTCACGTCACGCTCCTTTCGCGTCGTTGCCAGGTGTGGAGCAGCTTATACATCCCACGCTGCGGCTAGAAAGGCGTCTGCGCGCCGATTATATCTCATTGGCGATATGCTTGGCAAGCAATGGATGCTGTTAGGTGAGCCGCTCGATGATGGTGGCGATGCCCTGACCGACGCCGATGCACATCGTTGCCAGGCCCAGGCGGGCGTCGCGCCGCTCCATCTCGTAGAGCAGCGTCGTCAGGATGCGCGCGCCGGAGCAGCCCAGGGGATGGCCCAGCGCAATCGCGCCGCCGTTGACATTGGTGCGCGCGTGGTCCAGCCCCAACGTGCGCATGCACTGTAGCGACTGGGCGGCAAACGCCTCGTTGAGTTCGATCAGATCAAGGTCGCTGACGCGCAGCCTGGCGCGCTCCAGGGCTTTTTGCGTGGCCGGAATCGGCCCCAGGCCCATCTGCGCCGGGTCCACGCCCGCAACGGCCGTGGAGAGGATGCGCGCGCGTGGCCGGACGCCCAGCGCCTCGGCGCGCGTTCTACTGGTCAGGACCAGCGCCGCCGCGCCGTCATTGATGCCCGCCGAGTTGCCCGCCGTGACGCTGCCGCCCTGGCGGAAGGCGGGTTTCAGCGCGGCCAGCTTTTCCAGGCTGGTGTCGGGGCGGGGCTGCTCGTCGGTATCAACCAGCGTCGTTTCGCCCTTTTTCTGCGGCACGGGCACGGGGACGATCTCATCGCGGAAGCGCCCCTCGCGGATGGCCGCCACCGCGCGCTGGTGGCTCGCCAGCGCGTAGGCGTCCTGATCGGCGCGGCTGACGTGATGGGCGTCGGCGACGTTTTCTGCCGTCTCGCCCATGCTGTAGGGGTGGTGCATCTCGGCCAGGCGCGGGTTGACGAAGCGCCAGCCTATCGTCGTGTCTTGCAGGTTGAGCGGGCCGCGCGAAAAGGCCGTGTCGGGCTTGCCCAACACAAAGGGCGCGCGGGTCATGCTTTCCGTGCCGCCCGCGACAAAGAGATCGCCCACGCCGGTTTGGATGGCCTGCGCGGCGCTGTTTACCGCCTGCAAGCCAGAGCCACACAGACGGTTGACCGTCTGGCCGGCTACAGTGATGGGCAGACCCGCCAGCAAGAGGGCCATGCGCGCCACGTTGCGGTTATCTTCTCCCGCCTGGTTGGCGCAGCCCAGAATCACATCCTCAATCGCGTCTTTGGGCACGCCCGCGCGGCGCACCGCCTCGGCAATCACCAGCGCGGCCAGGTCGTCAGGTCGCGCGTCTTTGAGCGCGCCCGCGTATTTGCCAATCGGCGTGCGCACAGCAGAAATAATCACGGCTTCTTGCATCGAGTTAGAGTTACCCATCGCTTATGCCTCCGATTCTTGCTGACCCTCAAGAGCCAGGCTGGTCCTCCGGTAGAGGTCTGGAAGGGAGATTGCCAGCTTCAACGTGGGAAGTTGAATCTCTGGATAGTCCGCGTCATATTGACGGCTGATCCATTGGCGGGGATTCTCTGGCACCCGCTCATAGACGATGACCTGGAGTTCGTCAGCAGCAATCAAGAGGATATTTTCAATACTCGCCACCTGCTGATACGCGAAGAGTTTGGCGCCCTTATCATGCTGCTCGGTGGAAGGCGATAGCACTTCGGCGACGAGCAGTGGGTAGTGGACGACGGCATCCTTGCCCTTTTCCCGCTCGTCGCAGGAAACGACCAGATCAGGATAGTAGTGCTTGCAGGCAGAGACAATCACCTTCGGCGATTCGGTGAGAATCCGGCAGGGCCGCTTGCCGATAGCCTGATCAAGCGCGGTACTCAGGCTGCTCACAATGGCCGAGTGATCGTTGGTGGAACCGGCCAGACAGTACACATGCCCATCTTCGTATTCCCATTGATGTTCGCTGGCCGCATCCAGCGCCAGGTATTCTTCGAGCGACAAGAGCGGTATCGATTGATACGTGGCTACTGCTCCTTACTAGCGGCTCAGTCAGGTGATGGCAAGTTCTCTGGTTTTCTGCCTGGCGTCTACTGGCCCTTGAAGTTTGGTGGGCGTTTTTCGATGAAGGCGCGCATGCCCTCTTTCTGATCTTCAGTGGCAAAGAGCAGGGCGAAGTTGCGCCGCTCGTAGTCCAGCCCATCCTCCAGGGGGACTTCAAAAGCGTGCAAGACGGATTCTTTTGCCAGCCGCAGGGCGAGGGGCGCTTTGGCCGCCAGCAGGCGCGCCAGCTTTTTGGCCTCGTCCATCAACTGATCGGCAGGATAGACATGATTGACCAATCCGGCAACAGCCATATCTGGCGCGCTGATCTGCGCGCCAGTCAGGACCATCTCCATCGCTTTATACTTGCCCAGCGAGTGGGCCAGGCGCTGCGTGCCGCCCGCGCCGGGGATGATGCCAAGGTTGATTTCCGGCTGGCCGAAGCGGGCGTTCTCGCTGGCGAGGATCAGATCGCAGTGCATCGCCAGTTCGCAGCCGCCGCCCAGCGCCAGGCCGTTGACCGCCGCGATGATCGGCTTGTGGATGCGCCGGATGCGGTTCCAGGCTTGAAACGAGCCGGTGAGCATAGTGACAGGCGTGGCATCAGCCATCTCGGCAATATCCGCTCCGGCGGCAAAGGCGCGATCCCCAGCGCCAGTGATGATGCTGCATCCGATACCAGGATCGCTATCGGCGGCCTCCAGGGCGGTTGCCACTTCACCGACCAGATCCCAGTTGAGGGCATTCAATTTACTGGGCCGGTTCAGCGTAATGATGGTGACGCGCTCGTCTTGCTCAACCAGAATGTAGTGATACTCCACGCTTTTCAGGCTCCTCTCTCTGCTCGATCATCGGTGATGGGGCGTGCATCCAAATGCGCCTGCCTCGCGGCGTTCATCTGCCGTCATTATATCTTCTCTGGCGCGCAAAGAGAAAGAAGGCTCCCCTCAGAAGCAGGAGCCTGCGCGTGCAGGCGGCGCGTGGTTGTTTGCGCAGAGCGACAAGTGCTGCTCGCTACGCCTTGCGGGCGGGGCGTTGTTCCTGGCTGTCGCGCTTGTCTTCTGGCGCTGGGTCTTCCTCTTGCGCAGTCTGGCCCTCTAGCTGCACCTGATGGCGTTGCAGCACTTCGTCAAGCTGCTCGCTGAGCGAAGGCCGGATGGGGGCGATGCGCTCGCCGGATGGCAGCGCGGGAAGCTCGACGTTCGCCTGGGCGGCGGCGGATTCGGCGGGCGTGGCGGGTGGTCGCCGAAGCGCGGCGTCCTCTTCAGCGCCCGGCGGAGGCAGGCGGCGCTGCTGGCCGGGCCGCTGGCTGTGGCGCGCTTTCATGCGCGCCAGTTGCTCCTCCACTGTTTCGTGTTTGGAGACATGGGTGAGTTGGGCATCCAGATCGTTGATGGAGCCACGCTCGGCCTCATCACGCATGGCGGCGGCGCGCGCCTCCTTGTCCATTACCCGATCTTCTGCCCGACGCATGCGCTCCTGGGCTGGCTCCTGCGCGTTCCTGGTGAGCGTTTCATACACCGTTTGCTGCATCTGCGCGCGGCGGCGGCGCATCTGCAAGAGTTCAATGTTCAGTTCGGTCTCTTCGGTTTTGCCCTGAAGCTGCTTGAGCGCGTTGCGCATCGTCACAATCAGGTGCTGCTGCTCTTCGAGTTGCCGACGGTAGTTCTCCAGCAAGCGCGTGGTGTCCAGGCGCTGCTGAAGCGCCTTGCGCGCCTGCGCATCGTCGCCACGCGCAACGGCAGCCTCGGCCTTGTGCTGCCACTGGGTGGCCTCTTTGTTCAGGTCTTCGCAGCGTGTTTGCAGTTTATGTTCCTGGGCGATGGCTGTAGCCACCTGCGTCTTGACCTGCACCATCTGGTTACGCAGGTCTTGCTGTAACTGGCGCAGCATCTGTTCCGGGTCTTCCGATTTTTCGAGGATGTCGTTGATGTTGGCCCGAATCAGCATCATTACCCGTTGCAGCAATTTCATAGCGCGCTTCCCTCTTTCAATCGTCACTACCCGCCTGCTCACTATCAACCTGGATAATACGGATTTGATTCAAGATGTCTCGCTGCTGCGAGAGCCGGTCGCGCACCATCGCGCGCTCGGAATAGCTGAAATAAGGGCAGGAGTGGGTGCGCTGCACAAAGCCTTCCTGGGGATCGGACTGGCACTGCCCAAAGTCATAGTCCTCGCCCTGTGGCTTGTAGAAGGCGCAGCATCCGCAATACTTTTTGCTGTTACGGGTAAGCTTCTTAGCGGCCCACTCGATAAGCGCGAAGAGCAGGAGCAACCCACCAAAGAGGGCCATCGCGCCCCCGAAGAGCAAGAGTGGTCCGGCATAGCCCGCGTCATCATTGATGACGGCAAGCACAAATC
>JBJKSJ010000301.1:0-14651 GCA_046704085.1 Ktedonobacterales bacterium | reverse complement strand
AACTCACACATGGGCTTTGTGCAGGGTTAACTCCTTGAGTGTGGCGCTGTAGCCCCAAGTGCGGCTTTATTAGGCGCCCGCTTGAGAAGGATGTAGCGCGTGCCAATGAACCCCATCAATGCGAGGGCGCCAAGGCCCACCAGCAGGTGCGCTGTCTGGATCAGCCAATGCGCGCTGGTATCCAGAATGCGAGCCTGCGTCAAGCCAAAGACCGGCAGGAAAAGCGCATACACGACTCCCACGACTCCCAGCAGCCTCATCCCGCTGACGCCAATTGCCACGATACTCAGGACCAGCAGAGCGAGGGCGACGATGAGACCAAACAGGATGTGAACGCTGATGAGATCGACGTTGGCGATCCAGAACAACAGCCCAAGCGTCAGGGCGGCCAGTCCAGCAAGACCGCCGATCCGTTGAATGCTGCGTACAACCAAAATGAAGTAAATGTCCTTCTCTTGTTTGCAGAGCGGGACGTTGATTTTCAACGTCCCGCACGAGCAGGATCAGGCGAGCCTGTACATGATGGGCATCGAGCCGACGTGATTCGCCTCCAGATTCGCCAGCACATAGTTCCTGAAGCTCTTCCTGGACATCTGCCGCCAGAGGAAGCGCAGCAGGCCCACGTCCCAGCGCGCGTGATTGATGAAGCGATAGTCTGACGGCTCCCCCTCCATCGGCAGGAGCAAGACAGAGTTGTCCATGCCGGTCTCCTTTGCATACCAGTCGGCCAGGTAGTCCCACAGGCGCAGGGCCACCTGGGCGTCGTCGGCTACAAAGTAGTTGAAGAGGAACAGTCCTCTGGGTCTCCTGACAACATCGTTGATGCGCCTGGCATTGCGCGCGTCGATGATATGCATCGTTCTGGCGTTGCTCTGCAAGGCGTCCAAGAGGGCCTGATAGGCTGGTGTGGCTTGCACGGCGCGCAGGACGGCGGGCGAGGTGGTTTCAATGAGGATCACGATGTCGAAGCGCGCGATATGGATGGAGTCTTGCCGCTCCTTCACATAGCCATTTGGCGGCGGAGGCAGGACAACGGCGTCAAACACTGTGACCCGCTCGACGCTTTCCAGCCGCTCAAGGTCGTGACCAAGTTCCTTGAGTCTGCTCAGCAGCGCGGTCTTCTCATGGCTGTTGGGGAAAAACGGCGCGCGCCGGGGAGCGACTTCGGCGGCGATATGAATGTAGCCAAGCGTCGTGGGTTCGATAAGCTCGACCGTCGAGTAGTCGGGACACGCATGAACGATCTTCGGTTCCATGTAGTTGCTCCTTTATCTGGTGATCTCTTGTCGTTCCATAAGCACAGCGTTGGCCTCAGCCGAGGCAGCCGCTGGTTCTGGCCTGACCAGCCAGGCCAGGAGGACATTCAGCACTCCCAGCACCACCAGGACCAGCATCCCGATGCTCATTTGCGGGCCATAGCCGGGCAGGAAAGACCAGATGATACTCAGCGCCAGCGGGCCGAAGACGGAACCCAGCCGTGCGCTCAGATTGGACAGCGCGCTGGCTGCTCCCATCGTTTCCCGCGTGCCAGCGCTCATCAGAAGCGTCTGGTTGGGGCCGTTAAAGAGACCCATGCCAATCCCCACCAGCAGCAGACGCCAGGCAAGATCAAACACGGAGCCTGGATGCGCCAGCACCAGGGAGAGCAACACCAGCGCGGCCAGCACCAGACCCGCACCGGCCAGGGTAAACGGTCTGGCTCCGTAGCGATCTGTCAGGTATCCGCTCAGCAGTCCCACGCTGCCCATGCCCAGCGGCATGCACAGCAACAACAAACCCGCAGTGGCAGGCGCAAAGTGCTGCACATCGCTCAGATTGAATGGAAGCAGGTAGTAGAGGCCGCCAGCGATGGTGACGCTACAGAGAAATCCAAGCAGACCCCACCGAAATGGCGCGCGACGCAGCAGCGTTCCCATATGGTGGAATCCACTGCGAGATGCGGGGCCACTCCCTCCCAGGCTGACGCCGCGCAAGCTGTATAGCCCCAACAGCGCCGCCAGCAGACAGATGGGCACGTTCACAAAGAAGACGGCTGACCAGCCAAAGCTCGCCAGGAGTTGTCCGCCAATTCCTGGGCCAGCGATTCCACCGAGCGGGGCCAGTGAGCCAATCAGGCCCATCGCTCGCCCGCGCTCACCAGGAGAAACGACGGCTGCCGCCACCGCCAGCCCTTGCGTGGCAATCAGGGCTCCAAAGCAACCCTGGATCACGCGACCCACGAGCAGGAGCGGGAAGCTCGGCGCCAGGCCAGAGGTGAGGCTGCCCAGTCCGAACCCCAGCACAGCGATCAGGAAGGTGGGCAGGACACGGAAGCGACCCATCATCCCGCCACAGGGCAGGATGAGCAGGGTGAGCGGAATCGTATAGCTCAAGGTGACAGCGGAGGCCAGGCTATCCGAGAGTTGAAAATGGTGTGCGATGGGTGGAAGCGCCAGCGCGACGATGGTTGCATCCAGAGCGGAAAGAAAGATGGAGAGGCCAACGGCGGCCACTGCCAGCCATCTGCGTTCGTACTGCATCCCCGCGCCTCCTTCTGGGTCTCATTTCCCGGCGAGCCGCGCCACCACCGGGGCAAAGTTCTCCATCTGGCCTTCATAGACCTGAAGATAGGAGAAGCCGTAACGGTCGCGCTGCTCCAGGAGGTAGTCAACTGCCTGCTCTGTCTGGATGGGTCGCTTGGGAATGGGTGGCCCGCCTGCCTGGGTGGAAAGCTCGGCCCCGCTGTCGGTAATCAGCAGGTCGTAGATCGTCTGGCTCAGTTCCAGGTCGGCGAAACGCGCTCCGGCAGCTTCTTTGATCCAGGCGATTTTTTGCTCCAACGAGACATCTTTCGGGTCCGCGCCGTAGCCGCTGACCCTGGCTCCAACTGCCACGATGCCTGCCTCCCTGGCCGCCAGCTTGAGTATGCGCTCGCCCGTTCCGGCAACGAGGATGGGCGGGTGGGGCTGCTGCGCTGGCCTGGGGTAGCCTTTCATTCCAGTAATTGTGTAATACTTTCCGGCGAAATCTACCGTTGCTTCGGTGAAAAGGCGTTTGATCAGTTGTAAGCTCTCCTCCAACTGCCCGATGCGGGCGCCCGCGCTGCCAAACGGCATGCCCATCCGCTGCGCCTCGTCGGGGCCGACGCCCGCGCCCAGGCCAAGCTCAAAGCGGCCATCGGAGAGCAGGTCCAGCGTGGCGGCATCTCTGGCGAGCAGGACGGGATGGCGATACGGATTGCAGAAGACATAGCTGCCAACGCGCAGCCGGGTGGTGGCTGAGGCAGCGACAGCCAGCGCCGGTATGGGCGCCAGGCTGCCGATGTTCGCGCGGTCTGGCATGAGCAGGGTTGCGTAGCCAAGCTCCTCGGCTTTGCGCGCTGTTGTGATCCAGGTGGCGTGCGAGGGAGCGTAGGCGGCGACGACGCCAAAACGAAATGGTCGAGACATTGGGGAATGCTCCTCTCCAGCGGCTGGCGCGTTCCTTTACACGCGCCGCGCCAGAAGATATTCTGTAGTCAGTCCACTCAATTATTTTGGATATGCAGATTATACAATGAATTTTGGGGAGTGTCAAGTCAGCTATGAGTCCGCGCCCGTACCGCCTCGGCCAGCGCCAGGCCAGCACAGAGCAGACGCGCGCCCGCATCCTCAACGCGGCCCGCGAACTGCTCATGTCCAGCGATGGCTATTCGCGTTTCTCCATCGAGGCCGTTGCCCGCCAGGCCGATGTCGCCCGGATGACGGTCTATCACCAGTTCGGCTCCAAAATCGGGCTGCTCGAAGCCCTCTTCGATTCCCTGGCAAGTCACGGCGGGATGGAGCAACTGGCCGCCGCCTTCCATCAACCGGACCCAGTTGACGCCCTGGATACTTACATCACGGTCTTCAGCCGCTTCTGGGACTCGGATAGGATTGTGACCCGCCGCGTTCGCGGCCTGGCTGCGCTTGACCCTGAGGTTGAGCAGGCCGTGCGGGCGCGCGACGAATGGCGACGGCAGGGTGTGCGAGTTCTCCTTCAGCGGCTGGTCGCCCAGTATGGACGGCCAGCTTCCGAGAGGCTGGACGAGAGCGTCGATGCCCTCTATACGCTGCTCAGCTTCGAGTGCTTTGACATGCTCGCTGGCCCTGCTCGCAGTATTGAGGAAGTTGCGCCCATCGTGCGTCGGCTGGCCCATGCTGCGATCGGCCTGGAGGGGTAAGGGCGCCAGCCACTTGCAGAGGCTGATGAAAGCGACTCATAGGCTTGCCTCTGCTATCTGCGCGATGAGTCCGGCAAGGACGGCTGGCCGCTGGAGGGGCGCATCGTGGATGGTGTCGGGCAGATACTCGACGCGGACGGCGGGATGCGCCTGAAGGATGCGCGCGATGCTCTCGCGCTTGGCCTGCTGGAACTGGCGCTGACGGTCGTCGGCAGCCTGCTGCTCCGGGCAGACGAGCAGGATAGGGCAGTTCACGCGGTCGAAGAGCGCCAGCGTGGGCTGGTCCCACATCGCTTCCAGAATCTGAAGGTGGTTAGCCAGCGCGAGGCGTGGGGCGACGGTGCCGTCTGCGCGCAGTTCGACGATGTGCAGGAAGATGTCTTCAAGCTGCGGACTCCACTGATCGGCCAGTGGCCCGCGCCGGGGAAAGGTCAGGAAGACCTCGGCGGGCGTTCCGGCGAACTGCGGTGGGGCCAGGTCTTTGAGCATGCGCTCTTTGTTCCAGCCGGGGCGTTGGCCCATCTGTGTGAAGCCACCATCGACGAGGACGATACCAGAGACCTCCTGCGGATAGGTGGCGGCATACTGCAAGACCACGCCGCCGCCCCAGGAGTGCCCAACGACGACTGGCTTGCGCAGGCCCAGCGCTTCAGCGACGGCGTGATCGTCCGCCGTGATCTCCTCGAAGGTGTAGCCGTGATCGGGTTTGTCGCTTTCGCCGTGCCCGCGCTGGTCCAGCGCCACCACGCGCAGCCCGCGTTGCGCCAGCAAAGGGGCCGTCAAGTCCCAGATGCGCGCCGCCGAGGCCAGGCCGTGAATCAACAAAATCGGCGGGAGGCCAGGCGTGGCCGCCGCCGCTGGCTGCCAGGCGCGATAGTGCATGCGCAGCCCGCGCGCCTGCACCATCGCATCCTCAAGCGTGACATCGCTCGCCAGATCATCCTGCATTAGATCTTCTCCAAATGGGCAAAGCTCACATCCAGGGTCTTCTTGCCGAAGCGTTCGCCAAAATCGACCTCGACCAGTTCATTGTTGTGGTCCATCGTGCTGTTGACGACGGTTCCCGCGCCATAGATGCGATGTCGCACGCGGTCGCCGGCAAAGAACTGTGGACCCGCTGGCGCGCTGGCCGTTTTGGCGGCTGCGGCCAGGGTTTCGCCTGGCGCTTCCTCCTGCTGAGTTCCAGTGAGGACACTCTTGCTGGCATAGCCCCAGCCGCCAGGGCCAGACGCGCGCGCCGACCAGCCGCCCCGGCTGCGGTTGCTAGGCGCCCCGTCCAGGGTCGCGCCGCCGGGGATGCTGCGGATGGGTGATCCATTGGCAGAGTTTGCGCTGCGCGGCATGCTCTTGCGCCCATCCACCAGATGATCGGGAATATCCAGCAGGAAGCGTGATGGCTCCATGAGGCTGCCGCCGACCTCGCCAAAACTACCATAGAATGTGCGGCGGAAGGCGCGCACCAGATAGAGCCGCGTCATGGCGCGGGTAATGCCCACGTAGGCCAGCCGACGCTCCTCCTCAAGTTGCCGGGGGTCCATGATGGAGCGTCCATGCGGCAGCAAGCCCTCCTCCATGCCGACGATAAAGACGACTGGAAACTCCAGCCCTTTGGCGGCGTGCAGGGTGATGAGTGTCACGGCGTCAGATTCCTCGGCTGCCAGCCCTGCCCGCTCATCGCTGCCCGTCTGCACCACATCGGCCCCGCTGACCAGCGCCACCTGTTCCAGAAACAATTGCAGCGCCGTGCCTGGCTCAATCTCCGCGTAATCTGCTGCCACGCGCTGCAACTCGCGCACGTTGCGCAAGCGCTCCTGGCCCTCGTCGTCGCCCTCGTTCAATTCCTGTGTCCGGTAATGGGTCTCGTCCAGGATGCGCTCGATCAGATCGGGCAGGCGCTCGGTTGCGGAAGCGAGCAGCAGGCTATCCAGAATGACGCAGAAGTTTGTCAGCGCGCGTTTCCCGGCGGTGTTGAGAGTGGGGTGTTCGTTGATCCGTCGCAGCGCCTCTCCGGCAGGGATTTGTTGCGCGTCTGCCCATTTGAGTAGTTCTTCCAGCGTTTTGGGGCCAATCTTACGATTAGGCACGTTGATCACGCGGCGCAGGCTCTGCGTGTCAGACGGGTTCAGAAGCAGGCGGAGATAAGAGAGGATGTCCTTGATCTCTTTGCGCTCGTAGAAGCGTTTAGAGCCGACGACCTTATAGGCCACGCCTGCCCGCAGGAATTGCTCTTCCAGCGCGCGCGACTGCGCGTTGGTGCGATACATCACGGCGCAATCCTTCAGTTTGGCCTCGCCCCGCCCCACCAGGCGGCGGACCTCGTTCGCCACCCATTGCCCCTCTTCCTCCTCGTTATACGCCTCGTGGACCAGGATCCGCTCGCCGCCTTGCCGCTCCGTCCAGAGGCGCTTATCTTTGCGCGCCAGGTTGTGCTGGACGACATGGCGCGCGGCGTCGAGGATGGGCTGCGTGGAGCGGTAGTTCTGCTCCAGCAAGATCACGCGGGCCTCTGGAAAGTCCTGCTCGAAGGCGAGGATGTTGCGCACGTCCGCGCCGCGCCAGGAGTAGATGCCCTGGTCCTCATCGCCGACGACACAGACGTTGTGGTGGCCTGGTGTCTCTGGTGTGCCCTTGCCCAGCAGCATCACCAGCTTATATTGCGCGACATTGGTATCTTGAAACTCATCGATATGCAGAAAGCGATAGCGCGCTTGATAGCGTTCCAGCACGTCAGGGTGCTGGCGCCAGAGGGTATAGGTCAGTAAGATCAGATCATCGAAATCAACGGCATTATTCTGTTGCAGCAATCGCTGATATTCTTTATAGACCCGCGCCACGATCTCATCATAGTATTTACGCGCTTGCTCGGCGAACTGGAGCGGCCCGATCAATTCATTCTTGGCCCGCGAGATGGCGCTGAGCATGCTGCGCGGCTGATATTGCTTGTCATTCAGATTGAGATTGAGAATGGCTTGCTTTGCCAGCGTGACCTGATCGTCGTCATCGAAGATGGCATAATTGGAAGCGATGACCCCGGTCTGTTCGCCCTCGCGCCGCAGGATGCGCGCGCAGATGGCGTGAAAGGTGCCGATGGTCAGATCACGCGCGCGCGCGCCAACGAGCTTATCCAGCCGCTCGCGCATCTCCCTGGCGGCCTTGTTCGTAAACGTGACGGCCAGAATGCCCCAGGGGGGCACGCCCTGCTCGCGCAAGAGATAGGCGATGCGGTGGGTAATCACCCGTGTCTTGCCGCTGCCGGGTCCGGCCAGAATGAGTAACGGCCCCTCGCCATGTGTCACCGCCTCCTGTTGAGGCGCATTCAGACCGGCGAGCAGGTCCACCTTGGTTTCCTCCCTTGGAATAGTCATACTCATACTCCTCGACGCGCAAGTTCCTTGCTACCGGCTACGCGCTCCGCTACGTACACAACCAGGGCTGTGTTCTCCTGACCTTTCCATATCTGTCTGGTGGCCTGCAAGCAAAGAGGAGAGAAACAGCCCAACATACCAATTGTAACATGCGCCTCGTCGGGTGTCGAGCGTTTCAAAGGGTGTGAAGATGTGCCAGTCCGGCTGGTGGCTCCAGGTCTGCTTTGACGCGCCCGGCAAGGTGAGCAAGACATGCCAGGGTGGCGGCGTGATTGCGCGCCGGATTGCTGGGTCGCTACCGGAAGATGAAGGCGAGCAGTTCGTCTACCTCTAGCGCTGTGGCCTGCCCCTCAGCGAGCGCCTGGGCAAAGCGTTCTTCCCCCAGCGTGGTCCGCATCGATGCCATTGCTTGCTCCAACGGGGGCGCGTCAACCGAGGGCAGCGGCATCTCTGTGCGCGCCCGCCAGGTTGTGGTCAGCCCGTAGAGACGCGCGCCCCGCAGCGGATCAGTGGCGGCATAGAGGGCGATCAGCCCTTCCAGGCACTCGACCATCCCTACCTGACTGCGTTCGCGCGCATATACCTGCAAGCTCTGGAGATAGACGCGCTCCGCCTCATCTGTCTCGCCGCGTGCCCAGGCAAGGCGACCGGCATTGTGGAGGGCAACAGCCATCGCCCAGTGATCAGCCATCTGCTCGGAGCGCTTCAGGCTGTCCTGGACCCAGATGCCCGCCTGCGCATAGTCGCCTTGCAGGAAAGCCGTCTCGCCCAAATTATTGAGGGCGAGCGCGATGCCTTTCTCATCTGCCAGTTGCTCAAAAAGCGCCAGGCTTTCCTCGGCGCAGGCGCGCGCTTCGGCCAGGCGCCCTTCGTCGCGCGCCATGTCTCCCAGGTTTACCAGGGCGACTGCTATCCCTCGCTGATCGCCCTGGCTGCGTTTGAGGGCCAGACTTTCCTCTTGAAGTGTGTGCGCCTGGGCATAGGCGCCGCGTTCTTGCGCCAGCGTGGCAAGATTGTTGAGCATGATCGCTACGCTGGCGTTCTCTTGCAGTGCCCGGAAGAGAACAAGGCTGGCTTCAAAGCATCGGGCTGCCTGGGCAAAGTCCCCTTGATATTTTGCTACATTCCCCCGCAGGTTGAGTGCGCGCGCCTGAAGCTGCTGCTCGTTGATCGCTTCGGCCAGGCGCGTACACTGTTCGGCCAGCGCGAGGGCGCGCGCATAGTCGCCCTGCTCTGCCGCCAGTACACCAGCCCCATAGCAGGCGCGCGCTTGCGTGAGCGGCAAGACCCCACCGCTCTGTTCGCTCTGCGCCAGCAGCGTTTCAAGCCAGTCTCGCCCTTCGCTCAAGGCGCCCCGGCGGAGCCAGAACCGCCACAAGACCCCCGCGAGTTGCAAGCCTTGTTCAAGCTCATCGTGGTCCCGCAGCCAGCGCAGCGCTGCCCGCAGGTTATCCGTCTCCTGGCTCAGTTGCGCCAGCGCCCTGGCCTGTCCTGGCCCTATAAGCCCCAGGGTCTCGCGTTCGGCCAGCGCGAGCATGTAGCTGGCGTAGCGTGCGCGCAGGGTCAGTTCCTCCCCGGCAGCAGCCACCTGCTCCAGCCCATATTCCCGGATGGTCTCCAGCAGGCCAAAACGCAAGGTATCCTGTGGCATCCGGCGCACCAAGCTCTGCGCCAGCAGCGATTCCAGACCTTCCAGAAGCTGGCTTTCGTCCTCGCCCGTGTCTGCGCACACGGCCAGCATGGCCTCCGGCGCCGCCCCGCCCACAAAGACACACAGGCGACGAAACAGCCGCTGCTCCGCTTCACTGAGCAGTTCATAGCTCCAGCCAATTGCCGCCCGCAGGGACTGATGGCGTTCGGGCGCATCCGCCAGGCGCCCCGTCACCACCTGGAGCGCAGTGGGGCCAGCGGCGCTGCCCAGGCGTTCCAGGAACTGCTGGGGAGGCAAGAGGGGAAAGCGGGCTGCTGCCAGCTCAATCGCCAGTGGCAAGCCATCCAGGCGCACGCAGAGTTCCGCGATCACGGGCGCCTGCGAAGCGTTGAGTTGGAAGTCGGGCTGAAGGGCGCGCACGCGCTGGAGGAACAGGGCTACCGCCCCATACTGCTCCAGGTCGCTGAGAGACAACACAGCAGTCAGGTTCGGCACGGGCAAGGGGGCCAGCGAAAAGACCTGCTCCCCGCGCACTCGCCAGCGCGCCCGGCTTGTCGTCAGCACTTTCAACTGAGGGCAGCGGGCGAGCAAGTCCAGGATATGCGCCGCTGCGCCTGGCGCCTGCTCGCAGTTATCCAGCACGAGCAGCAGGCGCCGCTCACGCAGCGCGGTGGTCAGCATCTGCATGGTAGGCTGCTTGCTCCACACCTGAAATCCCAGGGTTGCCGCTAGCGCCTGGGCCACGAGACCTGGCACTCGAATGGCCGCCAGCGAGACAAAAACGACCCCATCGGCGAAGTCCTCTTCCGCCGTTCGGGCCACCTGAAGCGCCAGCCGGGTTTTTCCCACCCCAGCCGGGCCAGTCAGCGTCAGGAGTCGAATGGAGTCGCGCTGGAGCAGGTGAAACAGAGCCGCTTCTTCTCGCTCGCGCGCGATCAAGGGGGAAAGCACAGCGGGCAAGGGCGGCAGTTCCAGCGAAGCCGCAGCGGTGGATGGTTCGGGGCGCGCCGCCGCCAGAAATGTCGCTCGCGCTGGTCCGCTGAGGCCCAGCGCCTGTGCCAGCAGGGCAATGGTATCGGGATGGGGGGCACGGTTGAGGCCGCGCTCCAGATCGCTGATCGAGCGCGCGCTGATTCCGGCGCGCTCGGCCAGCGCCTCCTGGGTCAGATTGGCGGCGCGGCGATGCTGTTTGAGCAATGCTCCATAAGAGGATGTCGTTACTTCTGGCTCGTTTTCTCCTCGCCCAGCGCGCAAAGGGCGCTCGCGCTGGCCGCCTTGCGACACGGGATCAGACCTACACAGCCTGATCTATTATCCCCCATACGCCCGGTTTTGCCAAGACTTCATCGATTCTGTGAGTATTCTGTGACTTTTTCCTGGTGTGGGTGGCCGGTTGCAGAGGATACTAAGAGAAAGAACAGCGGTACGCAGTAGAGGAGGTATCCTTCGATGCAGTCAACCTTTTGTACCAATTGCAGGCAGCCTTTGCCCGCTGGCTCGGCTTTTTGCGCGAACTGTGGCGCGTCTCAGCAGTCAGCAAGTCACAGCGCGCCAACCCAGATGACCCCGCCGCCCGCCGCTCCGCTACCGCATGCTCCCTATGCGGGGTCGGCTGGCCCCGGCGGTATGTATCCACCCGCTTCCGGCCCGCAGGGACAGATGGCGCCGCCTCCGCCTGCTTACGCGCCGGGACCGCCGCCTGTGGTCTCGCCGGGTGGGGGGGTCGCGCCCTGGGCGCAGGCGCCCAAGAAACGACGTGGAGGGCTGATCGCTGGTGTTTTAGTGGCGCTGGTAGTCGTGGTGGCCCTGCTGGGTGGTGGCTTTCTGCTCCTGAAATCACAGTCGTCGAAGGGTGGGACCACGACCCACCAGGCCACCAGCACGCCTGGAGCGGGCAGCACGCCGGGAGCAGGCAGTACGCCAGGAAGCACTGCGACCTCTGGGAGCAACCCACCAGGGACGCAGACACTGGACAATATCAACCGCCAGGCGATCTATGCCGGCGCGACTATTACGATCCAGAGTGCCAAAGAGGCGGCTTCGCTGCCGGAATACCAGGAACGCGACCCCAATCTCAACGCGCTGGCGGTGCAGGCAAAAACGAGCAACCAGAGTTCTACTGGTGTCTATCCCACGATCACGGCCATCGCGCCAGATGGCAGCACCTACGCAAGCTCCATCGCCAGTCCCGGAACCTTCAATATCGCCTGGAGTCCGAACTCAATGGTGAGCGGCGAGTGGTTTTTCGATGTGCCCCAGACCAGCAAGATTGGCGACTTCCAGATTCAGTTCGGAAGCGCCAAAGACGCGCCCGTGACGGTTCCGCTGACGGGCGCCTATGACCCCACTCAATGGCAGCAGGTGACGCATCAGATCAACCAGACCGTCACCTATGATAATGGTCAGATCAAAATGACCGTCACCCAGGTGGTTGTGGGACTCTGGACGCCTGGCTTTCAAGCGCCAAAGGACATGCGCTTGCTCTTGATGTACCTCCATGTCACGAACAACTCTGGCGGGGCCATTGGTGTCAGCAATCAGTACCTGCTCGTCTTCCCCAATGGAGATCGCAGCCAGCGGGTCACCGGCTATAGCAGCCAGTTTATCGATGCCGTTGTCGGGGGCGGCGAGAGCAAGGACGTTGGCTACGATACCTTTCTGATTCCGACGGCGCCAGCCGCATATGTGATTGTCTTCCTGAATCCTGATGGCTCGACCGCCGGGCAGGTGAACCTGGGGACGATCTAGGCCAGGCTTGCTCTGAATGGCGCGTGTCATGCTCAGGCGCGGCTCTTCTGCCATCTCGCCTGCGCCGGCGAGATGGCAGGACGGTGGAGGTTCTATCCGGCCTCCAGCCCGGCGTGTACACGCGCGGCGAGTGCTTCGAGTGTGGCTGCGTCTGAGGGCCGGGGCAGCGGGCCACGCGGCGACCAGGGATCGCCGAAATGGCGCGGAATGACATGCAGGTGGAAGTGAAAGACGCTCTGGTTGCCCGCTGGCTCATTGTTCTGCCAGAGCGTCAGGCCATCGGGCTGGAACTCGCGTTTGATCGCCCGCGCAATCCGCGCCGCCGCGCTGAGCAGCGGCCCGGCCAGGTCATCAGGCAGGTCGTAAATGTTGCGCACATGCTGGAGGGGCACAACCAGCGTGTGCCCCTCGTTGAACTGGTGCAGGCTCATAAAGGCCATGACCGTCTCGTCTCGATAGACGACGGCGGCGGGAATCTGGCCCGCGATAATTTTGCAAAAGATACACTCTTCCATAACGTTCCTTTCGGGTTAGTCGCCATCCCAGACGCCGTTGGGATGACGCAGGAAGTTATCGATCAAGTGCGCCGGACCGACCCGCGCCGCCAGCGCCAGCAGCACCGGCTTCTCCGGCTCGATGTGCGCCAGCGGCAGCATGCTATTGGGATCGCAGACATCAGCGTAATCCAGATGCGCGCGTGGTTGGCTAGCGATGGTGCGAGCGAGCGCGGCGCGCAAGATGTCCGTCTGTTGTTCGCCGCTCTCGATCAGGCGGCGCGCCTCGCGCAGCGCCTGGTAGAGAATCGTGGCGGCCTGTCGCTCTTCGGGTGAAAGATAGGCGTTGCGGCTGCTCATCGCCAGGCCGTCCGGTTCGCGCACGGTCGGCAGCACGCGCAAGGTCAGCACGAAGTGCAGATCGGCGATGAGTTGTCGAATGACGGCCACCTGCTGAGCGTCTTTCTGGCCGAAGTAGGCCGAGTGAGGCCGGACCATCTGAAAGAGCTTGGTGACAACGGTGGCGACACCGCGAAAGTGGCCGGGGCGACTCGCGCCCTCCAGGCGCTCCACCAGTGGGCCGGTTGGGTCCACATAGCACGCGAAGCCTGGCGGATAGACATCATCCGCGCCAGGCGTAAAAACGTAATCGACCCCTGTCTGCTCCAGCAGCATCAGATCGCGTGGCAGATCACGTGGATAGCGCGAGAGGTCTTCGCGCGGGCCAAATTGGGTTGGGTTGACAAAGATACTGACGACGACCTGCGCGCATTCCCGGCGAGCGGCGTGTGCCAGCGAGAGATGTCCGGCATGGAGATAGCCCATCGTCGGAACCAGTCCAACGCTTTCGCCCATCGGCCAGCGTTGGGCCAGCGCCAGCATCTCGGCTACTGTACTGATCGTCTGCATCGGCGCCCTCCTTCGTTCTCTCCTTCAGCGTGCTACAGAGGATGCGCCTCAATCATAGCAGGAAAGGGCAGGGCGCTTCAAGGAGGTCAACGCAACAAACCTGCCAGCGTGGGTCAGCGCTGGCAAGGCGGGGATGTGGGTTAGTTTCCGGCGCGCTATGAGAATGGCGAGCGGATCGGTTCGGCTGGCGTCAAAATGCCAGTGGCGAGCGAAAACGGCTGGCCCTCAACCACTACCACAATGCCTACGCCGCGCCGCAGCGCCGCCAACTCCTCTTGAAGCTGGCGATTTTCGGCAATGAGTGCCTGCATACGCTGCTGCATTTCGAGCAGCGCGCCTGCAAGCTGCTCAAACCCTTCTGTTGCTCGTTCCATAGCTGGCCTCTTTTCATGTGCCTTGGCCTGGTCGGCTCGCGCCGTTGCGATACGCGCCCTTGAACAGCATCGCGCGTCGATCTTGGTAATGCTGGCAGTCTCTGGTAGTCTGAGGTAGAAACGAGCCACCTTAATAGCAGGTAACACGGTTCATTGGCGCTTCTGGTCAACCTGGGCCGCTGCGGGTGGCGCTCTCTGTGGGGCTTTGCGGCGGCCAGCGCAGCCTGGCCGCCGGACATGAAGTTGAGCGGTGGCTGGCGCGGCCCACCTCTTCGTACACGGGCGACAGTGGGCGCCACCGCAGCGTCATTCTGAGGTGGGGGCGTCGGACCCTGGCATCAGCCCGCGCAGGGCTGCGCGCCAATCATTGGCGTCGCTTCCAGAGGAATCATCGGTCTCAGTGCCAACGGTCCAGGAGGCCGGGCCTTCTCCCAACTGGCGCGTCACGTAGCGCTGTCCGGGGCCGCTTACGCCCGTCAGCCAGTCCAGCGCCAGGCGCGCCGCCTTGCGTACATCAGCCACCGGGTCATGCGTCAGCGCCGTCAGGCGCTCCGACGCATCCGCCACATCAGGCGCGCCCAGCCGTGCCAGGCGGCCCAGCGCGCGCGCCGCGGCGGCGCGCTCCTCGGCGGCAGGGGCGGCCAGCGCCGGCAACATTTGCGGGGCAAGTTGGGTGAGGCCCAGATCGCTGATCAGTCGCAGCAGCCGGGCGCGCCGCACCGGATGGCGCAGCAGCGAGAGCGCCAACCCGCAATCGCGGGCCTGCCCGGCGGGATCGTCCGTCAGCCCGGCCTCGGCCACCGCGACCTCTGGCGGCAGGCTGCGCCCGCCATTCACAAATGGCTCCAGCCAGACGGGGAGCCTGGTCGTTTCCACCGAAGCCAGGCTGCCGCTCTCGGTGTTGAGTTCCACCGCCCAGGGATACTGCCG
>JBJKSJ010000300.1:0-6002 GCA_046704085.1 Ktedonobacterales bacterium | reverse complement strand
GCGGGGAAACCAGCAGACTAAATAACCGGTTGGCTGCCATATACTGCAAAAGTCTATCCAATCCGGCCTCGCGCTTGCGGTTGTAAAGCGCGAGGCGCAGACCGACGGGCTGGCTTACCCACCCTGCGGAACGTTATAAAACTTGATGCTCGTTACCGTCGCCTGGTTTGACGAGGCCAGGTTCAGTTTGAAGGGGGTGTCGGGCAGAGGAATCTGGGTATCCAACAGGGGCTGCTGGTCGAAGTAGAACAGCAGCCGCGTCTTGTCCAGGACGAGGATCAACGTGTGCGTGGCGCCATCGTTCCAGGCAGGATTCCCTGTGCCGGTGCCATCAAGGGTAAAGGTGCTGTTGTCCCCTGAATGCGCGGCCTGGGGCGCCGAACCGCTCGGCAATTGCAGGCGATAATAATAATGCGTGCCGCCCGTTATCGTCGGGGCCAGGTCAATAGCAAACTGCTGATCGCCGCTGGCCTTGAGGTCAATCGCTATCGCCAGGGGCGCCTGGAAGGTGCGCGCGTTCAAGCTAATGGTCGCGTTCTGGAAGATGACCGCGTCCCCTGGAGTCCGGATTTGATAAAAGGCGTTCCGATTGATGGGGAATGGCCCATCCCATTGGCTGGACCCCTGCGTCAGGTCAACCTGATAGCTGGGCGACTGCGCCAGGATGCTGTTGAGCAGGGCGCTTGCCGGGATGGGTGTGGGCGCGGCATGCGTCGCCGTCGGGGTGGGCGTGGCAGTAGCGGTTGCTTTGTGCTGGCCCGACAGGAAGATGTAGCCACCGCCGCCGACCGCGCCGAGCAACACGACCACGACCAGCGCGATCAGCGCAATCATGCCGCCGCGCCCGCGTCGTCGCCCCTCTTCCGCAGGCTTCTCCGCGGTGGGCGGCTTGTTGACATCTCCCAGGGAAGGCAGGGTTGGCAGCGAACTGTCACGCCCCACGCTGCGCGCTGGCACGGCGTCGCCATGCGAGATGACCGTCGGCAGGACGCTCTCGCGCGGCTTCGGTCCAGCCGAGCCGCCCGGCGACGATGGGGGCGCCTGGGCGGGCGGGTCCGAACGCACGGTTTCTAAAGAGGCCAGGGCGGCTGGCCCAAGCTGGGGAGTCACAGACGGCTGCTGGGAGGGCGTCTGCGATTGCAGATCGGGCAGGCGCACGGCGGGAATGGCCACAGCAGAATCTTGCAAAGCGAGCATGCCAGCCGCAGCCAAAGCCTCGCGGGCCGCCTCGGCCAGGCCCACCACCGATGGGAAGCGCGTCTCTGCTTGCTTTGCCATGCCGCGCTGGATGACCCGGTCAAGCGTCGGCGGCAGGCTGGGAACACGAGAAGAAGGCGCTGGCGGCAGATCATTCAAGTGATGAAACATCAATTCAATGGGCGATCCGCGAAAGGGCAAATCACCCGTCAACAAATAAAAAAAGAGGACTGCCAGCGAGTATTGATCGCTGGCAGGACCGGCGCGCCCCTGAAACTGCTCTGGCGCCATAAAGGTCGGCGTCCCTGAAACGTTCCTGGTATTGGTCGCATAGGCCAGAAACTTGGAGAGGCCGAAGTCGGCGAGAAAGAGGTGCAGCCGCTTCACCGTGCGTTCGCTCCTGGTCGTCTGGCTGAGCGAACGCACCAGAAAATTGGCCGGTTTCACATCGCGGTGGATGAAATTGCGGTCATGGGCATACTGGAGGGCAGCGGTGGCTTGCTCGATATAGATCAGCGCCTCACCGGGAGGCAAGGGCAGTTGAAGCTGCTGGAGTGGCCCAGAGCGCAGCGCGTCCTGGAGCGAGCCCTCGGGCAGGTAGGGCATGACCAGATAGGCCATATCCCCATCGCGCCCGGTGTCATAGAGCGGCAGAATATTGGGGTGTTCCAGCGCCATCAGCGCCTGCGCCTCGCGCGTCAACTCTGCTGCCGGTTCAACAGTGGAATTGGTCGGCGTCTCCGGTTTCACATCCAGATGCACCAGTTTGATCGCCACCTGGCGGTGCAGCCGTAGCTGCTCGGCCAGGAAGACCTGCCCCATGCCGCCTTCGCCAATTTTTCGCAGTATTTTATAGCCTGCAATTTCTTGTCCGTCGTATGCCATGATGATACCCCCTCTGAGCTTTGCCCGGTCGGCGTAATGGGAGTATAGCAGTTTCTCAAAAGACAGGCAAGAGGTATCTTTGTCAGGCGAACAGTGGAGCGACGATCACATGTTCGATGAGTTGTTCCAGCACGACGTGCAGCACAAAGCCGACTACCCAATTCAGCAAGCGTATCATCAGTTGGTCCTCCTTTTCGAGCAGGGGTACACGCGGGAAATCCCGCGTGCTAGCTGGGCGACCACCACCCCAGGAGGGGCGCGAAGGTCAGATACAACAAGACCACATTCAACAGCAGGATGACGGCCCCACACAGGCTTGCCAGCACCGTCGTCAGCTTCTTGTTGACCAGGCTGCCCATGATGTCGCGGCGGCGGGTGAACATGATCAGCGTGATGACCGGCAGCGGCAGCACGAAGCTCAGCACCACCTGGCTGATGACCAGCGTGGTCGTGGGGTCCAGGCCCAGCAAAATGACCACGATGGCAGGCACCATCGTGACCAGGCGCCGCACCCAGACGGGAATGGTAAAGCCCACAAAGCCCTGCATAATCACCTGGCCGGCCATCGTGCCTACCGTCGAGCTTGAAAGCCCGGAGGCCAGCAGCGACATCCCAAAGATGAAGCTGGCCGCTCCGCCCAGCAGGGGGGTCAGCGTTTGATAGGCGGTGGTAATGTCGGCGACGTTGCTCAGACCATGCGCAAAAAAGGTCGAGGCCGCCATATAGAGCATCGCCATGTTGACCAGCCCGGCCAGCCCCATCGCAATCACCACATCGGGGATGCTCCAGCGGAAGATGCGCCGGGCTTCCTGCTCGCTGCGCGGAATGATGCGCTGCTGCGTCAGCGAGGAGTGCAGATAGATGACATGGGGCATGACGGTAGCCCCGATGATGCCGACGGAGAAGAGGATGCTCGTGGTGTTGCCTTCCCAGGGGACCACTGTATGCAGGGCCACCTGGCCCCAATCGGGCCGGGAAAAGAAGGTTTCCAGCACATAACAGAAGGCAATCGTGCCGACCAGAACGGTAATCACCGCTTCCAGCGGGCGGAAGCCGTAGCGCTCCAGCAGGAGAATCAGATAGGTGACGACCCCGGTAATCAGCGCCGCGTACAGCAAGGGAATGCCAAATAAGAGATTCAGTCCGATACTGGCGCCTAAAAACTCCGCCAGATCGGTTGCCATCGCGGACACTTCCGAAGCCGCCCACATGCCGTACACCACTGGCTTGCGGAAATGGAGCCGACACATCTCGGCCAGGTTAAGCCCGGTAGCCAGGCCAAGCTTGGCCGACATGGTTTGCAGCAGCATCGCCATCAGGTTTGCCAGGGCGATGACCCACAGCAACTTATAGCCGAAGGCGCTGCCCCCCTGGATGTTGGTCGCATAATTGCCAGGGTCGATATAGGCCACGCAGGCAATAAAGGCTGGTCCCAAGAAGGGAAGGATGGCGCGCAGCCCGCGCCGACGACCATCCAGTACGGCGCGGGCCGCTGCGCGTGTTCCGGCTTCTTCGGGCGCCGCGTCGAGGATGCCCCCATCCAGCGGCTCAGGGGACACCGAAACAGGGGGATAAGTTCTCATCAAGGTTCTCCTGTCAACAGCACAAAAGTTCCTCTCTGTGCCACCCGGACACCCAACTCTGGGCGCCAGCAGCAGAGTCGATATGACCCAACGGAAGGTCGATGCGACGCCTCCTCGTTACGCCTCCGACATCTCGCTTGCTCACAAGCGTTTGACCAGAATAGAGGCCGCCAGTTGCGGCCCGATGCTTTGCTCATGCGCGGCGATGCCGACTCCCGCGCCAGATTCGCCGTTGATGACGCCCGCCGGTTTGCTCGCTGGCTCGGTGATGCGCAGGCGCAGCGGCCCGCCAAAGGGCGCGCGCTCCAGCACGGTGACTTCCATCCCCGGCAGCAGGCGCAGCGTTTCCAGGTGGCGCAAGAGTTCGGGCGTTTGATCGCGCACGCGCATAATCAGCGCGGCGCGGCCCGGCTCCAGCGCGGCCAGCGAGGTCAGGCCGGGCTGCTCTGGCAGTTCGCCGCTGCGCGTGGGGATCGGGTCGCCGTGCGGGTCCGCGATGGGCGCGCCGAGCATGTGATCGATCTTCTCCTCGAACTCTTCGGAGATGACATGCTCCATCTCGTCGGCCTGGTCGTGGACCTCATCCCAACTGAAACCCAGCACGCGGGTCAGATACAATTCCAGCAAGCGGTGATGGCGAACGATCTCCAGGGCCAGCTTTTCGCCGACCTCGGTCAACTCGACGCCGTGATAGGGCGTGTGGCGCACCAGTTTAGGAGCGTCGTCGCGTTCTCCAGCGAGCTTCTTGAGCATGCCCGTGACGGAGCCGGGTTCCACGCCGAGACGTTCGGCCAGGGCGTTGGTCGTCACGCGGCCTGGCTCGCCGCGTGCCAGCGCCTCCTCGCGCAGCAGGTAGATGGTCTTGAGATAATCTTCGACGGCCTCGCTGGGCGCCAGCTTGTGCCTCAACTCTGATTTAGTCATGCCTTAATTCTAACCTCCCACTGCCGGTTTGTCAAGCCCCAACGAAATCAATTTTTAGCCCTGACTTAATTATAAGCCAGCTTCCGGCGGGAGGCAAGAGCTTTGGAGGACACGCCAGTATGCGCCGGAAAACCAGGAAAACTGCTTTATCTGCTGCCCACCAGCTTGCCGCTTGCCAGGCGCATCTGCCCATAAATGAAGGCGTGCGCGCGACAGAAGGGCTGCTGGTCCACCTGCCCATCGGCGCTGAACCGACAGCCCGGCCACCCACAGGGCACGCGCCGGGGCGGCGCTTTGACTGGCGCCTGCCGCCATTCCGCCCAGGTGAAGCGCGTCTGCGCTTTCCACGCTTGATAATCCCCCGCATAGGCGTGTACCTCCGCCAGCGTGGCAAAATGAAAGACGGCGCCAGTTGTGGGATGCTGCACCAGATAGACCCTGCCCCGCACGCCAGGGACGCGATAGTCTTTGTGCAGGCCAAAGATCGCCGGATTGATGCCCGCGTTCCTCAGCGCCGAGATCGCCTGCAATTTGCGACGGCTATAGCCGAGCCGTTCGGCTTCAGTCACGTTCAGACGGATGGTGGGCATCGTTTTTCCTTTCATAATGCAGCGTGAACGCCACCTTCATACGTGGGCGCGTTCCTGGTCATCGTTGCCCCAGGCGGCCCAGGCCGCGCAGGCCAGCGCCTCGCTTTCCAGGGACTGACCAGAGCCGAACATGTCAGGCGGGCGCGGGTAGGAATGGCGCACCGAGGGGTAGAGGTCGCGGGTGAGCAGGGACCAGAGCCAATCAGCAAGGCGCTGCTGCCAGCGATGGAAGCGCGAGCGGGTTGACGTGGGGTGTTCACAGGACGCCATAAGCGTTTCCTTTCTGTCTTGCACAGCCCACGCGCCATATGCGACAATACGCTTACCGGCGCGTGGGTTCTTGATAGGGACTGCACGATGTTGGTACTTGTACCCGCCGCTCTAGTGTCCTCTAGGCGGCGGGCTGTTCTTTGGCTTCTTCTTCTTCCTGTTGTCTTCTTGCTCTCGCCTCCTTTGTCTCCCCAATCGCTTTCAGTAGGTCATCAGGAGAACAGCCCAAGACCTCAACCAGTTTGCGCTTGTGTTCTGGCTTGGGTTGTTTGCGCCCACTCTCCCAGCTATAGACGGCATCATGGGTCACACCGATAGCACGGGCCAATTCAATTTGAGAGAGTAGCGCCCGCTCTCGTAAATCTTTGAGGGTAGGCATATCCTGATTTACCTCTTTACAGCTAGCATACCTGTCTGATAACATGCTACTATCGTACCATAGCATGACCTAAAATGCAAGTCCTCTGGTCGTTTTGGGCAGGGTTCCTTTCTGGCTCTTGCTTAACCACGCGCGGTATGCGACAATACGCTTACCAGCGTGTCGGTTCTTGTT
>JBJKSJ010000299.1:0-2048 GCA_046704085.1 Ktedonobacterales bacterium | reverse complement strand
CTGGGTCTGAGCGTGCGGCTGGCGGCGGGGTCTGATATGGATATCCGGGAACAGTGTAGGTATAGCGTGGCGCTGCATTGGTTGGCTGCGCTGCCGGTGGTGCCGCTGCCGGTGGCGGCTCTGGCTTCAGTGGTGCGGCCACTACCAGCGCGGGCTGTGGGGTGGGTTTGGCGGTCACATCGAAGAGCAGGCCGTCCGGGGCGCGCAGGTAGAGGACGGGCGTGCCCCATTCCAGCGAGTTGTTCACGCCGATGTGGATGGCGGCGCGGGCTTCGGCCAGTGCGGCGTCCACCGGCAGGCCATCGGCCAGGCTCTCGTAGAAGGCGCGGCTGCATTCGATGGCGGCGCGGTCGGTGATCTCGTACTGCATCGCCAGCACGGCGGGGATGCCGCGCCGCGCCAGGGTGGCCGCGCTGCTGGAAAAGAGGTCGCGGCTGTCGCCCTTCCCCCCCTCGCAGGCGTTGAGGACGACCAGGCGCAGCGGGGCATGATTCGCCAGCAGGTAGCCCAACTGCGAGGCGCTCAGCAGGCTGGGTTTGCCCGCGTCGTCCGCGAGGGCCAGCACGCCCTCGCCGCTCTGCGCGTCGAAGCCGCCATGCCCGACGAAGTGGAAGATATGCCAGGGTCCGCCCACGCGCATGGCCCGCTGAAGGTGCCGCCAGGTCTGCCCCGGCAGCCAGGTCAGTTCCACCAGCCCATCGGCGATCAGGTCTTTCAACGCTTCGCGCAGGCGCTCCTGCTCGCGCTCAATGTCCAGCTTTGGCGTCGCCGGACTATCGGGGCTGGCGGCCATCGCCAGGATGCGCAGCGGCGGCGCGACGCGCAGCGGCTGGATGGGCTGGGCAATCTCTGGATAGCGCACCAGCGGCGTGCCCCGCGAGAGGCAGAGATAGACGCCCTGGCGCGGGTCGTAGAGATACTCCCAGGGGAGGGCGGCCAGAGCCGCGTCCAGAATGCGAAGGCGCAGGCGCACACCCGCGCGGCCCTCCACAGCGGCGCGGTCGCGGCTGCGGTCATAGAGCGCGCGCGCCTCGCCGGCAAGCAGCGCGTCAAAAAGCTGCTGCCCGAAGTCCTGCACGGTCTGCTCTTCCGCCGACAGCACGCGGCGGCGTGTCCCGCCGGAGCGCAGCAGGGCAATCTGGAGCTTATCCAGATGCCGCGCCAGCGCCAGTTCGTCAAAGGGGAAGCGCATGGTGATCCGCGCCTCGCCCGCCGCCGAGCGCGCGACGACGCGATAGTCGCGCCCGGCTATGGCCTCGACCTCCAGGTCAATATCCAGATAGTCCATCGCTCCTGCCCTCCGCTCTGGCGAATGATCAAGCGTGGCTGACGGCGAATGATGAAGTTTTCCATTTTAGCCAGGACACGAGCGCGGGGCTGGCGGCTGAAGGCCGCGCCTAGAGGCTGCGCCGCCAAGCCTGCCTGCGCAGGCTAGGACGAAAACGTGGCTGGACTAAAAAGGAAAACGTCATAAATCGCCGCTACGGGCCTGGCGGCCAGCAAGTCTGCCTGCGCGGACTTCCCACTCCAGGCTGGCGGTTAAAACCGCGCCTGGAGGCTGCGCCACGAAGGCCGCCTGCGCGGTCTGGGATAAACAGGGGTCTATTCAGCCAGAAGAATGCCGCTCGATCTGTTCCCTATTCTGCCATACCTGAGCGGCAAAGACAAGAGCCGCCGCTTGTGGCAAAACGCTGGCCCTGGCGGCGAAACGCTGGCCTGCCGCAACGTTGCCTCCCTGGAGCGAGCGTTCGCGCGCGAGCCAGACCACCCCACCCCTGCCGGCACGGAGGCCGGCGGTACAAGGAAAGCGCCCGTTGTGTACCCCCGGCGTCTTTCAATGCCCAAGCGGCGAAGTTGTGGCCTATAGGTACAAGGAAAGCGCCCGTTGTGTACCCCCGGCTTCTAGCCGGGCCGTCCTGGGGTGGCGAACCGTCCGTGACCGCTTGGCGATCAACTATTGCGGTGTTTGCTTCGCTGCGCTGCTGGTAATCATGGCTCACGGCTTCCTGGGTCGGCGCCGAGGCAGCGCCCTTTTGCGCCGCTGGCGG
>JBJKSJ010000298.1:0-5345 GCA_046704085.1 Ktedonobacterales bacterium | reverse complement strand
TCTCGGCTCTCCAGCCCGTCGGGGATGGCATCGGCACCCTCCTGGGCTGGATTGTGCTGGGGTTGGGCTACCTTCTCTATTGGATCTTCCACCCGCTGGCGCAACTGGCTCAAGCGATCTTCGGCGGCGGCAAACAGAATCAGAACCAGAATCAGCCCCCGCCAGCCAATCAGCACAATCTCCCACCTAATGGGAACACGGGCGGCATTCCGCAGGAGTGGGTGGCAGCGGCCCAGTGGATGCTAATTGCGGTGGGTGTCATCGTCTTGCTGGTGGTCTTGATTCGCGCATTTCGCGCCTACACCTCCAGGCGGCGCTCTGACGACGTGGAGGAAGAGCGCGAGAGCCTGGGCGCCGCCAACGTGCTGGGCGCGCAATTGCGCGCGCTGCTCGCCAGCCTGGCCGCGCGCTTCCAGCGCCAACCCTCCGCAGCAGGCGCCCCAGAGGAAGCGGGCCTTACGGTGCGTGTCCTCTATCGCCGCCTCTTGCGCCAGGCAGAGGCGCAAGGGGTCGGGCGGCGCAAGCCAGAAACGCCGCAGGAGTTTGCCCAGCGCCTGGAGCCAACGCTCGCTCAGCCAGAGCAGACCACAGCCACAGCCGCAGATGCTGCTCAAACCCCTGACACTGCCCTGGCTGCGCTGACGACGGCTTATGAACAGGCGCGCTATGGCGACCAGGAGCCACCGGCAGAGCGCCTGGAGACGCTCTCCACACATACTGAACGCCTGATGCAGCGCCTGTCTGGACGCCCAACCGCTGCATCGCCCGCGCGCGGGAAGAAATAAAGTGACGATTCGCCAGCTCGGAGGCTGGCGCTAGACGCAAAGCGCCACCTGTTGCGCCGACGCGGCATTTGCCGCGGGTCATCCTGGAAAAGGACCGTTATGCTTCACATCACCTTGCCCAGAACTGATGATCTGACGCTCAACCATCTCGTCTGCGACGTGAACGGCACGCTGGCGGTGGATGGACTGATCAGCGCATCCGTGCGCGAGCGGCTCATCACGCTCGCGGCACAGCTTCAGGTGCATCTGGTCACGGCAGATACCTATGGCACACTGTCGCGCCTGCTCGATGAGTTGCGGCACGCGGGTGCGCAGGTGCAGGCTCAGCGCGTTGAAACTGGCGCGGACAAAGTGGCCTACGTCCGCGCGCTCGGCGCGGAGCAGGTGGTGGCGATGGGCAATGGGATCAATGACGTGGGCATGTTTCACCTGGCGCGGCTGAGCATCGCCATTTGTGGCGCGGAGGGTCTGGCACTGGCAGCACTCCAGGCCGCCACGCTCGTAGCCTCCAGCCCAGAGGCGGCGCTGGACCTGTTGCTGCATCCCCGCCGACTGACCGCCACCCTCCGCCCATAAGGACACTTCTTGTGCAGGCAGGCCAGGCGGCTGCCCGTCACACGCAACTGCCAGTTGTCTCCGACCTCCCAGAGCAGGCAAAGAGCAAGGCTGGCATTAAGATTGCAGTGAGTCTCTTCCTGCGGTGTTCTTTGTGGCCGATGCTGGAACATGATTTAAGTGCCTCAAGACCGCCTATGATGCGTTACAGCAGGTATTTGATTTAGCATGGGAGGAGACATATGCAAACCACCCCTGGCGCCACGACAGGCGCCGCCATCGCCTTTGATGAGAATATCGAGGTTCCTGCTCCTGTCGCCGAGGTTTACCGCCGATGGACCGACTTCGCGCGCTTCCCAGAGTTTATGGACAGCGTTCAGGAGGTCCGCCCACTTGGAGGTGGTCGTTACCATTGGGTAGCCCGCATCCTTGGCACGAAGCGCGAGTGGGACGCCGAGGTGACAGATCAGCAAGAGAACCATCATATCTCCTGGCGGAGTACCAATGGCACGCCCAACAGAGGGACAGTGACGATGCAACCCTTGCCTAACAACCGGACGAGGGTGGATTTACGCATGGAGTACAGCCCTCCTGGGGGCATGGTCGGTCAACAGCTTGATAAGTTGACACATGCTACGCAGCGGGAAGTAAAGAAAGACCTGGAGAACTTCCGCCGCGTAATCAGTGGCGAGCGGAAAGCCAGCGAAGAACAGCCAGGCTTCGGCAGTGGGCTAAGCTCTATGGCTCTTCCTCTGGCGGCGGGCGCCGTTGGTGGAACCGTTTCCTATCTGGTTGAGCGCAACCAGCGGCCCACTCGTTCCAGGACGCCTCTGATGCGCCGCCAGGCTTCTTCAAGCCCGATAGACACACCCGCAGAAGTTGCGGGCAGGGTGCTAATGGGCACCGCCGCTGGCAGCTTAGTTGCAGCGGCGATCTTCCGCGCACGCCGCGACCACACGAATGGGATTTTTGTCGGGCAGTGGGTTCCCACGCTCCTGGCCGGCGGCGTTCTCTCGCGCCTGGTTGGGCATCGCGATGTGAATCCGCCTCTCCCGGCTTCTGTGGCAAGCTGGGCACTTACCGGCGCGGCGGCTGGTTCAATCGTGAGTTCCATCGTCGCGCACCTGCGTTCCACACGCCACGAGGGACTGTTTATTGGACAGTGGCCCGCGAGCCTGTTGGCCGGGGCTGTGTTCGCCCGGCTATTTAACCGCAGGTAGCGATCTGGCAAGTGAATGCGCGCCGAAGGGCTATATCACCATGCCCCTCGGCGCGATGTCATCTCAATCGGCCAATTTCTTCCAACGCGGCAGGATTCTCCAGCGAGGAAAGATCGCCGGGGTCTTTGTGCAGAAAGATCGCCCGGATGGTCCGGCGCATGATCTTGCCGCTGCGCGTGCGCGGCAGATCGCTGACCACCTGCACCTCAGTCGGGCGCAGCGCCTTGCCCAACTCGCGCGCCACCTGATCGGCAATCGCGGCGCGCAGTGGCTCGTCGGCTTGATACTCCGGGCGCAGCACCACCACCAGAACCAGTTCCTCGCCCTTGATCTCGTGCGGCAGGCCAATCGCGGCGGCCTGGGCAACGGCTGGATGCGCGCACGCGGCGGCCTCGGCCTCGGCTGGCCCCAGCCGCTTGCCCGCAACCTTGATCGTGTCATCCGAGCGGCCCCGGATATACCAGAAACCATCCTCGTCAATCTCAGCCCAATCGCCATGCACCCAGGTCTCCGGCAGGCGCGACCAGTACGTCTGAAGATACCGCTCCGGGTCGCCCCAGAAACCGCGCGTCATGCCCGGATTCGCCGCGCGTATGATCAACTCGCCAACCATCCCGCGCACCGGCTGCCCTTGCTCATCCACCACATCTGCCGCCACGCCAGGGACCGCGCCGGAGAAAGCGCAGGGTTTGAGCGGCTGGATCGTCGTGCAACCCACGATTCCGCCAGAAATCTCTGTGCCGCCGGAATAATTGATGATCGGGCGCTCGCGTTTGGCGATATGCTCATAGAGCCAGTGCCAGGCTTCGGGCGTCCAGGGTTCGCCGCTGCCGCCAGTCACAACCAGCGAACTCAAGTCATGCTTTGCGGGTAGATCGTCGCCAACGGGCATCAACGCGCGAATCAACGTGGGCGCAATGCCCAGGTGTGTGACGCGATGACGCGCAACCATTGCCCAGACATGGTCGGCCTTCGGATAATTTGGCGCGCCATCATAGAGGACCACCGTCCCGCCCAGAATCAGCGCGCCGCTGATCACCCAGGGTCCCATCATCCAGCCAATATCGGTCATCCAGAGAAACCGCTCCCCGGCCTGGAAATCGAAACAGTGGGCCATATCCTGCGCGCCCTTGATCGGGAAGCCGCCATGCACATGCACCGTGCCCTTGGGTTTGCCCGTCGTGCCGGAAGTATAGATGATCATATAGGGGTCTTCCGGGTCCATCTGCTCAGTAGCGTACTGCTCGCTCTGCCCAGCAATGGCCTCGTGCCACCATACATCGCGCCTGGCGTTCCAGGAGGCGGGCTGATGATGGGTATGTTGATAGACCAGGACATGCTCCACGCTGGGGCAGATCGTTCCGGCTTCGTCGGCGACAGCTTTCATATCGATGTGCGCGCCGCGCCGATGAAAGCCATTGGCGGTGATGAGCAGCTTCGCGTCGCAGCCCTCCAGCCGCGCGGCGACCGCCCCGGCGGCATAGCCAGAGAAGATTGGCGTATAGATCGCGCCGATCTTCGAGCAGGCCAGCGTGGCAATCACCACCGCCGGAATCATCGGCAGATAGACGCCCACGCGATCACCGCGCCCGATGCCCAGCGCACGCAGCGCGTGGGCCAGGCGGTTTGTCTCGGCGGCAAGCTGCGCGTAGGTCAGCGTCTGTGTCTTGCCGGTCTCGCCCTCCCAGATCACAGCGGGCTGTTCGCGCCGGGCGGATGCAGCGTGCTTATCCAGCGCGTTATGCACGTAATTGAAGCGCCCACCTGTAAACCACGTCGTCCAGGCGATGCCCCGCGAGGCATCCATCACCTGCTCGTAGGGGTGATACCACTCGATCTCCAGGTCTTTGACAACGGCATCCCAGAACCAGGCCGGGTCTTGCACCGAGCGGCGCATCAGTTCTGGATAGTCACTGATGCCCTGCGCGCGCATGAAGCGCAGCAGCCTGCTGCGCTCCAGATAGGCCGGGCTGGGCCGCCAGGCAATCTCTGGCGACGCGCTCTCGTGGGCAACCGGTGGGACAGAAGAGAAAGCATGCGGCTGGCTGGTCATAGACAAAAACTCCTCGGTGAGTGATCTGCCTGCACGGGTGAAGCATCCCTCTGTTGAATCCCCGCGAGCATACGCCATGCTGCCACGCTGCGTCAAGCCAACAAAAGGGACAAGATGATTGTCACGATGGAGTATACTATCGCTATTGCCAGAGCGTCCTCCTGTAGCACATCTGCCTGGAAAGAGTAGCCCCCCACCAACTTCTTTCAACTGACAAGCCAGCCTTTCGACGTACCATCCAGGCAATGTAACGCGGCAGCGAATAGCTTATCAGAGCATACAACAGCCTATTGATAAGTACGATTATCCTAGAGAGAAGAAGGCACGAGCATGAGTGCTGATATACTGCTGGCAAATACCTATTTCTTGAACCGTGACCCCACCGAGCTAAGCAACATGCGGCCTTACGCGCCGCTGGGCATTCTCTATCTCGCCGCCTACGTGCGCCAGCAGGGCTATCGTGTCCAGGTCTATGACAACACCTTTCGCCCCGACGAGCAAGCCTTCTTCCGCGCCCTGGACGAGAGCGGCGCGCGCATCGTCGGCTTCCACAGCATGTTCATCTGTCGCCCATCGGCGCAAAAGCTGATTCAGGGCGCAAAAGCGCGCGGCTGCACCAGGCGCAGCCAAAGGGACAGCCACGCGAGGTGATCAGGTGCAGCGAGGTGAAGCCATGATGGTTTTTCCAGGCGTGCAGGTATTCGCTCAGATCGATCAGGTCGCGGGCGGGTT
>JBJKSJ010000297.1:0-7902 GCA_046704085.1 Ktedonobacterales bacterium | reverse complement strand
ATATCGTCAGCGACGTCCCGGTTGCCGCTGCGGGCCTGGGTGCGGGTGCCGGTTTGGGCGCGGCCCGACTGGCAGCCGCGCACTTCTCGGTCATGGTCGAGGGCACAGCACAGTTATTTGTCGCTGGCCCGCCAGTGGTCAAGTTCGGCATGGGCGAAGACCTCACCAAGGAGGAATTGGGCGGAGCAGAGGTTCATCGCAACAGCGGCGCCGTCGATCTCATCACGCGAACCGAGCCGGAGGCATTTACGGCGATTCGCCACTTCCTCTCTTATCTCCCCCAGAACGTCTTTGAGCTTCCGCCAACGCAACCCTCAGCAGACCCGCCAGATCGGCGCGAGGAATCGCTGCTTTCTGCGATTCCTCGCAATCGTCGGCAGCCCTATCGGATTCGCCCCATCCTCGGCGCGATCTTCGACGCTGGCTCCGTCTTCGAGCTGGCGCAATATGGCCGCGCCACCGTCACGGCGCTTGCCCGGCTCGATGGGCATCCGGTTGGGGTCGTCGCTGCCGATCCGTATATTGGCGGGGGCGGCCTGACCGTCGAGGGGGCCGACGCGATGACCCGGCTGGTTGATCTCTGCCAGACGTTCCACCTGCCCATCGTCACGCTAACCGATCAGCCCGGCCTGGTCATTGGTCGCAGCGCCGAGCGCCGGGGGACCATCCGCTACGGCGTGCGCGCCATTGCCGCCGTCTATCAGGCAACCGTGCCCTCCGCCGAAATCATTATGCGCCGGGTCTTTGGCGTTGGCGGCGCAGGCATGACGAATCGGCATCGCTTCGTTCAGCGTTACGCCTGGCCGTCGGCGGATTGGGGATCGCTGCCGATTGAAGGCGGCCTGGAAGTCGCTTATCGCAGCGAACTGGAAGCCAGCGAGCATCCTGCCACGCTCATCGAAGAGATTCGCGCGCGGCTAGACGCCGTTCGCTCGCCATTCCGCACCGCAGAGCGTTTTGGTGTCGAAGAGATCATCGATCCCAGGGAGACGCGCCCTCTGCTCTGCGAATGGGTGCGCGATGCTTACGCGCTGCTGCCCAGCCAGCTTGGCCGCCCGGCGCACGGCACACGCCCATAACCAGGCATCCCAGCATAAAGGAGAACCCGTTCTAGATGGCAACCAATGTTTCTAGCGAGATCACCGGACTGGTGCTGAGGGTTGAGAAGCAGGTGGGTGATGTGGTGAAAGCAGGCGACGCGCTAGTGTTGCTAGAATCCATGAAGATGGAACTGCCGTTGGAAGCGCCGATAGCAGGCAGGGTGGTTGAAATCCGCTGCAAAGAAGGCCAGAGCGTCAATGAAGGTGACGTGCTGGTTGTCCTCGTGTGAGCCACGCGCAACCATTGTGAGCATCCAGAAGAGGAGAAGCTGCCTCTGCCAACCTTGTAGGAGGGAACATGGCAATTCGCTTTGACCGCCAGGAGAAAACGGCGCGCTTTCTTGATCCGCGCGCCAACTTCCAGGAGACACGCATCGCCTGTGAGATGCGCCATGATCCGCTGACGGGGCGCAGTGGGCGCGTGGCGCATGGTCTGGGGTTTCAGATACAGCCGCTCGATGTCGCGCCGCTAGTTGCTGCCTCCCAGCCTTCCTGTCCTTTCTGTCCTGAGCGCATCTTCACCGTGACGCCCAGGTTTCCAGAGGAGATCGTTCCGACGGGCCGTCTCCAGCAGGGCGAAGCTGTGCTGTTTCCTAATCTGGTGCCTTATGACGAACACAGCGCCGTTGCGGCAATGAGCCAGGCGCATTACGTGCCAATAGGGGCGTTCACTCTGCCGCTGCTGCGGGACGCCTTTACAGTCTGCCTGGAATATCTGCGTCAGGTACAGCGCCTCCCGCGCACCACCTATGCGCTCGTGTTCTGGAATTATTTCCCTGCCTCCGGAGGCACGCAAATTCATCCCCACCTGCAAGTCTTCGCCACCAACACGCCGGGCAACGCGCTTCAGGAAGAACTGGCGTGCAGCCTGCACTACTACCAGACGGAGGGACGCTGCTACTGGGCTGATCTGCTGGAAGAGGAAGAACGGCTGGGAGAACGCTTTGTGGCGCGCGGCAAGCAGAGCGCCTGGCTGACCAGCTTTGTCTCGCGGAGCCTGCTGGCCGATACGCTGATCGTCTTTCCAGAGCGCCAGACGATTCTGGACCTTTCGGGAGACGCGCTGGACGAGTTCTGCCTGGGACTGACGCAGGTGCTGGGCCAACTGGCGGCGCAGGGAGTCTATAGCTTCAATCTGGCCTGGTTTTCGGGCCTGGATGGGCGCGAGGATATGTGGCTGCACGCGCGGCTCTCCCCACGCCTCTATCTGACACCGCGCCTCTGGGGGACCGATACGACCACACTCCAGCATCTCTACCAGGAGCATTTCATGGTCCAGACGCCCGAAGCCGTCGCGCAAACGCTCAAGCAGGTAATCAAGCTTTAGAGTATCGGTCAAAACATCGTGTGTTCGTCCTAGCCCACGCAGGTGGGCTTCGCGTCCCCTTGTGGGCTCCAGACGCGGTTTTAACCGCCAGCCGCCCATCTACGACTACATGAAGAAGTCGGCTAGCGGCGCCGTGCAGGGGCAGCCGCTATCGCGCAGCGTACCCAGGTGCCAGGCATCTTCAATCGTCAGCAGCAGGGAAGCGTGATCATAGCTGGCTGAAGACGTGAAACCGGACTTGCCGAGCGGCGAGATGACCAGCAGCGGCACATGGCCCCCTTGCGCAATCTGACAGCAGCCCGCATTGGACGACCCTTCATCCCAGACCACAAAGATCACCCCCTGCGACTTCCAGGCAGACGAATTGAGAATCTGCGGCAGAAAGCCGTGAAGCCAGGTGTCGCCTGTACCAACGCTGCAATCGTGCATATCGTGGCAGAGATTGGGCGTGATCCAGACGAAATCAGGCAGCGCATTCCCCGCCAGGTCATGGCTCAGCGCCGTCAGCGGAACAATCTGGTTGCAGCGGGCCTGATTCTGGCGAATGTCATCGAAATAGGCAAAGGGATTATGCTTCATTGCATACTCGCCAGTGCTGCCCAACGAGCAAGGAGCAGGCATATCTTCCATATAGGCTTTCCAGCTTTTGTGCGCCGTCTCAAGCTGATCGACCAGATTAGTCGCATTGACAAAACAGTCGGTACAATCGCTGCTGATGCCAAACGTGCTGCCGCCCAGCAGTTCCAGATAGTTGGGCAGGCTGGGGTGCGTGACGGCAAAATAGTTTGCCGCCAGGCCATATTGCCGGGCCAGGCTGTTGATATAGGGCGCGGCGCTATTGCCAATCACATCGCCGTATTCTTTGTTCTCCATCACGATCACAAAGATATGGCCGAAGTTGGGGAGCGCGGCTGACGCTCCCGATGGAGCAGCCGTGCTGCTTGCTGGCTGCGTGGCCGCTGGCGTCGGCTGCGCCGCAGATGAGCAGCCCGCGAGCAGCACCAACAGCACAAGGGTTGACAGCGTAAATGGTTTTTGGCGCATAACCCACCTGCAAGTCTGGCGCATCCTGGATGAGCATCCCAAGGGCATAGAAGTTGCACGACCTTTTCAGAGGGGCACAACTTCTCCTGCATCAGTAAGCAGTATGAGCAGGAGGCTGCTCAAGGACGCTTACCGTGTTGGACATTGTATCACCAGCGCAAGTTGGAATACCATCAACGGGAGCGCATGAGCAGGGAAACTGAAGAGATATGAAGCATGGATCAGAAAGGAGCCATATGGCTGCATTAGACAATTTCCGCGTAGCAATTCTTGCCACCGAGGGTGTTGAAGAGGTAGAACTCACAGAGCCAGCCAAGGCACTGGGCCAGGCGGGCGCAAAAGTGGATGTAATCTCGCTGAATCCAGGGAAGATTCAGGCATTTCACCATGTCGATAAGGCCAACCAGATTCCGGTTGACCTCACCTTTGATCAGGCCGATCCGAATAACTATGACGCGCTGATGCTGCCAGGCGGCGCTATCAACGCCGACGAGATGCGGATTCAGCCCAATGTCAAGCAGTTCATCCGCGCCATTACCAACGCGAACAAGCCGATGGCCGTCATCTGCCACGCCCCCTGGGAGCTGATTTCGGCTAATGTGGCTCGCGGACGCACCATGACAAGCTGGCCGACCATCCAGGACGACCTGCGCAATGCTGGCGCGAATTGGGTCGATCAGGAAGTCGTGGTCGATGGCAATCTGGTGACAAGCCGGGGGCCAAAGGACATCCCTGCCTTCAACCGCGAGATGATCCGCCTCTTTGCCGCGCGCCGCCCCCAGGGAGCAGCGCGCTGAGATGTGCGCTGTTCTCCAAGACGCCCCTGTATGCCTGGCGCACTACTTGCCAGGGAGATCAGGGGCGTCAATCATTACACGTCAATGCTTTCGCGCAGGGAAGCGGTCGTTTATCGAAAGGCAGGGGATCAATGCGCAGCAGGCAAGCTGGGCAGGAGCATGTGCTGGTGCTGGAGCCAGGGGAGTCTGCCCTGGAGACGATCACCAACTACCTGAACCAGCATCATATCAACGCGGGACGCATCAGCGCGATTGGTGGATTTCGCCATACCCAACTGAAATACTACAACACACAGAGCAGGCAATACGAGAGCAGGGAAGTAGCAAAGCAGGTCGAGGTGGTCAGCCTGATTGGCAATATCGCCCAATTGGATGGCAAACCCTACATTCACGCGCACGTCACCATCAGCGATCAGGACTATCGCGCCTACAGCGGCCATCTGGGCGAAGGCATCGTTGAGCCGACCCTCGAAGTCTTTCTGACTCAGCTCACGATTCCCCTGATCCGCGAAAAGGACGCGCAGACCGGGTTGGCTGGCCTCCATCCCGAACCAGGCATACAGGTGCTTTGAGCCAATACACATATGCGGACGTTGAAATAGAGGAGGCTGTGTGAGAGCAACCGGACGAGCAGAAGAAGAATCACCATCAGGCGCCGAGCCGTCGGAGCAATCGGCCAGAGAGCGTCCGGGGCTGATTCCAGACCTCAGCGCGCCAGAACGCAGGCAAGTTGAGCGGCGCACCACGATCAGCGCCATTGTGGTGCATGAAGCTGTCCGCGAGGAGGGGGAACGCGAGTTGCGCCGCCCGCCAACCGCCCTGGCCTGGTCGGGCCTGGCAGCAGGGCTTTCGATGGGCTTTTCGCTGGTGGCCCAGGGTCTCATTCGCGCCTATATCCCTGCCGCGCCCTGGCGTCCGCTCATCGACAGCTTTGGGTACAGCGTGGGCTTTCTGATCGTCGTGCTGGGCAGGCAGCAGTTATTCACTGAGAACACGCTCACAGCCATCTTGCCTTTGTTAGCGCACCCCAACATCAAAACCCTGCTGCGCGTGCTGCGGCTCTGGGCCATCGTCTTTGTCGCCAACATCGTGGGCGCTATTGCCTTTGCCATGCTCGTGGCGCATACAAGCCTCTTCGAGCCTATGGTAAAACAGGCATTTAGCGAGATCGGGCAACACGCCATCCGGGCAGGCTTTGGCATCACCTTGCTGCAAGGCATTTTCGCGGGGTGGTTGATCGCCCTGATGGTCTGGCTGCTCCCGGCAGCCGAAACCGCCAGAGTACACGTCATCATTATCATCACCTACGTGGTTGGGCTTGGCGGATTCGCCCATATCATTGCAGGCTCGGTAGATGTGCTGTATCTGGTCAGCGCCGGAACGCTCTCGTGGGGGCGCTATCTAGGCAGCTTCATGGCCCCCACGTTGATTGGCAACATCATCGGCGGCGTCTCACTTGTTGCCGCGCTCAACTACGCGCAGGTTGCCGCCGAGGGAGCAGGGATGAAAGCATGATCTCATCCCTGCTCTCCTGGCCGCCAGAGATGATGACGCGACGATGAGCCGCCATGGGCGGCGCGGTACAGGCGGCGTTAGCTCTGCGGCAGGTAGCTGTTACTATAGGCTTGGGCAGCGTTCACGGATCCAGAGAGCAGCCCATACTGCGCCATGAAGCTCCCCATCTGCTGCCAGGTCGTCGGGTCGTTATAGCCTGACTTCGAGCCGCTGCTCTGCCAGAGCGGGATGGTCGCTTGCAGCACTGCCAGGGCATTGGCCGCCTGTTTCTGGTCGTTCAAGCCTGGCACATATTGCTTGCTCATATCCAGCGCCTGCTGTGGATGCGCGATAGTGTACTGCACGCCGCGCATCGTGGCCGCTACTAACGCCTTAATGTCGTCGGGATGGGCATTCAGTTCGCTCTGAAGCGCGCCAATGCCATTGGAAACCAGCGGCAGAGGCTGGACGACATCCGACAGTGGCAGGGTGCGTACTGCAAACCCCGCCTGCTGGAACAGAATCGGCTCATTGTTGACGTAGCCCATCACAGCGTCCACTTTATGGCCCAGCAGCGCCGCGACCTGGGTGAAGCCGATATTCTGAATAGTGACATCGGACTTGCTCAGCCCGGGGCTTTGCAGCAGCGCCAGCAGCCCAAAGTACGTCTCACCATAAGCGCCGGGTACGCCAATCGTGTGACCGCGCAGGTCCGCCGGGCTGTGAATTGGCGAATCGGCGGGCACGATGAGCGTCACGGGATATTTGGCATAAATGTTCGCCACATAGACCAGTGGGATATTATTCCCACGCGCCTGAAGCATCTCATCGCCACCGCCAAAGACGGCATCTTCTTTGCCGGCAGAGACCGCGCCGAACTCACTCTCCGTAAAGCTATGGTGGCGCAGGGTCACATCCAGCCCGGCGTCTTTGTAGTAGCCAAGCGATTCAGCCACGTAGAATGGCGCAAACTGGATATTGGGGATATAGGTCAGGCCAACGGTGAGCTTATGCAGCGAACTGCTGGCGCTGTTTGTGCCACAGGCGGCAAGAGCAAATGCCAGCGCAGTCAGCGCCAGCAAACCGACTGAACGCAGCCGGAACCGGAAGGTATGGTTGTATCGCATACAGCGGTATTACGCCTCCACATATGAGAAACGGCGCTCGATCAGCCGCACCATACCATACAGTGTGGCGGCGAGCAGCCCCAACATCAGCAAGGTTGCGAAGACCCCGGCAGAATCGGCAGCGTTAAAATCAACCAACAACAATTCACCCAGCCCATGACCGCCGACTACGAACTCGCCAACTACCGCTCCGGTAATCGAGAGCGTGATGCTGGTGCGCACGCCTGCCAGAATGCTGGGCAACGCCAGCGGGAACTCGATGGAGCGCAGCAGCGCCAACCAGCCCGCGCCCTCTGTGCGCGCGGCGTCGATCACGTCGCGGTCCAGTGTGCGCAATCCCAGGACGGTAGTGATGACCATCGGGAAGAAAACGATCAGCGCGCACAGGACAATGACCGGCAAGAGATCATAGCCCAGCCAGAGCGCGATCAGCGGCGCCAGGGCAATTGCGGGCAACGCCTGGCTTGCGGCCAGATAGGGCTGGATTGCGCGCGCTGCCAGACGGCTATGCGCGATGGCATAGCCCAGCGGCAGCGCCACTGCCGCGCCCAGCGCGCAGCCCGCCAGGCTCTCGATGAGCGTTGTCTGAGTGAAACTGAGCAGCGAATCAGTAGTGAGCGATTGCCAGAAGGAGCGCAGCACATCGGCAGGATAGGGCAGCAGAAACTCCGACACGGCGCCGCTCTGGACAAGCAGTTGCCAGGCGGCAATCAGCGCGATACCCAGCAGCAGCGGCGGCAGGATGCCCAGGCCACGTAGCTGGCGGCGCTGGCGGGCAACCCGCCGCACCTGCTCCGCAGGCGGCGCGGCAGCCGCAGAGGGCGCCTCAGACTGGCACGTGTCGTACTCTTGCGGCGGACCAATCGATTCTGCGTATGGTGTGGGCGGAGAGATAGACCTGATTGACATTGCAAGCCTCCTCGGTGTAGTTGGCTGAGGAGGCTCAACAAAAGCCGCCCCAGTCACTATAACCGACCTGGGGCGGCAAGCAGGAGAACGCGCCAGCCCATGCC
>JBJKSJ010000296.1:0-17685 GCA_046704085.1 Ktedonobacterales bacterium | reverse complement strand
CCCATCAAACGCTCCAGTGTCGCAATATCCTCCGCGTGATACGTCCGCCTCTGCCGTAACTCAAGCGCGCGCTGATAGAGGTTCTGCTGATTCTCCGCTTACAAGTGCTGCGCCCGCGTGGCAACCTGATCTTGCGCGATCATCTCCTTGGCGCGCGGCTTCGTATCCCGGCGCACCAGCACCGCCTGATGGTTTTGCACATCCTTGGGGCCAACTTCCAACCGCAGGGGCACGCCGCGCAGTTCCCAATCGTTGAACTTATAGCCCGGCGTCTCCTCGCGCCAATCGGTATGAATACGCACGCCTGCTCGGCGCAGTTGCCCCTCCAGACCAGAGACGGCAGCGGCCACTGCCTCGCGATCTGGCTCCTTGCGCCAGATCGGCACAATCACCACCTGGATAGGCGCAACCCTCGGTGGCATCTGCAAGCCCGCATCGTCTCCATGCACCATGATCACGCCACCCACCAGCCGGGTACTCGCGCCCCAACTGGTCGTCCAGGCATATTTGCGTTCGCCATCCACATCCTGGAACTGAATACCAAAGCCCTTAGCGAAGTTCTGCCCCAGGTTATGCGACGTGCCTGCCTGAAGCGCCTTGCCATCACCCATCATCGCTTCAAGCGAATACGTGCGCGCTGCCCCGGCAAAACGCTCAGCATCCGACTTCTGCCCGGTGATAACCGGTATCGCCAGCTCGTTCTCAATGAAATCCTGATAGACCTCGACCAGAATCTTCAGCGTCTCCGCCTCAGCCTCTTCTCCAGTGCGATGTGCGGTATGGCCCTCCTGCCAGAGAAACTCTGAGGTGCGCAAAAAGGGGCGCGTGCGCTTCTCCCAGCGCACCACATTGCCCCACTGATTATAGAGCAGCGGCAGATCGCGGTAGGATTGCACCCATCTGGCATACATATACCCAATGATTGCCTCTGAGGTAGGTCGAACTGCCAGCGGCTCCGCCAGTTCCTCACCTCCGCCGCGCGTCACCCAGGCCACCTCTGGCGCAAATCCTTCGACATGCTCAGCCTCTTTTTTCAAGAAGCTCTCCGGGATAAAAAGGGGAAAATAGGCGTTCTGATGTCCGGTGGCCTTAATTCTGTCATCCAGCAGGCGCTGCATATTTTCCCACAGCGCGTAGCCATACGGGCGAATGACCATGCAGCCGCGCACAGGTGACTCATCGGCAAGCTGGGCCTTACGAATCACATCGAGATACCACTGGGAAAAATCATCTTTATCCGCCAGGTCTTCAACGTAGCGTTCCTCAGTCATAGAAGCTCCTCATTGTTCAACTATTCGGCTCGTATTGTATGGTGGAGCAATGCTCTCGTCAAGGCAGAGAAAGTCTGCTCTCTGTCAGAAAGCACGCATGACCCTCCCAGTATTACTACGTGGTACACTACCCCTGGCTTAGGGGGCGACCTGACGTTGCCCTATTCAGGAGCAACACCACACGCAGGGGGCACGCACGTTGGAGCAGGGAGAGAACAAAAGCAGGACTTTCGGCGCACAGGGGTGCGCGCTGGCCGCTGGTGGATTATTGTTGGCGTGTATCCTGCTCGTCATTGGCCCAACCGGGTATGCGTTTTATCGCTATCGCGCGGCACAGGTTTTTTCTGGCAATGTCGCGGCTTCCGGCCAGCCCACCAGCCTGCCCACGCAGGGCGCTGACCTGTATACGCTGACGCTTCAGCCTCAGACCAGCGCGTCAGGAGGCATCACACTTGGATTCACGCTGCGTGATAGCTTTGGGCGTGCGCTCGCCGCCGAGACCGATTTCTATACCACTGGCTGTCCACCGAGCAACCCGGCCAACACAACCTGCCCGGCCCAGAGCCGCGATTTTACGTTTAACAACGGGCTGGGTGGGCCAGTGCATCTGACGCTTCTGGCGACCCAGCCCGATGTGCAGGTAGCCGTGCAGGTACGCGACGAGAGCGCCGGAGGCATTTTTGCCAGTGGCTCGCTCGTTCTCTTCGGCCTCTTTTTAGGCTGCGGCTCGCTCCTCTGGATCGTCGTCGCTGCGCTGATTATTGCTTTTGCCCGCCGTTTTGAGCGCGGTCACGCAGTCCACCAGCCCAAAAGCGCCAGGGCGCCAGGAACGCCCGAACAATCATCAAGCGATCAGCCAACGAGCGAATAAGCAGATGCCTGACATGCCACCTCTCCCACAGCCAACGCTCAGCGCAAACGGACAAGCGCGCCCATCTCCAACAGTGCCACTCAGCGTCCAGGAGACCAGACGCACCGAGTTTGTCATCGCGCTGCTCACCGAACTCCAGCATCGACACTATCGCCCCTACGCCTGGCGCCGCTTTCTGGCAGACTCCTGGCAGAAATCCTGGGACACCTCAAAGACACATCCCAGGCTCACTCGTTCCTGGGCGCGCGTCTCCGTCCTTGTCGTCGCAATGGCCGCTGGAGCATTCGCGGCCATCTGGCTGGTTGAAGGCCAGCGGATAGCCTTGCGGCTGCTTCCGGCGTTACTCATCTGCTTGATCTTGCAGCAGGGCGATGTCTATGTCCATCTAGGGCTGAACTGGCAACCGTTCGATGGGCGCTTCCGCGAGCGGCTGGGCCTGCCCACCGCGCTCACCCTGGCGCGCGGCGTCATGGCAAATATCCTCCTGGCTCATCTGCTCAGCGGCCTGATCCCCCGCCCCGGCTTGACACTCACCCTCTATCTCATCGGCAGTACCACCGACATTGCCGATGGGCACATCGCCCGGCGCACCGGCTGGCAGACCCGCCTGGGTGGCAATCTAGATGGTGAGGCTGATCTTTTTCTCTCCGCATCAGCAACCCTTTGCGCACTGCTGGCAGGGCTTTTGCCAGGCTGGTTTGCCGCCATCATCCTGCTGCGCTTTGCCGTCCCGCTGATCGGCGCTTTGCTCAGCTATTTTGTCGCCATTCGCCAGGTAGACTTCAGCCACACTGCCTTGGGCCGCAGCGCCGGAGTCGCCCAATCCACCGTTCTGATCATTGCCCTCGCGCCGCAATCATTCGCGCATTTCTTTGTTCCCTTCTATCCACCCCTGCTGCTGGTCACAGGCGCCCTGATAGGGCTGGCTCCCATGATGGAGATCAGGAAAAATCTCCGCTTCTGGCGCTCCCAGGAGCAAGAGATCAAAGGGTGAACTGAAGCGGCCAATCCAGGCCAGAAGCAAAAGGTCTGCTGCTACTCTAAAGAGCCTGATGGCAGACCAGCCAGCGTCGGCGGCGCGGCCAACTGTCCGGGAGCAGAGGCGCTTGCCTTTTCCGGCTTCTTGCGCAGCCAGCGCGCCAGCGGGCGAAAGACCGCTGGAAAGACCACCGCGCCAATCACCGAAGCGCCCAGCACGCTGAGCGTCGTGTCTGATGCAAACACCCCCAGGCTCACACCCACCTGGGCCACAGCCACCTGCATGGTCAGCGGCGCCGAAAGCAACAACGCCCCTGCCATCGCCGCGCCCCATCCCAGCCCGGTCAATTTGAGTAAGGGCGCTGCCAACAATCGCACGAACAGAGAAGCTGCAACAAGCTCCAGCAGCAAAACCTGCGTCGCCCGGTTTTGCAAGCCAGCCAGTTGCAAGCCAAGGCCAACATTGATAAAGAAGATGGGCACAAAGAAGCCATGCGCCACTGCCGCCAGCTTATCGCTCAGCGATCCCTGGTGGCGAAAGACAAACGCAAAGATCGCCCCGGCAATAAAGGTCGCCAGCACCTCCTCCACACCCAGCAAGACTGCCGCAGCAGCAAAAGCCGTCATCAAGGCCAACGCGGCGCGCACGCCAAGCTCGGAGGGATCATTAGAAGCCACCAGACGCCGAAATTGATGCGGATACCACCAGACCACTGTGCTGAGAATCTGTAGTACCAGCCAACCAAGCAACAACAACAACAGCAGCTTGCCAATAGCCAGCACTATAGGCAGCGAAAGCCCATACTCACGCAATAGGCTATAGCATGTCAGCGAAAGAATCGTCAGAAACTCGCCAATCGCCCCACTAATCAGTACAATCTGGCCGAAGCGCGTCCGGCTCAATTCCGTCTCCCGCAGGATCACCAGCACCACCCCAATTGAGATCGCGCCCACGATCAGGCCAAAAAGGGGGTCACGCCCAAGCAGATAAGCAACAGCAAACCCTGCCCCCAGGACGCCCAGTGCAAAGGCGCCGTTGCGCAATACGCCACGCTTTCCCTCGCGCTCCACCAGCACAAAATCCACTTCTAATCCGGCGAGGAAGAGCAGCAAGATGAACCCGAAATGCGCCAGCGCAGTGATCAGCGCATCGGGTTGAGCCATCTGAGGAATCAGATTGCCCAGCAGTGCCCCATAGAGCATCTCACACGCCGCTGCTGGCAAGCCAATACGCTTACTCAGCAGTGGAATAAGAAATGCGCCCGCCGTAAACAGGAGCAATGAAATGGCCTGACCCTCAGACATGTGCGCACCCCCAGAAATGATCACTCATCAGGAATCACTAGCACAGAACAAGGGGCACGCAGCGCCAGATAGCGCCCAACATCGGGGCGGAAGAAAGATACACGCGGACGACGAGGGACACGCACCACCAGCAGATCACGGGGATCGATCCGCGCCTGTGTCTCCCTGATAGGATTTCCGGTAAGTTGCTGGCGCGCGACGCGCATCCGATACATTCCCGCCAGGTTCATAATCGCCTGATCGATCTCCTGCCGGGTAGCCGCAACCCCATCACCGGCAATAAACATGGGCGCCATCACCGTCAGCGCATGCACATCCAGCTTGAGGGCGCTGCCCACAGAAAGCGCCGCCTGAAGACCGCGCAACGACATGGCTCCGCCAGTCCCTACCCGGTCGCTCTGGACAAGTGCAACGACCTGGCGGTATGCCGCTGAGCCACGCGCAATCAGCACCGGCTTGTTGGTATAAGCCACCGCCTCATCCAGCAATACGCCTCTCCAGCCCAAACGACTCCTCCAGCCTACGCGCTGGTGGGGAATGACCAGACAGGCCCATTGCCCGGATGGCCCATCCGCTGATCGCTGAAAGAACGGTAAGTGAGGTGTCACATTTGAGGCAACCCCCAATAACGATGCCAGCGGCTTCTCCCACTGCTTCCAGCGTCTCTGCTCACCCCACAGGAGCAAATCCAACCCTTCAGCAGCCGTTTGCTCAGCAAGTAGGCGGGCTTCTCGCACTGCCGCCTGTCCCACATCCGATGACTGCGCCAGCAGCACCGCCAGCCGCGAACCATACGGATAGGGAAACTGCGCGCGACCCAGGCGCAGATAATCGGCGATACCAGGCAGCAGCATAGGTGGGCCAACCAGGAGAATACGATCATTTTCTTGCAGCGTCGTATATCCATGCGGAATAATCAGGTTCCCTTGCCGATAGACCGCAGCAATCAGCCAGTGATTTGCGGCAAAGGTTCGTAGAGGCCGTCCCAACACCGGGGACGAGGCCGGAATCGTCATCTCCAGCACCTCGCCATGCCCCAGCCCCAACCCTTCCGATGCCTGGACGGCTGGCTCAATCCGGTTCGCCAGCGCCACTGCCAGGGAGGCGCCCACCAATACCGTCTGCGCGCCAAACGCCTGAAACTGCGGAAGCAGATCAGCCTCGCGCGCTACCGCCGCTAGCTGTGGGATATTGAAGTGCTGCCGGGCCAGTCGGCAAATTTCTAGATTGATGACATCTTCACCACAGACCGCGACCAGACAATCGGCAGCGCCCGCCCCTGCGCGTTCCAGCGTTAAGCGGCTGGTCGCATCACCCAGCACACAAGACACATGCTCCCGCCTTGCTTCTGCATGCGCTGATCCGGCAGCAGTATCAGTTCCTTTTGCAGCCTGATGAATAAGCTCAAGCCGCTCCTGCTGCACATCCAGCATGACAACTGACCAGTGTTCAGCCAAACGCTCTGCCAGGCGCCGTCCTGTGCGTCCGGCTCCAGCAATCAACACTCGCCGCCGATGGCTTGATCCGATATCAGCTGAACGCGGGCTGGACGCGGGATGCTCAACTCCATTCATATTCGGCGCCTTTCCGGCTATAGATCAAGCAGCGCATCCAGCCCACGCACCAGTCCGCGAAAGCTCATCACACGCTTCACCGCAAGCAACGTACCAGCCACATACGATTCCGCCGCAAAAGAATCATGGCGCAGCGTCAGTAATTCTCCTGGTCGCCCAAACAGAATCTCCTGATGCGACACTAACCCTGGCAGGCGCACGCTATGCACCTGCGCACCCGCCATCTCCACCCCGCGCGGGCCAGACGAACCAAGCGCCTCCGTGCGCGGCAGAGCAGATGGCGCGCCAGACTGCGCGATCCGCTCCAGGCGCGCTATCGTCTCAAGCGCCGTTCCAGAGGGCGCGTCAGGCTTATTGGCGCTGTGATATTCAATCACCTCGCAATCAGGAATATAGCGCCGGGCCGTTTCCGCAAACTTCATCATCAGTACCGCCGTCAGAGCAAAATTACCCGCAACGAGCGCGCCAACACCCTGTTCCTGAGCCAGTTGATCGATCTCCTGAAAATCTTCCTCGCCAATGCCCGATGTCCCTACCACCACAGCAACACCGCTGGTAAGCGCAGCGCGAACATGGTCCATCACCACCAGTGGGCTGGTGAAATCGATCAGCGCCTGTGGCCTGCTATGCGTAAGCGCATCGCCGATGGCATCATCAATCAACACACCCAGCGGGCCGACGCCCACCACCAGGCCAATATCGCGCCGCGCTCCTCGTCGGGCGATAGCCGCCACCAATTCCAGCTCAGGATCACGCATGATTGCTGGAACAAGCGCCCGACCTACCCAGCCAGTCGCTCCCGCAAGAGCTATACGCAGGCGTGTCATCTTCCGATTACTCCTTTGGGCCTACCGGGACATGGCGTTCAATCCACTCAAAGACCTTCTCGCGCACCTGAAGGCGTTGGCGTGGGCTGGCATTGATCGTATGGCTGGAGCGCGGCACGCGGATGAACTCCACAGGCGCGCGCCCCAATTTCTTCAGCCAGACATACAATTGCTCCCCCTGCTCTATCGGGCAGCGATAGTCGTTTTCCGCGTGAATAATGCGCGTGGGCGTCGTAATGTTCGGCGCATAGGTCAGCGGAGAACGCTCGCGGTAGACAGGCTCAACCTCCCAGGGCAAGCCATACTGACGCTCAGCATACGTGGAATCAATATCGCCTGTCCCAAAAGAACTGGTCAGATTGCTCACACTATTGAGTGTCACCGCTGCCTTAAACCGATCCGTATGGCCGATAATCCAGTTCGTCATATACCCGCCATAGCTGCCGCCGGTCACGGCCATCCGATCTGGATCGATCCCGCCGCGCGCAATCGCAGCATCCACCCCAGCCAGAATATCTTCATAATCCTTGCCACCCCAATCAAAATCAACCGCCTGCGCAAACGCCTCGCCCGAACCGCTGCTCCCGCGTGGATTGACATACAGCGCCGCATAGCCCCGCGCCGCAAAAACCTGCGCCCAGAGGTAGAAGGTAGAGCCATAGGAACTGAAGGGGCCACCATGAATCCACAGCACCAGCGGATACTGCGCCCCTGGCTGCGCGTCATGTGGCCGATAGAGCCAGCCATCGATCTCCCAATGATCCGACCCAGTGAACGTGAACTGCTCCGGCACCACGAGATCAACTGTCTCCAGCAGCGGCGCATTCACCGCCGTCAATCGGCGCGCAGGAGCCTCGGCGGGCAGGCTTTCCAGACCATATTCATAGAGATCCCACATATTGCGCGGATCAGCCTGCATCGTGCAGAGGCGCCGCCCATCTGGCCCTAGAGCGATCATACTGATATGGTGCGCGCCCCCTGTGACCCGCTCAGGCTCGCCGCTAGTCGTCGGGAAGCGCCAGACATTGGTACTCCCATGCTCCACAGCTACCGCGTAAAGCCAGGCGCCGTCAGCCGACCACTGAGGAGCCGACGAGCCGCCCCAATACAGATCGGTCAGCATCCCCGGATGACAATCCAGATCGACCTGCCCACACAGATCGCGCGGCTCGCCGCCCTCGCGCGCGATCACCATCACATGCGTATTGGCGGCAGAATTGCGCGGCAAAACTGGGACTTGGAAGTACGCAATAGACCGTCCATCCGACGACCAGGCTGGCGCGGAGACATCCGCTGTCCCATCGGTTAGTTGGCGCGCGCCCTTCGTTTCAGCATCAATCAGCCACAGGTCTTGGGCCAGATTCTCGTCGCGGTCCTCTGCGCGATCAGAGCAGACCACAATAAACGTGCCATCCGGCGACCAGGCTGGCTCTGCATGATGATAATCGCCTTCGGTCAGGCGTACCAACTCGCCGCTCTCCACCTTGATCTTAAACAGGTGTCTGCGACCTTCTAACAGCCCGCGCCCATCCCAGCGAAATTGCAGGCGGTTCACAACCCGCAGCCGCTCGGCCTCATCCCGCTCCTCGCGTGCCTTCACCTTCGCATCCTTTGGCGCATCCTCATCGGTAGTAATCTTGCCATCCGGGCGGACTTCACTGGTAAAGGCAATCCAGGCGCCATCTGGCGACCAGCAAAACTCACTCACCCCATGTTTCATATTGGTCAGCCTGCGCGCCTCGCCGCCATCGGCAAGCATCACCCAGACCTGATTTTTATCGCCCTCGCGGTCACTGAGGAAGGCTAGAAAACGACCATCCGACGACCAGCGCGGTGAGGAATCGCACTTCATCCCGCTGCTAAACTGGCGAGGCATAGCCTCATCCACATCCAGCATCCAGATCGCCGAACGTTTCTCATTCAGTTCTTTATCCTGCGTTTCAAGCGCAAAAGCGACGCGCCGCCCATCCGGCGCCAGCCGCATCTCAGTGATGAGTCTGAAAGCCCAGGTATCCTCCAGGGTCAACTTCCTGCGTTGGGACACAACCATCCTCCAGAAGCGTACTACGAGCGACAAAGACACCCCTCGTCAGGAGGGCGCCTCGCTGTATCATAGCACGGAACTCAAGCGGTTCAGAGGTTGAGGCTGCCGCGACTGAGAAAATGAGCGATACCTGCCCTTACGAAGCGAAAGGCAGTCTCAGGCCCGGCTTCACATCCAGGTCCAGACCATGACGCTCGCCCAGGCGCAGGTGGAAGTAACCCGCAGCGGCAATCATCGCGGCGTTATCAGTGCAGAACTCGATGGGTGGAGAGGTCAGTGGAATGCCCAGTGGCTTGAGTTCCAATTCCAGACGCTGGCGCAGTAAGCGATTGGCGGCAACACCACCGGCCAGCAGCACATGCGCTACCTGATGCTCCTCTGCTGCCAGGCGCGTCTTGGTCGCCAGCACATCCACCACCGCCTCCTGGAAAGCCGCCGCCAGATCGGGCACAGAGATGCCCCCCCAGCTCGCAGCCTGCGCGCCCTGGCGCACATATTGATGGCCACGCACATCGCTGCCACTGGGCACAGCAGGCGATGCGCCTTGCGCGCCCTGCACCGTATGCAGTACAGCAGTCTTCAGACCGCTAAAGCTGAAATCATACGTTCCCTTGAGCCAGGCGCGCGGCAGCTTGTAATAGGGGTGCGTATTGGCCCGATGCTCGCCAGCCGCCTTCTGAATGGCCGGACCGCCAGGATAGCCCAGGCCCAGAATACGTGCCACCTTATCAAACGCCTCACCAGCAGCATCATCGCGGGTGCGCCCCAGCAGTTCATAATGCCCGTGCCGACGAATCAACACCAGTTCAGTATGCGCACCAGAGACAATCAGGCAAAGCACCGGAAAGCGCGGATCACCCTCTTGATATTCCCCATTTGCATCTGGCGTCCGTTCGGCCAGGCGTGGCCGAGGAGCAGGGTCGCCTTTGCGCAGCCAGTTTGCGTAGATGTGCGCCTCCAGGTGATTGATGCCGATAAAGGGGAGATTACGCGCCAGCGCCAGTGTCTTGCCCGCCGTCAAGCCAATCAAGAGCGAACCCGCCAGGCCAGGACCATACGTGGCAGCAATCCCATCCAGATCGCTCCACTGCGCGCCGGATTGTTCCAGCGCCGTCTCGATCACCGGGATAATCGTCGCAAGTTGCTGCCGCGAGGCCACTTCGGGAACGACCCCGCCATAGCGCTGGTGAATCTCCGCCTGGGAGGCCACCACATTGGAGAGCAGGTAGCGCCCGTCGCTCACAACGGCAGCGCCTGTCTCATCGCAGGAACTTTCAATACCAAGGATCAGCATGGGTTAACCTTCTGCTTCTAACCGCTGAAGCAGGGCCGTCTTCAAACTCTGGAAACGTTCTTTGTAATCCGAAGAGAAAATCTCCTCAGTCCACATGATGATAGCATCTTCTTGATTATCGCTATAATATTGATGGCGCATCCCAGCCTCACGGAAACCATATTTCCGATACAGGCTCTGGGCAACGTGGTTAGAGACACGCACTTCAAGCGTCACCCATTTTGCCCCGATCTGATAGGCAATATCGATCAGGCTCACCAGTTCTAGCTCGCCCAGACCTTTGCCCCGATAGTCGGGGTGGACGGCAATCGTCGTAATATGCGCCTCATCCACCATCAGCCATAGCCCGGCAAAGCCAATGATTGAGGCTTGGTGCGGAGATGCCAGCGTGACAACTGATCTTGATGGCAACAAGGAAAGAGGGAAAGGCCGACGCGAACGCTGCTCAGGCTCCTGGACTACCTGCTCCTGGGGATATATCAAGGCGCGATCACGCAAGACAATATAATGCGCCCAGCGATTATCCTGTAACTCCTTGCGGTAGGCACTGGGAGGCCAGGTCGCGGGATAGGATAGTTTTTCAATCTCGATGACCCTCGGCACATCAGCCATCGTCATTTGCTCAATGACGTAACGCACCTGATTCCCTTTCTACAGCTAACCCGAAGAGCTTCACCATGTCTCTGTTAGCCCACTCCAAGAGAGCCTTCCAGATGAGCCTCTACTTGTGCTATCTTGCCCTATCCCTCCCTGGCGCTCGCGCAGATCTGGCTCATCTAGCCCAGCGCTCAACGCTCGCGGGGCCACCATCCGGCGTATCGAGACGAGGTACGTCTCTCCCAGAGAGGAAAGCATGCCCTCCACTTTGCGCCTGCTCGCCTGAACCAGCGTCTGCAGAATGCCCGTCATCTCTGCCCGCTCGATCCGATGCCTCCTCCGGGCGTTCGTGCTGCCCCAGGAGTTGCGGGCGATTCCTGGTACTGACGGTGATATTTGGGCGGCGCAGATACAGTGGTTCAAGCGTGAGCGGGTCATCCACCACGCCACGCTCTAGTCGCTGAGCCGCCAGTTCGGCCAACAAACCGGCGCGTCGCGCACAGGCCAGTGACGGCACAAACAGCGCCACCGATCCTAATACCCCCGCCAGCTTGCGCCGCGCGCTCACTGGCAGATCACCGCAGAGCAGTGTGGGCTGTGTAATCGCCTGCGCCAGTTCTTCAGCGGTCACTACCTGATACTCGCCCTGGCGCTCCCAATACAGGCCATCCCGGCGAAGCGAAGTGGCCGCTGGAAACAGGCGCGCAGCCCAGGCGCCATGTCCCGATCCCGCTTCCTCATGCCTGGACACAGCCGCCTCAGTGAGAAGCGCCTGGTGGTAGAGTGCAGCATAAAACTCGCCACGCCCCGCATCCATCAGCGCACACACAGGAAAGACAGCTCCTGCCTGGCTATAGGCAATACTATCCAGCGTGCTGATACCCACCAGTGGCACATTCAAGCTGAAGGCCAGCGACTTTGCCACCGTCACCCCTACGCGCACACCTGTGAAAGAGCCTGGGCCGATAGCCGTCGCAACTGCACTTACCTGCCCAAGCCCTATCCCTCGCTCCTTCACAAGCGACTCCAGCCGACGGAGTAACTCAACGCTATGGCTGGAGCCAACATCCCAGGTGTATTCTGCCCGCAACTCGCCATTTTCACAAACGGCAAGGCTGGCAAGATGAGTTGAGGTATCGAGGGCAAGCAGCATGACACTTCCGTTACTAGAACCACCTCTTTGGCTTACCAAAGAAGGAGACGCTACAACGTGAGAAGGAACCAATAGAGAACGCCTGCATAGAAAGGTATCAAAAGCAGCGCTTACGCGCCAATGCCAAAGGCATTTTTTCTAAAGGCAAAGAGCAGATCACTATAATGTGTACCTGTACCACTGAGCAGCAGACCACGCTTCGTCTCGCTGACCACCTTCAGGCGAATGTGCAGATGCTCCTCAGGCCAGAGGGATTCTGCCTTATTAGCCCATTCCACCACACAAACGCCCTTACTCTCAAAATACTCCTCAAAGCCAAGAGCGAGCATCTCGCTGGGTTCATCCAGACGATAGAGATCAAAATGATAGAAGGGCACACGCCCCTCATACTCTTTCAACAGGGTAAATGTGGGGCTGCTGACCACTTCTTGCACACCCAAGCCCTCAGCGATGCCCTGCGTCAAGCTCGTTTTACCTGTGCCCAGGTCGCCATCGAGCAGCAGCAACTCTCCGCCACGCAGCAATTCGCCCAGGCGCGCGCCCAGCCGCTGTGTCTGAGCAAGACTATGGCTCACAATATCGAGTACGACAGGCTGATCTGCGGTCCGGCCCATCTGCGCCGCGTCAGGGCGTACACCCTTGATCGCCGGGTCGAGTGGGTCCCACGATTGTGGAGCATCCTGGCGCTTTGAAAGCATCGTATCTACCCTGCCGCCCAAAGTGGTATACGCTGTATTATAGCACACACCTGGGCAATCTGCCTGAACAACGCGCTACTACCCACTCATCGATTGCAGAGATAATACCACCTCCAGTTCTGCTCAGCCAGCAGAACTGGAGGCATTCTGGCCGCTGTCTCGACCACCCACCACTAGCGCAGTCTGGTGCCACATTTGTTACAATAGAGCGCCCTGGCGCGAACCGGCTCACCGCAGGTAGGACAGGGAACCATCGCCGCCTGCCCTTTTGGCGCCCCCCCTGCCAACGGCTGCTGCGGACGTTGCGCGCTTCTAGCTGCCGCAGCAGCGGCGCCTGGGTCCACTCCGGCGCCGCGTACATCCGAAGCGCCCTGGTACGTCTCCGCGCGAATCTGCTCAAGCTCAGCCGAGTGCGTAGTCATCTCTTGCTCTGTATTCAGAATACGCGCGCAGAACTGCTGAAGCTGTGGATCAGCCAGCGTACCCTGGCGATACATCGTCAACACTGTATTGGAGAGATCGGTGATGATCTGCTCGCGCTCCTGCTTGAGCGTATTAATCTCCCCCTGCTTTGCGTTGACCCGTCGCAGCTTTTCCGCCTCCCAGCCTACCCGACTGATCCCCTGCCCAATCTTCTGTTTTGCTGTTTCAATAAAATCACTCATATTTGTTTAACCCTCCTGATGCCAGACGGCAGGAAGACCCAACCTCTCTTGTATCCTCCAGCTTATATAGCAAACCGGAAGATCGGAAAGACTCCCGTCCTTAATCGGCGCTGATCGCGTGGCGATAAATGCGTACCTCCTGTAACGCGCCTGCCGGAGTCAGCGCCACCGCAACCACATCGACGCGCCAGGAAGCATCAGCGCATCCCTCAGCCGCCAGATACGTCTGCGCGGCGGCAACCAGCTTCCGCTGCTTCGCAGCAGTGATCGCTTCTTCCGGCAGCCCATAGGCAGTGCCTCGCCGCGTCTTGACCTCGACAAACACCATGTCGTCAGCTTCCTCGGCGACAATATCGATCTCGCCTACCTGGCAGCGATAATTCAGCACGCGGATGCGATACCCAGCCTGCCGCAGCCGTTCCGCTGCAAGTCGCTCGCCAGCATTTCCCAAACGCTTGCGACTATCTCCTGGTTCCGTCGGTTGCGCTCCTCGCGGCGCCTGATCAGCCATTGCTCATCCTTCTCCCATCCAGAGAGTACACAAGCCTCTCCCTCGGCCAGAAACGCCAGATCATCCCGGCACAGGCGCAGCGTCTGCGCGCTTCACTTGAGTATAGCACGCTCGCCTAACGGGCAGCTAGAGCAGGTTAATCCTTTTAGAAAGAAGCCTACTCCCACCTCCACTATGCTATACGCAGCGAACGCGCCAGGGGTTAAGCGCGAGGACAAGAAAGAGGGCTGGCAGGAAAAAGTGCTGCCAGCCCTCTGTTGTTTCAGAATACCCGACGTATCACTCGCCGGAGTCATCGGACGAGCTTGCATCAGCAACATCAACCCACACCCCATCAGCTTCAGCCAGGCCATCCTCGCTGCCTTCCAGGCTCTCATCCTCATTATCACCGTGTTTACCATTGGTCGTCGCTATGGCGACCACTGTATCAGCATTGCCCAGATTCATCAGCCGAACACCCTGTGTAGATCGTCCCGCCTGGGCAATGGTCTGCACATCCTGGCGAATGACCGTTCCTCCAGCCGAGATAATCATCAGATCAGTATCATCGCTATCAATGACCCGCGCCGCCGCAATCGGCCCCGTCTTCCCGGTCAGCCGCATCGTGCGCACGCCACCGCCGCCGCGCCCCTGGGTTGGATACTCAGCGAGTGGAGTACGCTTGCCATAGCCATGCGTCGAGACCACCAGCAATTCCGCATCTTCTCGCACGTTCTCCAGCGTCACCACACCATCGCCCTCATCCAAACGGATACCGCGAACTCCTCCACTCGTGCGCGAGGCTGAGCGCAAGGCCTGCACCTCAAAGCGAATAGACTGTCCCTGTGCTGTAATCAACAGCACCTCATCTTTGGCTTCGGTGCGCTAGGCGCCAATCAGCTCGTCGCCCTCTTCCAGGTCCATCGCAATCAAGCCGGTACGCCGTACAACCGCAAACTCATCCAGGTTCGTCTTCTTGACCTCACCACGCTTCGTTGCCATGATCAGGTAATCGCGTGCCTCAAACTTAGGCACACTAACTACCGCCGTAATCATCTCGCCCTGATCGATGCCAATCAGATTGCGTAGATGTTCGCCCTTCGCCTGGCGCCCCACATCCGGCAGTTCATACGCCCTAAGCTGGAAAACACGGCCCCGATCCGTAAAGAAGAGCAGACCATCATGCGTATGCGCAACCAGCAGATGGCGCACCGTATCATCCTCGTGTGTCACCATCCCCATCTTGCCTTTGCCGCCACGTCGCTGCGCGCGATACGTGCTGGTGGGCAGACGCTTGATATAGCCCTTCTCGGTCAGTGTGACCACAATCTCCTCATTGGGAATCAGGTCTTCCTCCGTGAACTCGCCCGCCTCCGTCTCCTGAATCTCTGTGCGTCGCGGATCGCCATACTTCTCTTTCAGTTCGGCCAGGTCTTGCTTGATCAGCGCCCGCACTTCGCCAATATTCGTTAGCACCTTCTGGAAGTAGGCGATATTCTTCTTCACCTCAGAGAGTTCCTCCGTGATCTTGCGGCGTTCCAGCGCGGCCAATCGGCCCAGGCGCATATCCAGCACCGCTTTCGCCTGCTCCTCGGAAAGCTTGAACTTCGTTTGCAGGTTATGCGAGGCCGTCTCAGTCGATTGCGAGCGGCGGATGGCCTCAATGATTTCATCCAGATGATCCAGCGCAATCTGCAAACCTTCCAGAATATGCTTGCGCGCCTCAGCTTTCGCCAGATCATGGCGCGTGCGGCGCGTGATCACCTGCTCACGATAAGCAATGTAGTGCTGAAGAATCGCCTTGAGCGTCAGCACACGCGGCTGCCCATCCACCAACGCCAGCACATTGGCGCCGAAGGCCGTCTGCATCGCCGTATACTTGAAAAGCTGGTTCAGCACATTGATGTGCTTGGCGTCGCGCCGCAGTTCAATCACCACGCGAATCCCCTGGCGATCCGACTCATCGCGCACATCAGAAATGCCATCGATTCGCTTATCGCGCGCCAGCTCGCTAATCTTACGGACGAGATCGGCCTTGTTGACCTGATAGGGCAGTTCGGTCACAATGATGCTGACCTTACCGCGCTCCGTCTCCTCCGTATGCGCCCGCGCCCGAATCACAATGCGGCCCCGGCCACTGGCGTAAGCATTGCGGATGCCCTCGCGCCCCTGGATAATACCCCCGGTAGGGAAATCCGGGCCACGAATGATGCGACCCAAATCCTCAATAGTCGCTTCAGGGTGGTCAATCAGCGCGGTAATCCCATCGCACAGTTCGCGCAGATTGTGGGGCGGAATATTCGTCGCCATACCCACCGCGATACCTGCCGCCCCATTAAGCAGCAAGTTCGGCAGCCGCGCTGGCAGCACCGTCGGCTCCATCTCGTGCCCATCATAGTTGGGCACAAAATCAACCGTATCCCTATCAATGTCCGCCAGCAGTTCATCTGTAATCGCCGCCATCTTTGCCTCAGTATAGCGCATGGCTGCTGGTGGATCATCATCAACAGATCCAAAGTTGCCTTGCCCCAACACCAGCAAATAGCGCAGATTCCAGGGCTGGGCCAGACGGACCAGCGTATCATAGACCGCCACATCGCCGTGCGGATGATACGACTTCAGTACCTCACCCACAATACCGGCGCACTTACGAAAAGACTTCGTGGATTGCAGCCCCATCTTATCCATCGCATACAGCACACGCCGATGGACCGGCTTCAGCCCATCACGCACATCCGGCAGCGCGCGGCTCACAATCACACTCATTGAATAATCCAGATAGGCGCCGGTCATTTGCTCAACAATGCCTACTGGCTTGACAATACCAAGTTCCATGCGTGGACAACCCCTTCTTAATGGCTCATAGCGAGAGGATGAGGAGAGAGAACCATCGCGAGAAAAACTCCACCCAACCGATGCAGGCAAAAAAATATGCTGTATCTGCCATCTAAAACCAATGCAAAGATATATTCCGCAAGCGTCGTCTAAAAGTGGCAATGCGCAGCGCGGCCCCAGATAATTCCTCTCTATTATACCACAAAACCCCTCTCTCCCAGGGCGAACATGGCTTGCCTAATCGATTGCTAGCAGATTCAGCACACGGCAAAATGATCAATTTCTTGAATGTCAGCGGCAGTATGGTATGATACTTGCAAAGGAGTGTTGTCGGCGCCAGAGAAACTCAGCAGATCATCAGGCAGAGAGCCTGAGGCAATGAAGCCGCCCACACACTCTGGGCGATGGAAATCAGCCATGACAATCACATCGGGCGAATGCTTTTTCGTGATCATCCTCATAGCCGCCTTTATCGGCCTCTGGCGGGGCTGGATACGTGAAGTCATCACGACGGCTATTTTGCTTGGTGTCATCCTCTTCCTGATGCTGGGAGGGGCAGGGATTCTCTATCACTTTATTTTTGTAAACTTGGTGGATTCCATTAATGCGTTGATCTCTGGCAGCAGTGTCTCCGTGCCAGCTTCAAACACGTCGTCACAGCCCGCGCAGGGCGATTTCCTCTTTGGCCTCGTCACCTTTTTAGGATTGACCTCTATCGGCTATCTGGTTGGGCACAAAGCCGGAAAACCACCCGCTTCAACGACCCATCGCCTCACTGGCATCATCCCAGGGATTGTCAACGGGGTCGCCGTCGTCTTCTACACCGTTCGCAACATTATTCCTCAGTTAAACCTGAGCGTGCAGACTCCTGATTTAACCACCGTCAGCAGCTACCTACCGATCATATTCGGCCTGGCCTTGCTGGCAGTTATCATCATCCTGATTGCCCTCAGCACCAAAGGCAAAGCCAAAAAGTAATCCGCCCCACCTTCCGATAACCGAGTAGACCATGCACAGGGGATGCAAGGAATGAGTAGCGCCACACCCAATCCACCCGGCGCTGGCGCCGCGCCTGCTGGAAGG
>JBJKSJ010000295.1:0-4924 GCA_046704085.1 Ktedonobacterales bacterium | reverse complement strand
GGAAGAGGGGCTGGCGCTACAAGGAACCTTCCGCCCGCTCCATCTTTAGTTTTTCCTCAAAATTTGTTTCGCCGGACCTTGACAAAAAGCCGTCTTGCCGTTAAGATTGAGGCGACCCTTAAAAAATGAGGAGGGAACGAGATCATGCGTCTCAGTTACAGATGGCAGGCCACGCTCGTGATTGCGCTCGGTCTGCTGATGGCAATCCTCGATAGCACGATTGTCAGCGTGGTGCTGCCCCAGATCGCCACCGCGTTCCATACGGATTATCAGACAATTACGTGGGTCGGCACCGGCTACTTTCTGGCAAACGCGGCGGTCATCCCCATCGTTGGTTATCTCAGTGATCGCGTCGGCAGCAAAACCATCTTTCTCATCGCGCTGGCGCTCTTTACCCTTGGCTCTGCGCTCTGCGTGTTTGCGCCCTCTGCGCCCTGGTTAATTTCCTTTCGCGTCCTTCAGGGGCTGGGCGGGGGCGCCCTGATACCCGTTGCGATGGCGATCATCTTTCGCCTCTTTGGGCCAACAGAGCGGGCGGGCGCCATTGTGCTGCTGATGGTTCCCCTGCTGCTGGGGCCAGCGTTTGGCCCGACGCTTGGTGGCTATCTGGCAACGAGCTTTAGCTGGAATGCAATCTTCACCATCAATCTGCCGATTGGCGTCGTGGCCTTCGCCCTGGCGTTCCTCGTCCTGCGTGGCAAGGCCGCCACAGGCGAGAGTGCCGCCGCCGCAGGCGCGGCCAACGGCAGTGACGCGCCGGGCGCGCACAGGTTCGATCTGTTTGGGTTGCTCCTGTCGATGGTCGGCCTCAGCGCCCTCGTCTACGGCCTCACCGAGGCCGGGTCGCGTGGATGGAGCGATCCCGTCGTCATTGCCTTTCTGGCTGGCGGCGCAGTGCTGCTCCTCGCCTTTGTGATCGTTGAACTGCGCGCGCCAGACCCGGTAATAGATGTTCGCCTGTTCCGCAGCTATACCTTCACGATGGCAAATCTGCTCCAGTGGGCCACCGTCGCTGTCCTCTTCGCCAGCCTGTTTCTTGTCCCTGTCTTCTTCGAGCAGGTGGAAGGCTTGTCCGCGCTTACGACCGGCGAGATTCTGATCACGCAGGGTCTGGCTATGGCTGTGGGGCTGGCGATTGGCGGGAAACTCTATAACAAGGTGGGGCCACGTCTCCTCTCTGTCGCTGGCGTCGCCATCGCCGCCATTTCGATGCTCGGCTTTACGCGCCTGGAGGTGACGACGACGGGAGCCGAGGTGCAGTTCTGGCTGATCCTGCGCGGCCTCGGCCTGGGCCTGGTCGGCCAGTCCTTGCAAACGCTGGCCGTCGCCGTCGTGAGCAATCAGCAAATGGCAAAAGCGACCTCGCTGATTAGCGCGACCAAGACAGTTTTTGGGGCTGTAGGCATCGCCGCCTTCACCACGTACCTGACGCAGCAGACGACGACCCACGCCAGTCAGATTGCCGCTGGACTGCTGGCGCGCTCGCCTGGCGGCGCGGCGGGCGCCTGCCTGGCGCAGGTCGGCCAGCACGCGGGGCTGCTTCAGGCGTGTATTGCGCAGCACGCGCTGACGCTGGGCATGAATGACACCTTCCTGCTCTCGCTGATCGGCTGTGTCATCTGCACCGCGCTGGCGCTCTTCCTGGGCCGCGATCCCGCGCTGGAGGCAGCGAAGCAGACGAAAAAGCGCGAGGAGCCAGTGGAGGAGCATCAGCCGGTGTTTGGTGATTGAAAGTGCAGCCAGGGACGCTCCGCCTGTACCCCCGGCGTCTCGCCGGGTCGTCCCTGGCGGCGCAATGCCCGGCACGGAGGCCGGAGCTACACGCAGAACGGTTCTCTCATCCGACCCTTGACTTTTCGCGTCGCGCGGATTATGCTCTGACCCGATGGACGATTTCGTCCATCGGGTCAGCAAGCGAGTAAAGAAGGAAGGGATGCAGCATGACCACCGCCCATGATCTGTCCCGCCCGCTACAAGAACGCCTGTCAGAAAGCGACGAGCGCCAGCCGCGCGAGGAGCGCATCCTGGATGCTGCTGCCATGTTGCTGGTGCGTTGGGGGTATCGCAAAACGACGATTGATGACGTGGCGCGCGAGGCAGGCGTGGGCAAGGGGACTATTTACCTGCACTGGAAGGACAAAAACGAGCTGTTTCGCGCCGCCCTCTTGCGAGCGCAGCAGCGGGCGGGCGTAGAGACGATGCGCCGGATTGCCGCCGATCCAGAGGGCGGGCGATTTCATCGCCTGTGGACGCATGGGATGATGGCTGCCCTCGCCGACCCGCTCATGGCGGCCATTATGAAAGGCAATGCGGACATCTTCCAGGGGCTGGCAGGAGCGTTTGAGCCTGAGATGTTTCACCAGCTTACAGGTGATTACGAGGCATATCTTGTCCAGCTTCAACAGGCCGGGCTGATTCGCGCCGATCTCCCAGTGCCTGTCATCGCATTTCTGACGAGCGCCCTGAAGATTGGCGTCATTAACACTCCTGACCTCTTCAGCCAGGAAAAAATGCCCTCAATAGAGCAGCTTACCGAGGCGGTCAGCGATATGATGCGCCGCTGGCTGGAGCCAGAGCAGCTTCCCAGCGACACCGCTGTGGGCAAACAACTCGTGACCGAGTGGTGGGACAAGGTCAAGGAAGTCGAAAATCAAGAGCAGTAAGAGGAGGATAGCAACAACATGGGTGCTATCATCGAAGTTGAGCATCTGACCAAGCGCTATGGAAACAAGCGCGGCATTACTGATGTATCCTTCCAGGTGGAAGAGGGCGAAGTCTTTGGCTTTCTTGGCCCCAACGGCGCGGGCAAAACAACGACCATTCGCGTGCTGATGGCGCTGCTGCGGGCCGACTCTGGCACGGCGCGCATCGCGGGGATGGATGTCTGGCAACAATCCGTCGAGATCAAGAAGCTGATCGGCTATATACCTGGCGAACCCGCTCTCGACCCCAACCTGACCGGCGGGCAGATTTTTGAGTACTTCGGGCATCTGCGCGGCGGGGTCGATCAAACCTATCTCAAAACCCTCATCAAGCGGTTTGACCTGGACCCCACGCGCAAATTCCGCCAGTATTCTACCGGCAACAAGCGCAAAGTGGTGCTGATTCAAGCGTTTATGCACCGCCCGCGTCTGCTTATTCTGGACGAGCCAACCAGCGGCCTGGACCCGCTGAACCAGCAGGAGTTTGGGCGCATGGTGGCCGAGGCGCGCGAGGCAGGCAGCACGGTCTTTCTTTCCTCGCACATCTTGAGTGAGGTAGAGCAAATGTGCAGCCGCGTCGGCATCATCCGCGAGGGGCAACTGGTGCGCGTGGGCGGCGTGACCGAACTGAAGGACATCAAGCGCCACGAAGTCACGATCACCTTTGCCACCAGCGTGCCCATCGAGGCGTTCAAGACCCTCGATGGCGTAGAGAGTGTTGAGGCGCTCGCCGACGGACACACGCTGCGCCTGATCGTTCCGGGTGGCTTAGACGCCGTGATCAAGGCGGCGGCGCAGCATCCCGTCGTCAACCTGACCAGCCACGAACCCAGCCTGGAAGACATCTTCCTGCGCTACTACGAAGGCGACGGTCTGGCCGTCAAGGAGGCCAGTCATGTGGTTCAGTAACGTCTTTCTCAAGACCCTGCGCGATTTCCGCGTTGCCATTCTGGGCTGGGGCGTGGGCATGGGCCTGCTCATGTACGTGGTCTTTGCCGGCTTCCAGGCAGCGCTGGCTGGAGGGTGCGGCGCAGTCGTCAGCCTGGCTACATCCTTCGAGTGGCTCGCCGAGCCGATACAGATCTGTACGCCGGGCGGCTACCTCACCTGGAAATATGGTTTTACCATCCTGATCATGGCCCTCTGGCCGCTGCTGGTGGGCGCCCGCATGCTGCGCGGCGAAGAGGAGCGCGGCTCGATGGACGTCCTGCTTTCGCTGCCGCGTGGGCGTGCCCGCGTGGCGCTGGAAAAGCTGGCGGCTATGTGGACGGCGCTGCTGCTGATGGGCCTGATCATCACGCTGCTGACCCTTGGGGGCGCCAAGACGACGAATGCTGACCTTGGCCTGGGCGACGCGCTGCTCTTTAGCCTGAATCTCGTCTTAATCTGCGGCGTCTTTGGCAGCATCGCGCTGCTGCTGTCACAGTTCACCCGCGAGCGCGGCACAGCGGCAGGCATCACGGGTGGTCTGCTGGTGTTCTTCATTGCGCTGGATATGGTCCATCGCGTCATCTCCGGGACCGAATGGATCAGCGGCCTTTCGCCGGTCTATTACTACAACCTGAGCAAGCCGCTCATCCCGGCCTACGGGACGAATCCCGGCGCGCTGCTGGTCCTGCTGGCCTTGAGTATGGTCTTGAGCGGCGCGGCGCTCTGGCTCTTTGTGAGGCGTGATGTTGGCGCAGCCGTCCCGCTGCCGCGCTGGCTGCAACCGCCTGAGCGACCCGTCTCGCCTGAGCGCGCGCTGCCGGTGAACGCGTGGTCGCTGCGCTCGGTCTATACGCGCAGCCTGGCAAAGCTGGCGGTTCCCACCTTCTGGTGGACGGTTGTCATCGCCGGGTTTGCCGCCTGGATGGTTTTCGTTGCCGGGCAAGTGGCGCAAAAGCTCCAGAGCCTCATCAACAGCTCGCCGGTCCTGAAAGACGTGCTTACCAAGGTCGGCGGCGGCAATGCCAACTTCAACTCCACCCTCCTGAGTTTCCTCTTCGTCTTCTTGCCAGTGCTGTTGATGGCCTTTGCCGTTACCCAGGCGAGCCGTTGGGCCGCTGATGAAGAGGATGGCCTGCACGAACTGGTGCTGGCAACGCCGCAGCCGCGCCTGACCGTCGTGCTGGCGCGTTTTGGCGCGCTGACCACCGCGACGATCATCATTGGCGTGGTGACGCTGGCGCTGGTGGCGCTGGCGTCGGCGGCCAGTGGTCTGGCCCTCGATGGTGGCAATC
>JBJKSJ010000294.1:0-8038 GCA_046704085.1 Ktedonobacterales bacterium | reverse complement strand
GCCTGCTGCGAGAAAAACACCGGCCCCGGGCCGCAAAGAGCAGGCGAAAGAGGCCAACCTGGTGCAGCACGTGCCGGTTGGTGCCTGGGTGGCGCTGGCGATTGCCGTTCTCTTCACTATCGGCCTGGGCATCGATCCCAGCCCGCTGGTGAATCTGGCGAACCACGCTGCGGCCATTTTGCCGTGAGTTAGCACCCCAGAAAATATAAACTGGCCTGGAAACCGCTGGAGCGGCGCTGTCTCGAAGCAAGAGGCAGCGCCGCTTTCATTTTTCAAGGAGACCCACAAATCGGGCCTGTCACAACCGTTCTTCCCAGGCAGAAAAAGAAACAAGATGATGACGCGCCGCTGTGGGGCGATTCACTGAAAAAGTGTCAGACAGCAAACTGCAAAGTGGGCCAAAATAGTTTAACCTTGGACCAGGGAAAAACGTCTAATAGAAGGATGGACCGTCAGGCTGATTTGTATACAACGTCCCGATCACTCTGCCAGGGTTGGAACCGGCCAACCAGCGCATACCGGCAGAGGCGCCCGCCTGGCGATCAAGGGAGGCACTCCATGAACACAACGACCACCCGGACCGATCTGAATCCGTTCGAGGAGATCATCATCGCGCACACCCTGGAAGCTAGCACCGGCCAGGAGCGCCTGATGAACGACATCAACCAGCTGAACGATGAGCGCACCAGGCTCCAGGCCGATCTCGCCTTGCACCCCTGGAGCAACCGCGAGGCGGCTCAGCGCGTGCGCGAGATCACCGCCGAGTTGGATGACCTCTGGACACAACTGCGCCGCGCGCGCGCGGCGCGCCGTGTGCGTATGGAAGAGGCGCTGGGCGTGCATCCAGTGGATGAAGCGCCACGTCGAGCGGGCAAAGACGACGAGGAAGCCGCCTGAGACGCCGAAAGCAGAACGCTGCCGCTTATTCCGAGGGCTGGTCATTACGACCAGCCCTCGGCGCGTCCAGAGCCATAGGACCAATCTCTCTCACGAAGCAGAGATGCTTGGCGTACATGATATAATGTTGCGGAATAGATGGCTGGCTTGCGTACAAGCTGGCGATTAAGAACCCTTGCCAATTGGCAGCGCCTGGCGCCATCGCTCGTATCGGCGCGCCGGGCGTCCTTTCCATCGACCCAATAAAGGCTCAGGTTGCATGTACGAAAAAACCACCCTGCGCAACGGTGTGCGCATTATTACCGCTGAGATGCCACATGTGCGCTCAGTCAGCACCGCCCTCTTTTTTGGAGTGGGTTCACGCTTTGAAGCGCCTGAAGAAGCGGGCATTTCGCACTTCATCGAGCATATGCTCTTCAAGGGAGCCGAACACTATCCCACCGCCCAGGCCATTTCTGAAGCCATCGAAGGCATTGGCGGCGTCTTCAACGGTGGCACCGGCAAAGAACTGACCGGCTATACCGCCAAGGTCAGCAGCGATCACTTTGTCGATGCCCTCGATGTCCTGATCGATATGGTGCGCCACCCTCTCTTTGACCCGCAGGAGTTGGAAAAAGAGCGACGGGTCATTACTGAAGAACTCAATATGTATAAAGATAGCCCGCAGGAGTGGGTCCAGTTGCTCATCGACGAGACCATCTGGCCTGATGATCTGCCCCTGGGGCGAGATGAAGCGGGGACGAGAGAATCAGTCGAACGCATGACTCGCGCCCAGATGAGCAACTATCTGGCGGCGCACTATCTGCCCAACAATCTGGTCGTGAGCGTGGCCGGAAAGGCCAGCCATCAGCAGGTCGTTGATGAGGTTGAGCGGCGCGTCGGGAATTGGGAAGCCCGCGAGGCGCCGCGCTGGGAACCCTGCCTGCCTCCGCGCAATGTGCCTCGCGTTCGTTTAGAATATAAACGCACTGAACAGGCCAATCTCTGCCTGGCAACGCCGGGCGTCTCGCATGATGATCCGGCGCGGTACACGCTGGCGCTGCTCAACGGCGTGCTGGCCGATGGCATGAGTTCGCGGCTCTTCCAGGAGATTCGAGAGCGCCAGGGGCTGGCTTACGACGTGAACAGCGACATTGAGAGTTTCTACGAGACGGGCGCGCTGGTCATCTACGCCGGGGTGGACCCCGAACGCACAGACGCAACCCTGCGGGCCATTCTGGCCGAACTGGCCCGGCTGCGCGAAGAGCCAGTGCCAGAGCCGGAACTGCGCCGTATCAAAGAATATACCAAGGGGCGCATGGTGCTGCGCCTGGAGGAAACCCATCAGGTGGCTTCTGGTCTGGGGGGCGAGGAGATTCTGCGCAACCGCATTACCGATATTGACGAAGCCATTGAGCAGATCGATGCCGTCACGCCAGCGGATATGCAGCAGCTTGCCCAACGGCTCTTTCAGGAGCCTGATCTGCGCCTGGCCGTTGTTGGCCCTCTGAAAGATGTCAAACATTTTGACCGACTGCTACACTGGTAGAAACGACGCTGGCGAAGCTGCCTTGCACAGTCTGCGTAGGGAGGAAAGCGTATGGCCGAAACAACGCTGCGCGAGACGCTACGGCTCGCGGAAGACGATATTGGCGCGGGCCGTCCGGCAGATGCGCTGACCCGCTGCCAGCATATCCTGACGCACTATCCGCAGATGCTGGAGGCGCAGCGGGTGCTGGGCGAGGCATATCTGGCGCTGAACAAAACGAGAGAGGCGTTCAAGGCATTTGACCGCGTACTGGTCAGCGATCCCGAAAACACCCTGGCCTATTGTGGACGCGCGCTCATCAGTCAGCAGTTAGGCGATTACGAAGCAGCACTCGACTGCTATTATCAAGCATGCGAACTAAGCCTGGGCAATCGACAACTCCGCCAGGAGTTCCGGCGGCTGGCGACTCAGGCCAATCAGCCCGATTTTATCCTCTCGCGCGTCGGACTGGCGCGGCTCTATATGCGTGGCGATCTGCTGGCCCATGCCATCCGCGAATGGGATCAGACGCTGGCAGGCGACCCCGAACGCGCCGATGCGCGCCTGGGTCTGGCCGAGGCGCTCTGGCGCGATGGACAGTCGGCGCGGGCCGCCGAGCAATGTCGGATCATTCTCCAGGCCATCCCCTCCTGCCTCAAAGCCCTGCTTCTGCTTGGCGAGGCGTCCTATCGCACTGGAAAGCTGGACGAAGCCAGCCAGTATCTGGAGCAGGCGCGGCGGCTGGACCCCGATGGCCGCCTGGCCCGCGAACTCTTCGCCGACGCGCTCATCAGCGATAAAGCCTTTGGGGACTTTATTCTGGCCGAGCCTGCGCGCATTCCCGCGATGGACGGCCAGGCCAGCGAAGCCGCTGAGCCAGCCGTCCCCACGACGAGCGAACCCTTTGCCTTCGCTTTTCTGGAGACCTCTTCGCCTGGCAGCGGCCCACCCTTGCGCGAAGGCGAAAGCCTGGAGGAGATGCTGGCCGCGCTCATCGAACACCCGACGGCGCCAGAGACCCCGCCTTCCTCAAAGCGAGCAGACACACAACCAGCAGAGGTTCAACCCATTGATCGGTTCCAGGCACTGCTGAGCGGATTCTCCTACCCGGAAGAGTCCGGTCTGGGAAACCCGGCCATCACCGCTCCACTGAGCGAACCAGACCAGGAACAGCCAACGTCGGCGCCGCTCACCCCGAAAAACCCGGAAGCGGCGACGGCCAACTTCAGCGAAGCCCTTTTCTGGCTTGATACCGATAAGCGCCCGCCAGAGTCGCCCAAAGCGCCCGCGCCAGAGAACACCATCGCCAATGGGATAACTACATCCGCCGATACTGATTTCGGCTCCTCGCTGCTCCGCTCAGCAAAGGCGGCAGAGTGGAGCGATGAAGAGGATACCGAGGCCGGCTGGTTGCGCTGGCTCCAGGCGCAAGGGGCACGCTCATTGGATGAGGTCACTGAACTAGAAGAGGGCGGACCTTTTGTGGACCTGCTCCGCCCGGCAGATCAGCCGCCCGCGCCGCGCGCCACGCTTTGGGAAGCGCCCGACCCGGAGTTTGTGCGATCTTTCTGGCCGAATGATACAGTTCCCCAGCCAGCCGTGCGCCTGACGCCTGGGTCCGGCGGCAAACTCGGAGGCGCGACGCAATACCAGACGCTGGGAAACAACGAGTTGACTGCAATCGCGCCAGGCGCTGAAGGCGCCGGATTGACCTCCATCTCCTCAGTCTCGCTGCGTCCGCTGACGCTGGAGGAATTGGAGGGCGCCTTCAGCGCCTCCGGGCTGACACGCATGGAGGGAACCCTGGCCGCGCTGAGGGGCGACAGCAGCCTGGAATCCTGGGGACACGATCTGACCGAGGGGCCGCTCTTCACCATCGCCGAGGACGATTATCCAGGGCGGCTAGAACTGGCCGAGCGCCAGCGCAAAACGGGGCGCATCGACGAAGCCCTGGGGCATTATCGCGCCATTATTCGCGGCGCGCCAGAACTGCTTGATAAAGTTATCGCCGGCTTACAGGCCGCTGCCAGCCAGAGTCCAGAGCAGGCCGCCATCTACCGCCTCCTGGGCGACGCCTACACCCGACGGGGGAATTACATGGAGGCGCTGGAAGCCTATAATCGTGGCCTGGCCGCCAGCCGGGGACACTAATTCCAATCGAGGGGCTGTTTATGGAAACGATCTTACAGCGTATCGCCGAGATTGAAGGGGTCATTCAGGCCATCATTGTCGGCAAAGATGGCCTGACCGTTGCCGGAACGAGCGAGAGCAACGAAGACGAAGAGGTGCTGGGCGCAATGGCGGCAGCCTGTTTCAGCGCGATTACGCACTACAGCCAGGAGATTGGCACAGGCGAGATGCGCCAGGCGATGATTCAATCAGCGCATGGCATCCTGCATCTGGCCGAGATCGACGATCTCATTCTTGTCGTCAGCACCCTGCCCCAGGTCAACCTGGGGCGCATTCGCCTGGAAATGACCCGCGCAGGCCAGCGTCTTGCCGAGCGCGTGGGCGCTTATTAGTGACTGAGGAGCAATATGGAACGAACGTTAATTATTGTCAAACCTGATGGCGTGCAGCGTGGCTTAGTCGGTGAGGTGTTGGCGCGGTTTGAGAAGCGCGGCCTCAAACTGGTGGGCCTCAAGCTCATGCAGATTTCCCGCGACCTGGCTGAACGCCACTACAGCGTCCATCAGGGTAAACCATTTTATGCCGGGCTGGTAGACTATATTACCTCCGGCCCCGTCGTGGTTGGCGTGTTGGAAGGGCCACGCGCCGTTGCCATCACCCGCGCCACTGTTGGCGCCACCAACCCCACTGAAGCCGCCCCTGGCACCATTCGCGGAGATCTGGGCATCGAGATCGGCTTCAATCTCATCCACGCCTCCGACGCCCCCGACACTGGCACCCGCGAGGTTGCGCTCTTCTTCCAGGAGAGCGAACTCCTCGCCTACACGCGAGACAACGACCGCTGGGTGCTTGAATACCCGCTGCCCCCGTCCTCCTGCTCATCGGGAACAGGCAGACGCGCCAGCGGCGTCCCAACAGCCCAACGAAAACTATAGCGCCGGCAAGCTGTTGCTTGCCAGGCGTAACAACGCTATCGAGCAGGTGTGAGGACCAGGAACAAGCGTTATATCCAAAGAAGGGCAAAGGTAAAAAAAGGCGAATCTACGCGGAGACGCTGAGGTTGTGCTGAGACTGCAAGGGGTGGGGCCAGGCAAAGCTGCGGCTGAGCCAATGTATCAAGAACGCTCTTTATGAGGAGCGCGCGCGCGTCTTGGTTTTCGGCGCGGGCTGCGTCTGCTCTTCTGCGCACTTTCCAGCCAGACGCCAGCAGACAAAGCGGCTGCTCAGGCATTTCTCCTGCTCTCCGCTGGTCACGGGCGGCGTATTCTGCATACAGAAGACTTGATAGATCGGTTCGCCAGCCGCGAGATTGTTTTCAGGGAACCAGCGTTCCCGATAGTAAGGGCAGGCGTTTTTGTGATGCCGCCAATTTGGGCTTTTCCCTGGGTCTTCCTTCAAGACGGCTGCCACTCTTAGCTCCTTTATTCTATGGGTACGGCAGAATGCCTCATCGATTGCACCGCATATCTGCTTGCATCGGCAAAGCATCGCCCGTTGTGCTATGCTACAGAGGGTGCTGATTGCATCGCCCCCAAAGCACCATAATTGCAAGTATTATATCATACCCTCATCTGGCTGCTTCCTGCTCCAGAGGGGGTTGTTATGCAGAAATGCCGCCGCGATCAGGCCAGGATGAGATGAAAGCACGCAGGGATTCTTCTTCGGATGAAAAGCACTCCGACCTTTCTGCTTCCAAATATCAGCAGCAGATGCCAGAGGCCACGCCGCCGCCAGACGCCGATCTCCCCTCCTGGACCTTCCGCGAGACGCTCATTGGCGTGGTGCTGACGCTCGTTCCCTGGCTGGCCCTGACAACCTACGCGCTGCTAGGACCAGCCTCATCGGCAAAGCCATCGCCAACACAACCAGCCGCCCCAACACTGGACGTCATTAACGGCATCCTCACCTTTGTTGTTCAGGCGCTGCTCGAAGGCACGTTTTTAATCGCGCCGCTCTGGTACGCGGTCTTTAAGCCGCGCCGCCTGGCGCGCCAGCAGGGCTTGCCAGAGCCAGACTGGCGCGAGGGCTTGCGCGCGCTGGGACTGCGCAGATTTAGCCTCTGGCAAGGGGCAGCCGGACTCGCGCTTGGCATCCTGGCAATCTATCTAGCAAGCAATCTCTACGCAACCATTGCCCAGGCGCTGCATGTGACCATCCAGACCAATGTCGATCAACTCCAGCAGCAGGCTGCCAGCGCACCCTGGACAACCCTGACTACCCTGATGGTCGCCGTCATCGTCGCCCCGTTTTGTGAAGAAATCTTCTTCCGAGGCTACTTCTTCCAGGGGCTGCGCCTGCGCCTGCCAATCTGGGCCGCCATCGTCGTCAGCTCGGTCATCTTTGGACTGGCGCACGGCAGCCCTGGCTCGCTGGCGCTGCTCATCGTGATTGGCGTGCTGCTGGCAATCCTACGCTGGCGCACGCGCTCGCTCTGGCCAGGCATGGCCCTGCATATGTTCAACAATTTTCTGGGCGCGCTGATTATCTTTCAATCGCTCAACTTCCACTGAAGCGTTGCTCAGCGATAATCCACTAGCGCGCTGGCAACATCCTGGGCCGTGAGGGCATCGGGCGGAATCGGCAGACCGGCCACGCGCAGCCTGTTCGCCAGGGCAATCACATCGGGGATTGCCAGGCGCAGCTTTTGCAGGCGATCCAGATCGGCAAAGATCTCTGCTGGCGTCCCCTCCAGCGCCACGCGCCCGGCCTCCAGCACCACAATCCGGTCGGCCAGCGCCGCCTCTTCGAGCAGATGCGTCACCTGCACAATTGTCAGGCCATGCTCCCGATTCAGGCGGCGCAGCAGCCCCTGAATATCGTTGCGCGCCACCGGGTCCAGCAGTGCCGTCACTTCATCGGCCAGAATGCACGCCGGGCGCAGCGCCAGCACGCCCGCAATCGCCAGCCGCTGGCGCTGCCCGCCGGATAGCTGGTGCGGCGGCAGGTGGCGCTGCTCCGTCAGTCCAACCAGCGCCAGCGCCTCATTCACCCGCTCCTCAATCTCGGCACGCGACCAGCCGCGCGCCGCCAGCGACCAGGCCACATCATCCTCGACAACCGTCGCCACAATCTGATTATCGGGGTTATAGAAGATCATGCCCACCTGCTCGCGCACGCGGCGCTTGTTCGTCGGGTCGCGCGTATCCAGCCCATCGACCAGGACGCGCCCCGCCTGCGGCACAATCAAGGCGTTAAAATGACGCGCCAGCGTTGATTTGCCGCTGCCGTTATGTCCCAGCAGCGCCAGATATTCGCCTCGACGCACCCGCAGGCTCACCTGATCGAGTGCAGGCGGCGTGCCCGCCGCAGCCGTTGGATAGCGATAGGTCACGTCCTCGGCCACCAGGATGGCATCCTCAGATGCAGTGGACATACGTTCTCCCCCTCTGTTCCCCGATTGATGGCCGTGTTGAGCCATCGTAAATCAAGCTGCTCTGCCGGAGCGGATCGGCAGAACAGATCTCAGGCTGTTTCCAGGCGCCTCCGCTGCCAGAACCGCCGTCG
>JBJKSJ010000293.1:0-3434 GCA_046704085.1 Ktedonobacterales bacterium | reverse complement strand
TCATAAACAAACCAGCCGAACCAGAGTGGAATGTCCCCTTGATAATGCCGGGTATAAAACGGAGGGTCAACTCCCCGAGCGGCATCACCCGCGCATGTGCTGCTTCGCGGATACCAAAACTCGTCTCGTTCATGCCGAGCGGATCGAAGATGTGCTGTTTGAGAAAGAGAGCAAAGTTCTGACCTGACACCACCTCGACAATCCGCGCCAGCACTTCATAGCCAGTCGCGTTACTGTAATGCCACTGCGTGCCTGGTTGAAATTCGAGCGCAGCATCGCCAAGCTTCGCAGTCCAGGTAGCGAGCGTATCATCTGGGGAGACCGGTGGGATGTCATCATTGGGAATGCCAATCGTTTGTAGCCCCGACGTAAAGGTCAGGAAATCCTTCACGGTGAGTTCACGGTGAGCAGGCGCGTAGTCGTATTCGGGCTGGGGCGCATCAGGAGCCGGGGGAGGCCCTGGAAACGGTGGAAGGGGCGGAGAGCCGGGCTTCAAGGTCCTGACCCGGCGCGGCTTGTTGAACTCAGGAATATAGCGCGAGACCAGATCGTCCAGATGCAGTTTGCCCTCTTCGACGAGCATCATTACCGCCGAAGCGACGAAGGGCTTGGTCATGGAGGCTACCCAAACGATCGTATCGGGACGCAGCGGTGGCATGGGGTCCTCATCCGCTTTCCCCTGCGCTTCCAGATAGTCAATAACGCCACCCTGGGCGACCAGGACAATTCCACCGGTCACTTCGTTGGCCTGGATATGCTGCTCAAGCACGGCATGGATCTTTTGCCACATTTCGTCTACCATCTTGTTCCTCGTTTCGTTTGCTTGCCATCTGACGTGTACAACTCACGCTTCAAAGGAAAACAAATGCTTCAGTGGCACCAATTCCAGGACGGGGCTTTTCGTGGCGGTGGCTGCGCCATCCCGCGACCCGGTGCCGACAGCTTTAGGCTTGTGCATCACGATAGGTCCACTCGTTGTTTCGATCTCCTGCTGGAACAGCAGGAAGGAGGACCGATAATAGAGCAGTGGGGCCTTTGCCAGACTGTCTGCACTGAAATCGACGTGAACCACCTCGCCCAGCATCAGCGCGTGGTCCCCGCCGGGATACTCGCTCGCCATGCGACACTCGATGCGTGCTAACGACTCCTCGAAAAGCGGAACGCCTGTCTCGCCAGTCCGCAGCGGAATATCATCGAAGGTCTTGAGGTGCAGATCTTTACTGGCGAAGCGGAGTGCCAGCGGCTCTTGCTCCAGCGCGAGGATATTGACCGCGAAGACGCCGCTCTGGCGAATAACGGGATAGGTCTGAGACTTGAGGTCCAGACTGACTAGAATCAAAGGAGGCGTGAGCGAAACCGAGCAGAAGGCGTTGACCGTCAAGCCAAAATACGCCTGGTCCAGGGTAGTGGTCACGACGGTGACCCCTGTCGCGAACCGGGCCAGCGTTGCGCGGAAATCGGATGGGGTAAAAGACATGTGCGGTAACCTCCAGTTGCCTCTCGCCGGTCTGCTTCACGCTGGCTTCCCACTGCTAACGAAAGCGTGAGGGCATCAGACGCCTTTTCCCTTGACGCGACGAATGTATGGGCTACAATAAGAGCAGCCAGCGGATGCGCGTCAGCATGCTGCATAGGCGGCTGCATGTGTTCATCCCCAACTGCGTTCTCCTAGCTAAAGCGTGCTGGTATCCAACGAACCGATCTCGGAACTCGACAACTTCCAACGGTAAAGAGTGAGTACTGTGAACGTCCAAACCCTTGAACTCAACTCGCAGACTGATGCGGCTTACGATACGCTCAAGCGCCGCATTCGTACTTGCGAAATCCTGCCGGGCGCCCGCCTCACCGAAAAGCAACTCGCCCAGGACCTTGGCTATGGCAAGACCCCGGTGCGGGAAGCCCTGGCGCGGCTGGTGAGTGAAAACTTTGTGCGTGTGATCCCGCGCAGCGGCTACCAGGCGACGACTCTGACCCTGCGTGATTTTGAAGAAATCTTCGCCGTTTCGCGCATCGTCTGGCCCGCCATGATGGCCCTGGCAGCAGAGCGCAGTTCCGTTGCGGGCATCCAGCACGTAATAGCACAGACAAACAGGCAAGCGGACAATTGGATCGAGGAAGCCCATCTTTTCCTCCAGGCAGCCGCCAATGCGACCGGAAATCAACGTCTTGCTGAGATCTGTATGCGTCTCTACGACGAAATGGAGCGGTTCTTTAGCCTAGCCCTTCGTTTTCAATCTCTCCCCCCCTGGAACCTCGAGATGGAAGAGCGGATCTTCGACGCCTTCCTCCGTCGCGATACTACTGAGGTTGCACAGCGAGTTGCTGAACTCATCGAACAGATGTATCAAGAATTCCTGGAGATCTTGCGCTCCCTGCCGTCGATCCTGGATACACCGCTTGTCTGAGTTGAGACCGTTACGGGTTTCTCCTGGAAGCTCCGCAGCGAGCGGCCTATACTTGCGGCGGCCCATGCAAGCATAGGAGCAACGTGTGGTAGCTTCGTACGTCCGCCTCTGGTCAGGCTTCTTGCTCCCACTCACAGTGTCCGCTGACCCGTGTCCCATCTGAGCTCAGCCACCCCTTGCTCTGGGCATAGCGCAGCATCCCATCGAAGCGTTCCGGCCAATCTGGCTGGACCCGCTCCCCGGCCAGCCTCTGCAGCGCTGTGATCTTGATCCAGGCCGTGTCGTGGTCGCTGAACGCCCCCATGTCTTCACGCGCGAGCGCCTGCTGTGCGACATCCTCTGACAGGTTGCGAATCGCGACGTGGAAGCGACGACAGTCATCGGGCTCTTCAAGACTGACGACCGGCGCTGGCGACGCCGCTACCACCAGGATGTACATACGCGTTCCTCCTTCAACCTGTGTTACCGCACGAGGGCTGCGGCGGCTAGCGGAACTGCCCGACGAAAGCTACCCCCTCGGGAAGCGCTTCGGCGACCACCCCCTTTTCTACCAGAACGGCAAACGGCTCTGACAGCTGAAGTTCGCTCACCACGGCGAGGGTATCACTCCCTGGCGCCCCGGCTGGAGTTGTGGCTTTGACTGGAGTGAATGAGAGCCGCTTTGATGGCCCCACTAGACGGACCGGACCACCACCAGGATGGTCGCGCACAATGCTCAGACCACGCGCCTTGACGCTGCTGTCTTCCATCACTTCGTCATAATCCAGGAGCACGTGCGCCCCAATGCCAGCGGCGGTAAGCAGCTCGACCCAGACAGCGGCAGGGGTCTGGGCAAATCGTCGCTCAATGGCCTCCTCAAGCTCAGCGCCCGCAAGCGTGTCAGCGCCTTCAAGTCCCGCTATTTGCCCAAGGCGCTCCTGATCTCCTTCGCCCAGCGCCGCCACATACAGCCACCGATCAGCAGCCCGATAGAGCCGGTCGTAAGGTCCCCAGCCTTTAGCCGCTTGCCCCCTGGGCTCGTCCCAGACC
>JBJKSJ010000292.1:0-14590 GCA_046704085.1 Ktedonobacterales bacterium | reverse complement strand
ACTCAGCAGGCCGCCGCTGGCGGCGATACGGCGCCAGCATTCCTCAACGGCAGCACGCCAGGGTTCCCGAACTTTGGCAGCGCGCCCACGCTCGCCAGTCCTGCTGGCGCCCCGGCGCTGCCGGGTTCAATCGCGGCCCCAGGAGGCAGAGCCAAAAGCAGAACGCCGATCACCTCAACACCGCCGCGCCCGCTGGCGGGGCGGCTGATCGCGCTGGGCAGCATCGCGCTGATCCTGGCGTTGATCACCGGGTTGGGCATCTTCGGCTACAGAGACTATAAGAACGCCCAGGCGACCACCCACGCCACAGCCACCGCCCAGGCGCGCGCCCAGGCCACCGCGATGGCGGCTGCCAGGGCCACCGCGACGGCGGGCGCACCGCTGTTTCTGGATTCGCTGGCGAGCAATACCAATGGCTGGATGAACGATGGCACGACGAGCTTTTTCAAGGATGGGCAGTACCATCTGCATAACCCTGACCCGACGATGACGCTCAACGCCTATTATGAGCAGCAGACGTTTGCTAATTTCAAGATCAGCGTGACCCTCACGACCTATACGGATGCCAACCCCAACTCCCCTGTGCCCTACGCCGCTGGCCTGATTCTGCGCGCCGACCCGACGACGCCCGGCAATAAGTATGTCTTTTTTGTCAGCCCCAACGGGACCTATGATTTTGCTCGTCACGATGCAGATAACGGGGGCTTCAGCTTTTATAACTATAACAATGGCTGGACCGACCTCACGGCGGTTTCCTGGGCCAGTTCCCCCGCGATTCACCCTGGCAAGGGCGCAACCAACACACTGACCGTCATTGCCAGAGATGGCAACTTCACGCTGTTGATCAACGGGCAGCAAGTGGAAACCGTCAGCGACTCTGGCGGCTATCCGAGCGGCTGGATTGGCGTGATGGTCGAGGGGGCAGACATGGAAGCCGGGTTCAGCAATCTGCAAGTATATGGGCCAGACGCCTGAGACAGACTTGCCGCGAATTCGTGCGAGAAAACTCTGCAATCGGCAAGAGAATTGCTGTAGAAGAGGGATGCTACCGCGCCTCTTCCGCCAGAGATACAAGCGAGGGCAAACTGTATGGAATGGGATCATCTGATCGGCCAGCAACTGGGGCAGTATGAACTGCTCGCGGAACTGGGCAGGGGCGCCTACTCCTATGTGTATCAGGCGTTCCAGCCGCGTTTGCGCCGCCACGTTGCCATCAAGGTGCTGCGCATTGACGCCGAAAACCAGGTTGAGTTTGTGCAGCAGTTCGAGCAGATTGCGCAGGCCATCGCCCAACTGAACCATCCCAACATCGCCTCGATCTATGACTTTGGCGAGGAGCAGGGGCTGGCATATATTGTGATGCAGAATGTGACGGGCGGCGTCTTCAAGACCCGCCTGGGCAAGCCAATGGCGGTTGGCGAGGCCGTCACCCCGATCATCCAGATGGCCCACGCGCTGCATCACGCCCATCAGCGCGGGGTGCTGCATCTGGACGTGCGGCCAGAGAATATTTTGATCGATCAGGAGAATCCCTCTCATCTCCTGCTGACCGACTTTAGCCTCAGCCAACTTTTCCAGGCGGAGTATCGGGCGCGCACGGGCCTGCCGATTGGGGCGCCAGCGTATCTCGCGCCGGAACAGATTCAGGGGCGCAAACCTACGGCGCGCACCGACATTTACGCGCTGGGCGTCTTGCTCTTCGAGGCGCTGGCAGGCAAACCCGTCTTTTCGGGCGATTCGGCCAGCGTGATTCTCAACCGGAGCCTGCACGAATTGCCGCCCTATATTCGCGGCTTCAACCCGGCGGTTCCGCGCGAACTGGCGCGCGTTGTCTCCCAGGCCATCGCCAGGCAGCCGAGCGAACGATTCGAGAGCGCGGAAGAATTTGCCCGCGCCCTGGAGCCATTCCGAGATACCAAAGAACGCCAGCACCGGCTGCATCTGGACCTGAGCGATCTGAGCCTGATCGATGATGATGAGCCAGAGGATGCTCCAGAACCGCCGCGCGGGGCGCCTGCGCGGCAGCCTGAGCGCCCCCAGCCAGGAGCGCACCCGCAGGGGCCAGACCAATCAAGCCATCTGGCCGAATCGGCTCTGACTGAGCCGCCAGGGTTCTTTGCGCAAGAACCTGTGATTGTGGAACCGATCTCCCTCATCCAGAGTCTCGGCGCAAAAGTGCTGCTGCTGGCGCGCCGGATGGCAGGCAGGGGCCACGCGGGCCAGTGGCTCGATCAGGTCATGCCCACACCACGCGCCCAGGCCATTGCGGGCATCGGCTCGATCTGCCTGGCGCTGCTATTGAGCCTCTCGATCACCTTGCTGGCCGCCGCCGCGCCGCCGCAGGGCAGCGGGCAGAGCGCCCCGCTGCAATTGGGCCTGACCCAGCCCACGCCGACGGCCACCGCTACCGACACGCCCATCCCAACGCCCACAGCAACGCCCACTCCGAGCGGCCCAACGATTGACCCGCAGGCGGCGGCAGCGTTCGCCAACATCAGCGCGGCGCTGAGCGTCGATATCGGCTGCCACAGCAATCCAGATGGAGCCAGTCTGCCAGCAGGCCGAACGCTCTATGTAACCGTCTGCTTCAACCCACGCGCTATCCCCGGCGGGGGAACCGTCAGGCTGCTCATTCTCCCGCAGGGAGCGACAACTGCCAGCACCCAGGCAGCGCAGCGCGTGAGCGGGGGCAGCAGTTATTACTGGTTCCAGTTTAGCGCGCTGTCGCCGGGCAGTTATACCATCGAGGCCTTCTGGAACGGTAGGCTGGGGCTGGTCTACGCGCTGACGCTCAGCTAAAAGAGCAGGCGGTTAAAACTGCGCCTAGAGGCGTTCCGCCACAAAACCCGCCTTCGCAGGTTAAGAAGCGGGCGCGGCACGCCAGGCGTAGATGTGCTATACTCTCTGCCGCTATGGCTACAAAGCATGATACTCATCCCCCTCCTGATCAGCCGGGCCAGCGCATCATTGTGGTCGGCACGACCGGCTCTGGCAAGACGACCCTGGCGCGCCAGCTTGCAGAGCGCCGGGCGCTGCCGCATGTGGAACTGGACGCGCTCCACTGGGGGCCGAACTGGACAGAGGCGCCAACAGAGGTATTCCGCGAGCGCGTGGGCGCAGCCTTCAGCAGGGATGGCTGGGTCACGGATGGGAACTATCACGCGGTCCGCGATCTGGTCTGGGGGCGCGGGGATACGCTCATCTGGCTGGATTATTCGCTGCCGCTGATCCTCTGGCGGCTCTTCAAACGCGGCATCTGGCGGTCCGCGACGCGCACGGAACTGTGGAATGGCAACCGCGAGACCTTTCGCGGGCAATTCCTCAGCCGCGATTCGCTCTTTGTCTGGGCCTTGAAAAGTTATCAACGCCGACGCAGGGAGTATCCCGAACTCTTTGCCCGGCCAGAATACGCGCATCTGGCCGTCATCCATTTGCGCTCGCCGCGCGCGACGCGGCGCTGGCTGGCGGGAGTCTTGCGCAAGACTCCTGTATCTGGCTGAGGATGCCCTCTGGGGCACTGCTTGACAGCCAGTGCCCCAGGACGCGCCGCCAGGGACGGCGGCGGTACAAGCCAGCCCCGCCCCAGGACGGCCCGGCTGGAAGCCGGGGGTACAGGGGCGGGGCTGGCAATAGAGCGCATCAGGATTGGGAGAGGGTGACGACCGTGACGCCCTCGCCGCCTTCGGCGGCAGCGGCAGGGGCAATCGAACGCACCAGCGGATGATGAGCAAGCTGCTCGCGCACGGCCTGGCGCAAGGCGCCTGTCCCTTTGCCATGCAAGATGCGCACAAAGGGCATCCCGGCCATATAGGCGTCGTGGATGTAGCGCTCTACAGCGGGCAAGACCTCCTCGACACGCTGGCCGCGCAGGTCAAGCTGCATGGCGGGCATTTCGCGCTCGGTGATGCTAGGCAGCGAGACGCCGCGCACGCCATCGCCGCTGCTTCCATCGCCTCGCGCCTGGCGCTTGCTCAGCCGCTCCAGGTTCTCCGCCGACACACGCAGCTTGAGCAGGCCAAGCTGCACCTCGACCTCGCCTCTGGCATCCGGCAGGCTGACCAGTTCGCCGGTCTGGTTCAGGCTGCGCACGCGCACGGTATCGCCCACCTGCAACGGTCCACCTTCCGGCTCATCGGGAGCAAGAGCGGGCGCGGGGCGCGGTTCTGGCAAAGGTGTAGCGCGGTCCTCCATGCTGCGCACCTGGGCGCGCATCTGGGCAAGCTGTTCCGGCGTCAGACGCTGCTTGCCCACCTCCGCCTTGATGCGCGCCAGTTGCGCCTGCACCTGCTCCAACTCGCGCCGCGCCTGGGCGCGCGCCTCGTTGAGGATGCGCACGCGCTCCTCCTCGAAGCGGGCGCGCTCGGTCTCTAACTGCTTGCGCAGATGCTCCGCCTCGGCGCGCTCCATGCTCAGATGATAGCGTTCGTCGGCGGCGACGCGGCGGTCTTCCTGCAAGCCTTCCAGCAGGCTCTCCATCTGCACACCCGTTGTGCCCAGCAGTTGGCGCGCCTGTTCGATGATGTCTGTCGGCAGGCCCAGCCGACCCGCAATCGCCAGCGCGTTGCTGCGACCTGGCAGGCCGATCTGGAGGCGATAGGTCGGCGAGAGCGTCTCCACATCGAACTCCACCGAAGCGTTCGCCACGCCGGGCGTATCGTGCGCGAAGGCTTTGAGTTCGGTGTAATGCGTCGTGGCTATGGCCGCGACATGGCGCTCCAGCAGAGACATCAGGATGGCACGAGCGAGCGCCGATCCTTCACTAGGGTCGGTCCCCGCGCCCAACTCGTCCAGCAGCACCAGACTTTTCGCGTTCGCCTGTTTGAGAATCTCAATGATACGGCTCAGATGCGAGGAGAAGGTGCTGAGGCTTTGCTCGATGCTCTGCTCATCGCCAATATCAGCAAAGATATGCTCGAAGATCGTAATCTCCGAGCGATCATCCGCCGGGATATGCAGCCCGGCCTGGGCCATCAGCGTCAGCAGGCCCACCGTCTTGAGCGCCACCGTCTTGCCACCAGTATTTGGGCCGGTGATGACGACCATCGAGAAGTCATCGCCCAGGCGAAAATCAATGGGGACGACCTTGCCGGTCAGCAGCGGATGGCGCGCGGCCATCAGCTTCATGCGGCCCTGGTCGTTCAGGCGCGGCGGGTTGCTGTCGGTTAGCTGGCTGTAGCGCGCCTTTGCCAGATGCAGATCGATCTCGGCCAGCAGTTCGACATCCAGATTGAGCGAGAGCGCCTCGCTGCCCACTTCTGCCGAGAGTTCCGTCAGAATGCGCTCGATCTCCTGGCGCTCGGCCAGGTGCAGTTCGCGCAGGCGGTTATTCATCTCGACCACCACCAGCGGCTCAATAAAGACCGTTGCGCCGCTGGCCGATTGGTCATGCACGATGCCGCGCACCTGGCCGCGCGCCTCGGCGCGCACCGGCAAGACATAGCGATCTGAGCGCATGGTGATGATGGGTTCCTGCAAGGAGACGCGGTACTCATTCAGCAGCGATTGCAGCTTCTCTTGCAGGCGCTGCTGCGCGCCGCGAATCTCGATGCGCAGGCGGCGCAGGGTGGGGCTGGCGGAATCTAGCACCTCGCCCTCTTCGCTGATGCTCTGCTCGATGCGTTCGGCCAGGGCCGGGCGCTGCGGCAGATCGGCGGCCAATGCTTTGAGCAGCGGCAGATCCTCATCAATCCTGGTGAACATGCGCGCCACATAGATGGCACTGTGAACCGTGCTGAGTACGTCTAAGAGATCGCCGGGAGCGAGCATCGCGCCGCGCTCGGCGCGCAGCACGAGCGGGCGAATATCGCGCGCGCCACGCACGCCTGCATCCGGGCGAAGCTCTAAGAGTCGCCGGGCCTCGGTGGTATATGCCTGGCGGCGCTGCACCTCGCGCAGATCGGCGCCTGGCTCAAGAGCCAACGCCAGTTCTTTGCTGGCCGAAAACGCGGCTTCGCGCGCCAGGCGCTCCAGGATTTTCGGATATTCCAGCGTGTGGATACTTTTCTCGTGCATAGAATCTATTTGCACCTGAAAGCCAGAGCCGCTCTATCTGGCGGCTCTGGCTTATCTCCCTTTCACTTGGTTGGCTTTTTCGCCAATGAGGATATATGCCTCCCAGGCATGATCGACGACGCGCTCTTCGATGCGGCGCAAGCCCGCCGCTTCCAGGGGTATACGCGGGCCGACAGCGGTTGTTCCTCTTGTTGACCGCCGGTCATTTATTGATGATGGGCGGCCATTCACAGCATCATCACCTGCCCGCTGTGCTCCATCAGCGCGACCTGCCACAGAGGGACGGCCTCCATAGACGAGGGCATGCAGGAGGGTAAGCAGGAAGCGCAGCGGGCCAACTGGCAGCAGGTTGGCGCCGATGATGACAATCAAGCGCCCGCCAGGACGCAGCACGCGGGCGATCTCGCGCAGTGCCGCCGGTTCGGCGATATACTCGGTTGGGAACGTGCTGACGACACTATCAAACGAAGCGTCGCCAAAGGGCAGCGCCTGGACGCTGCCCTCATAGACATCAACCTGATCGTCCAGCCCGCTGCGCGCCAGCCTGGAGCGCGTGGCCGCGACCATCTGTGGCGAGCGATCAATTGCCTGGCAGTGATAGCCCGCGCGCGTCATATCGACCAGCAGGTCACCAATGCCGCAGCCAACCTCCAGCACCTCGTGCCCACGCAGGCGAGGCAGGGCCAGACGCTGCCAGACACGCCACTGCCCGGCAAAGGGGATGGTGCTGGCAAACCAGTAGAGCAGCCGATTTTTATAGAGCAATTCAAACAGACCGCGCCGCAGCCGCGCTTGCGCACTCATGCGTCTTCCTCCCATGTGGAGTATCCAGACAGAGAACGACCAGGAACCAGTATTACAACCAACGCGATGTGGCAGTCAGCAGAGGATGATCTTGAGATCGCTGGAGATGAGGCGAAAGGGATACGGGAGGCGCAGCAAGCCGTAGAGCAAGCTGGCAAAGCAGAAGAGCCAATATAAGGCGGCAAAGAAAGCGGAGCGCGGCGCGGATGCGCGGTGAAGTGGCGAGGCGCCTGCTTGCGCGGGCGCGGCGCCACCTCACCTGACCAGCTAGTGTGCTAGCTCGTCAACGCGGCCTCTTCCTGGTGGGTGAGCAGTTCATCGACGAGGCCATACTCAACCGCCTGTTCAGCCGACATATAGAAGTTGCGGTCAGAATCCGTCTTGATGCGCTCAAGGGTCTGGCCGCTGTGCTTTGACAGGATTTCGTAGATGCTGTTGCGCAGCCGCAGAATCTCCTTGGCCGTGATCTCAATATCCGCCGCCTGGCCTTCCGCGCCGCCGAGCGGCTGGTGGATCAGGACGGTTGAGTTTGGCAGGCAATAACGCTTGCCCTTGGCGCCAGCCGCCAGGAGGACCGCGCCCATGCTCATTGCCATGCCGACGCAGAAGGTTGAGACATCCGGCTTGAGATACTGCATCGTATCGTAGATCGCCAGTCCAGCGTAGATGCTGCCACCCGGACTATTGATGTAGATGCTGATGTCCTTGGTGGCATCCTCGCTCTGCAAGAAGAGCAACTGGGCTACGACCACATTGGCGACATGATCGTCAATGGGTGTGCCGATAAAGATAATCCGCTCGCGCAGCAGGCGCGAGTAAATATCGTAGTGACGCTCGCCCCTGGGGGTCTGCTCAATCACATACGGAATAACACCATCAGAGGGCATCGCCAGTTCACTGGCGCGCCCCTGAGCGGTGCGGTCGAAGGGATTAAAGATTGACGCCATCGGTCAAACTCCTTTATGATTGGCCGGTCCACCTGAACGGTAAAATAGAGACGCGGCCATAGCAAGCACCAGCAGCGATGTAACCACCGGAGCAATTAAGCGCGGGAAAGCAGCAGCCGCTCCTTCCCCAGAACAAGGTTTCCCCAGCATTACAGAGGCTGTAATGGTACTATAGCCCCAAATAGCCACTCTTGTCAAATGGAGGAGGCTGGCGGCTCAAGCCGCGCCTGGAGGCTACGCCACCAAGCCTGTCTGCACAGGCTCCCCACCCCAGAATATCCAGGCATCGTTTCAACCCGCGCGGGCGGGCTTTGTGGCGCGGGCTGAGACGAACACACGACTGCTTGACCGATGTTCTAGCGGGGCGCAAAGACTTGCAGGATGTCCGGGATGGTTTTGCCCGCGTTGGGGAAGAGCATATAGTAGAAAATCTGGCCCACCTGCACGACCGGCCCGCGCAGCAGGGAAGAGGACCAGGAGCTTTCCAGGAAGCCGAAGAGCGGAAAATTGGCGGCGCTGGGGTTCACATGGCCGCTGGCCGCCAGATAGCCGACAGCCAGCACCAGAAACATGGCCGCCAGCAGCCCGACAACCGCCCCCAGAAAGGTTCCCCCCACCAGATCAAGCTGCCCCCAGGCGTGCGGCAAGCGCAGCGATCCCCAGAAGGCATGGGCAGCCAGGAGCAGGAGCGCCGGGACCGCGATGATGATCAGCAGAAACATGATGAGTTGGACGAGGCGCAGGTCCAGGGGGAGGATGGAGACAAAGAGGCGCGCAAGCGGCTCATAGAGAAAACGCGCCAGCAGCGCGCCCAAATAGACCCCTAGAATCGCCAGCCCCTGGTTGATCAACCCTTTCCAGAGGCCGAAGGCCACTCCGCTCACGATCAGGAGCAGCACCAGAATATCGATCACCATAGCAGCCTGATCCCTTCCTCTTCAACACAGCATCAATGTCAGTATATTGACTGGCGCCTGCGAATGCAAGAGCGGCTGACTTTTTGGCAGGGCGCCGAACTGTGATCTGAGACATTGCGCAAACAAGCGCCACTCGCTATACTGTGCATGATTGAAAAGGGCAAGCGTTGTACAAAGGGAGGCCAGCGATGGAAGCGGACGAGTTGATCGGATCGTGGCTTGGACCATATCAGGTGTTGGAGCGGCTGGGCGAGGGCGGGATGGCGCGTGTCTATAAGGGGATACAGCCGCGCTTGAAGCGCCATGTTGCGCTGAAGATCATCCTGCCAGAAGCGGCGGCTCGCCCCGGCTTCCGCGAGCGATTCGAGCGCGAGGCGCAGCTTATTGCCCGGCTTCAGCATGCCAATATTGTCGCCGTCTACGATTTTGGCGAGGCGAATAACCTGACCTATCTGGTGATGCAATATGTAGGCGGGGGAACGCTGAGCGGGACGCTCAAAAATGGTCAGCCCCTGGCGCCCATCCTGGCGACCAAGTACACTATTCAGATGGCGCGCGCGCTGCACCACGCGCACAGCCAGGGGATCATTCACCGCGACATCAAACCCTCCAATATGCTGCTGGACGAGAAAGACCCGACCCACCTGCTGCTCTCTGATTTTGGGATCGCCAAGCTGCTTTCCAACCCTTCCGAATCGGAGCAGGGACAGCTTGGCCTACCGCAGCCACTGACGACTACCGGCAACATCATCGGCACGCCTGAGTTTATGGCCCCCGAACAGGCCCAGGGGGGCGCGGTTGACGCGCGCACCGATATTTACGCGCTGGGGATGGTCCTCTACATGCTGCTGACGGGGCGCTTGCCTTTTCGCTCCACCACCCCGCTGGGCATTCTCTATCAGCAGGTCAACGCGACGCCCCCGCCGATTCGAGAGATGAACCCGGCTGTGCCACCAATGCTGGTGCAGACGGTTGCCTCTGCCCTTGCCAAGCGCCCAGAAGAACGTTTTCAGACGGCGGAAGCCTTTGCCACCGCGCTGGAAAGCACGCTTGGCATCATGCAGAGCGACGAAGGGCCAACCAGAATCTCGCAGATCGGGCCAACAAGGCTTGCGCCCAATACGCCTTCGGGCATCCCTGGCACGGCATTCAGCGGGGGACTCTCTCCCTTCACTCCAACTGTCACGCCACAACGGACGCCCGCAGGATCATATAGCACCTATCCTCAGCCCAATACGGCGCCGACAACCCCTGCTGCTCAGCAGAGTATGCCACCAGGCATGGGGACATATCCCCCGCCCGGCGTGCCGCCAGTGCATGGCCGCCATTCAGCGCCTACTGTGCTGCCGGGGCAGGCACCGGGAGTCGTTGTGCCAGCCCCGGCCAGACGCCGCCCACCCGTGCCCTGGCTGGTTGCAGGGGCGTCGCTGCTCATCGTGGCCGCGCTGGTCTTGCTTGCAGTGCGCGGCAATCTGCTCTCCGGGCTGCTGTCGGCTGGCGGAACCTCCACGCCGACTGCAACGGCCACCACCCCGGCAGGGCAGACACCCGTTACCACTACCGTCATCGATAACTTCCAGGTGAACAATCTTCACTGGCCGACAGAAAACGCCAACGGCGATAGCAACCTGAATTGGACTGTCGGACACGGCATCTATGACGTCAGCATTCCGTCTGACCAGAAATATGCCCAGACGTATTTCATCAGCCCGCTGATGCTTGGAGCGGTTCCGGCCAACTTCACGCTGGAGATCAAGGTAAAGCAGATGGGTGGGTCAACGATTCCTGGCTATGGGCTGTTTGTACGTGGCTCGACCAGGGGGTCTACCGAATACTGCTATGCCTTTTCGATTGATTCGGATGGCGGCTACCAATATGTAAAGTACCCTTCCCAGGCTACCAGCCAGAGTTTTACCGATGGACGCCCGACCATCCATGCCGGGCTGAGCCAGATAAACGATCTGAAGCTGATGGTTCAGGGCAGCAGTTATACCTTCTCGGTGAATGGGCAGACGCTGCAACTGGGAGGCTCAGGCAATAGCATCAGCGATGGCGACTACACCAGCGGACTGGTGGGCTTGCTGGTGACTGGCCCCGGCACCGAGTTCCAGTTTACTTACTTCGCGCTCACGCCGATGTAACACGCCGCCAGGGACGGCGCTCCTGGGGGCGAACGTCCGCGGGCGCGCCGCGCCCGCCACCCCTGTCGGCGAGACGCCGGCGCTACAAGTGCGCGGGCGCGTGTATCCCCGGCACGTGGGCCGGGGACCGCTGTGGGCCGCCGCTATCTTGGCGGCCAAAAGCGCTGTCTTTAGGCGCCTGGCCTGTACAGGCGAGCGATGGCGACCAGATCGCTGAGCAGTCCAAAGGCAGTCTGGCGCGGTCCGCTCTCGTCTTCCATGATGGTCACGGCGTTCATGGTATCTGTCTGCAAGGTCAGGATACTTTTGGTGCCGCGCACCTGGGCGAAGAGATGGCTGGCGGGCAGCGTCTCCAGGCGCACTGTGCAGCGGACGTTCGCGCCAAGGCGCTGCCCCTCGGCGACCTGGCGCAGCACCTGCCCAGCGGGCAGCGCGGCGGCCAGGCGACGCATGGCCTCGGCGCCAGGCTCCAGCCGCTCGACCTGGGCAGGCGTGACGCTGGCATCCATCAGCGCGTTGGCGAGGACCGCTGCCTTGGCCGAGGCGTCCCAGCCATCCAGATCAAAGGATGGGTCGGCCTCGGCGATGCCAAGCCGCTGGGCCTCGGCGATGCCGTCTTCCAGCGTGCGCCCATCTTCCATTGCGGTCAGGACCACGTTGGTGGTCGCGTTGACGATGCCGCGAAAGCCAGCAATGCGGCTGGCGGGCAGGCAGAACTCGGCCAGATTGATGATCGGCGTGCCATCCATCACCGTCGATTCAAAGCGCAGCGCCAGACCGCGTTCGAGGGCCAGGTCGCGCAGTTCACCATAGGCGTTGGCGATTGGCCCCTTATTGGCGGTGATGACATGGCGCCCGCTCTCCAGCGCCGCCCGGATATGCCGGATGGCAGGCTGCCCATCCAGGGGCGAGAGCGTCGAGATTTCGATGAGGACATCCGCCGGGCAGGCGCGGATGAAGGTCAGCGTATCGGTGACGTGCAGCATCGCGCCCGGCGGCGCATCCTCTGGCGGTAGTCCATCCTCGCTGAGATCAAGCTCCTCGCCTTCTGTCGCCAGAAAGCCACCCCGGCTGCGCGTGGCAACGCCGGTAATCGCACAGGTCAGATCGTAGCGGCTGGAGAGTACCTCAGCCTTTTCCTTCAGCAGACCGACAAAGGCGCGGCCCACATTGCCAAAGCCAACCAGAGCCAATCGCAGGCGCATGATGTTCTCAGCCCTCCTGGAGGCCAGGCGCGCCAGTCGTGAACTGGATACGCGCTCGGCCTCTCATGGTCCTTTCTCCCAATTTCTTGCGCTCCTGTATTACACAGAACAAGCCGTGCCATTGGTAGAGATCAGGCGTGTCTGCGTATCGGGGCGCTCCACCGCGTGATTAATCTTGCCGGTATCAACGATCACATCCTCGCCCTGGAAACTAAACGCAAACCGATCCAGGCTGCGCGGCGCCGGGCCATCGAGATACTCGCCATCCACATTATAGTGAGAGCCGTGACAGGGACACTTAAAGCTGTGGCAATCATCGCGGAAAGGGACTTTGCAGCCCAGATGGACGCAGCGCTGATAGAGCGCGAGCCAGTACGTCCCGTCGCTGTCTTTCACCCAGGTTTCTGAGGCCAGCAAGTCGCCCAGGATCGAGCCAGTCAGCAGGAAATTGGTATCGGCGGCAAAATGGATGATATACGCCTTCGCTTTGGACACGTAAAAGACACCCTGGGTATCTATGGCTGCCTCGTGTGGCTTGGAAGGTTTAAACTGATTCTTAGGGCCAACGCTAATAGGGGAGCCAAATTGTCCGGCCAGATTGGGATAGAACATAGCGAGCGAGCCAGCAATCGCTTCGGCTCCCATCAGGCCAAGGATTCCACCAACTGCCCGGCGCAAGACCTGACGCCGCGACAGACCCCGGTGGGCCATCTCGGCGGCTTCCGCGCCGCCGCCTGTCATTGTCTCGTACTCTTGAGGCAGCGCAGGATTTTCCGGCTTTTTTGGCGATTCGATGCTCATGTGGGCACTCAACCTCCTTTGGGGAGGGGAATGACTCAGAGCTTTCAACGCGCCAGAAACCTGTGTCAAACATCCACCAGCCGGTGGGCCATTCCTCTCTCTGTTGCAACAGAGAGGGCGCTTACGGAAAAAGCGTCCAGTTCACCTGATAGTCTTTCTATCAGAAGACGCAGCATACAGCGTGCCAAAATCACAGATCGGCAAATCCACACCTCAAGCGCGTGATGGCCTTCCTAGATCGAGCATATCCTGATAGCTTGTATGGTACAAGAGAAAGGCAGCCTGGGCGACTAGATGCTGCGCTGCTGGCGAGCGGCCTCGAAGAGCAAGAGGCTGGCGGCAATGGCGGCGTTGAGCGATTCGACACCGTTCCACATGGGGATGCTGACGCTGGCCGTTGCCAGGCGGCGCGCCTCGGCGGAGGGGCCGTGCGCCTCGTTGCCAATGATGAGCGCCGTGCGCCGGGTCAGATCGCAGTCGTAATAGGGGCGCTCAGCCCTGGCATCGGCCAGCAAGACCTGCGCAGTTTTGGGTGCGCCAGCGAGTCGCCCGGCAATCTGCTCCCAGCTTTGCTGCGGCAGCAGGGGCAAATGGAAATGCGCGCCACTGGCGGCACGGACGACCTTGGGGCTATAGGGGTCCACGCAGCGGCGGGTGAGCAAGACCTCATCCACGTCGGCGGCCAGCGCCGAGCGGAGGATCGTGCCCAGGTTGCCGGGGTCGGCGAGTTGATCCAGCACGAGCAGCAGCGGGCGAAAGCGCCCGCGCCGCCGGGCGCGCAGGCGCTCAGGCGATACGTCATCCAGCGCCACCGCGCCAACGACGCCCTGGGGCGTCTGGGTATCGCTGGCATGCGCTAGAGCGCGGTCGCTGGCCTCCAGCGCCTCCATCTGGCCGGTGTCGCCGACCTGGGTCAGCACATCACGCAGCGTTCGGCCCGCGTCGGTGCGCGCCAGCGTGGACGGCTCGTAAAGCAGCAGGTAGGGGACGATCCCGGCCTCCAAAGCCGCGCCAACGACGTGCGGCCCTTCCACCAGAAAAGCGCGCGCCTCACCTCGCCCCCTGGGTGTCTGGAGCGAGCGTAAGAGCGCGACTTTCGGATTGGAAGGGCTGGTAATCATCGGCGCCAGCGCGAGCGTAGGAAGCGGTGACTACGCTCTGGCCTCCAGCGCCGCCGAAGCCTGGGCGACGATCTCGGCAAAGACGGCTTCATCGCGCACGGCCATATCGGCCAGCACCTTGCGGTCAATCTCGATATTGGCGGCGTGCAGTCCCTGAATAAGTTTGCTATAGCTGACGTTGTGCAGCCGGGCAGCCGCGTTGATACGGGTGATCCACAGGCGGCGCATGTCGCGCTTGCGATTGCGACGGTCGCGGTACGCATACGCCATCGAGTGCATGACCGCCTCATGCGCTGGACGGAAGAGGCGCTTACGTGTACCACGATGGCCTTCAGCCATTTGCAAAAGTTTTTTGTGCCTCTTGTGAGCGGGAACTCCGCGTTTTACCCTTGGCATAGTCCGTGTGTTTCCTCCGTGTTATCTTCAGACGCTTAGAAGGCGTAAGGGAGCAATCGTTTCATGCGACGAGTATCAGCTGGTGAAAGTGGAAAGTACTTGTCCGCCGCACGGATAGACTCGGGCGACTTGTTGCGGCGCAGGTGGCTGATTGCAGCCTTACGGCGCAAGAACTTCCCGGACGCGGTGATCTTGACCCGCTTTGCCATAGCTTTGTGTGTTTTCAGTTTCTGCTTCATATATCTC
>JBJKSJ010000291.1:0-5227 GCA_046704085.1 Ktedonobacterales bacterium | reverse complement strand
TCGGTGGGGGCGGGGGCGGGGTGGTGGGTGGGGGGGGGGCGCGACACACCGCCGCCCCCCCCCCCCCCCCCGCCAACTTCCTGCCTGGCACGCGACGCGCCACCGAGACGGCGGGGGTACAGGCGGGAATGCCCCACAGTCTCGACGCTCCAGGCGGATGGGACAGTATAGGACATTTGGGCTAACCGGCTTGCGTTTCCGCATGCTGTATGGTTCTATGGCACAGGCAGCAAGCAAAAAGCTGCGCGTATGAGCGTATCCCTTGTGGTGGAAGCAGGCTGTTCAGGTGGGGTCTTATGGGGCGAAAAGGACTGAACCAATGAAAAACCACTGTTGAAAGCTCTGCAAGAAAGAGAGTCCTATGCGAAAGCGAATGGTGATTACCGCGATCTGTGCAATTGTGGCCTGTAGCGCGTTCTTGACCATCCCATCGAACTCCGCAGCGGCAGCCAGCCAGGCTAGCATCTGCGCGCATTGTAAGCCCGCTGGATACCACTCGTTTGGGCCGGTGCGCGACTTTCGCGGCGACCCGTATTCAAGCAGCCGGGGGCAATGCACCTGGTGGGCGGCGACGCGGCGGCTGGATGAGAACTTCAAGAATCTGGGGAACGTGGCCTATCAATGGGCCGCAAACGCGCCCAAGCATGGCTTGAAGACCGGCACGACGCCTGTCGTCGGCGCGACGGTCATCTTTCAGCCCTGGGTCCAGGGCGCCTGGGGCGGCGGACACGCCGCGCATGTTGTGGCGGTCTACAGTGGGGGCTGGTTCCTGATCTCGGAGATGAACTTCCACTGGAACGGCGGTGGCTGGGATCGCGTCGATTACCGCTACGCGCACACCGGCACGGGCGTGACCTTCATTTACTAGCGGCGACCTGGAGTCTGTAGGTGATTTTGGCTGTTTTCTAAGGTGCAGGCGAACGGCTATCTATGAAGCCGTTCGCCTGCACCTTGTTCCACCAGCATCACGCTGGCCTCACGATTCGCCGCCAGGGACGGCGGCGCTACACGCACTGGCCGCCAGGGACGGCGGCGGGACAGGCGGCGTTCGCCGGGCGCCTTATCGCTGCTGGGGCGCGCCGGGAGCGCCCGCGGGCGCTTTGGTGAACCAGGCATCGGCCTGGGCGTTATCGATCTGTACCTGATTGCCGCAGGCGTTGCAGCGCATGAAGGTCTTCTTCTTGATCGGGAAGACCTTGACCCAGAAGAGCGTCATCCAGGTGCGCACGCGCACCACCGTTTGCGGCGCCACCTGCTGGCATTTGGGGCACGCTTGCTGGACGCGCCCCATCACGGCGCTCATTTTCTTGTACCCATACACAATCATAACACTATCCTCGTCCTGAACGGTTCATTGGCTCCCCTGCCCTGGCAGGCCGCCAGCGTTTGCGCGGGGAAGCATCTATAATCTGGTACGAACAGCCAACTGATCAGTAACAGGCAGGCGGGCACATGAATGTGCCCGCCTGCCTGTTACTGCCTGTTATTGCTTGCGCGGCTTCTGGCTCTTTGGCTGGGGCTTTGGCCCGCTCAGTTCCAGGTCAGGCTCCTGCTGGACCTCGCTGAGTTCCTGCTCGGCGAGCAGTTGGCGCTCGTATTCGGCATCCTCCAGCGCGTGCAATTGACGGATGCGCTGCTCTTGCCTGCGCATCCACCAGACCAGCCAGCCAATGCCGCCAAGCACGAGGATTCCTATCAGCACGTAGATTACCATCTGGAGTACCTGCGCGCCCTGGCGCGTTACCAGCGGCGGAAAAGGACCAGCTAGCACAAACTGTGGCGCGCCACCGACATGGACCGTGCCAAGCACCTTGCGCGTGGGGACCTCCAGCAGCGTTATATCGCCGCTGCCGTGCTGCGCCACCAGCCCCAGCGAGCCATCGCTGGTAATCGCCACCGTCGTTGGCCCGCCAGACATTGCCAGCGTGCGCACTGGCTCGCCTGTCCAGCTTTTGGGATCAATGCCCGCCGGATGCAGCACGTTGATCACATTTGCCTGGCTATCAGGCACATAGACTTCGCCGTTGGTGGCGTCATAATCCATAAAGTGCAGCGACTGGCCGGTGAAGATGGGGCCAAAGAACTGATGGCTCGCCAGCGTCAGGCCATAAACATGCCCTTGCTCAGTCGTCACATAGGCATTGCCGCCCAGCGCCGGAATCGTCACCCAGATCGGTTTCTCGCCGTTGGGCAGCGGCACGGTCGTGATCACTTTGAAGCTCTCGGAGCCAAGCACCGTGACGCTGCTGGAATCCTGGTTGGCGACAAAAACCTCGCTGGTCCCATCCGTTTCAGTGATGCCGCTGGTCGGCGACGCAATGTTGACGCTCGTCGGGTGCAGGCCCACCGGAATAGTCGCCAATTGCTTGCCAGTATCGGGGTTGAGAACCGTCACGGTGTTGCCGCCGCTGTTGGCGACCCAGAGGTGGCTGGGATCAACCAGATCGAGGATCAGTGCCGTCGGCCCTGGGCCGGTCGGATAGGTATTCGTGACCTGTTTGCTATTGGCGTCGATCACAGCCACGCCGTTCTTGCCCGCCAGCGCCACATAGAGGAAGCGGTAATCGGCGCTCAGCACCAGGCCGCGCGGGTCGCCCGCCAGCGAGATCGTGCTGGTAATCTTCTGGCTGGCAAGATCGATCACGGCCAGGCCATCGCTGGTCCCGGAGACATAGGCCAGATTTGGCGCGCCTCCATCGGCGCGGGCCGCAGGCGCCATGCCCGTCGCGCTGGCAGCAAACGCCGCCAGGGCCAGAAGAAGGCTGGCGATTAAAATCACGCTCAGGCTTTTGTTGCTCGGTATCCTCATCGAATCAGGCATCCCTTCCAGCTTCAAGGCGCGATCTGTGACCAGTGCTGGCCGCCGTCGGCGCTTGAGTAGACGACTACCGGGTATGAATTGCCCAGGTAGACCTGCTGACTGTTGGCGGGGTCCACTGCCAGATTCGCAAAAAAGAGGCGGCTTACCGGGATCGAGATGCTCTGCCAGTTCTGGCCGCCATCCGTCGTCTGATAGAACGACGAGCCGCTCAGCCCAAAGATGGTGCTTGGATTGTTCGGGCTGCTCGCCAGATGCTGGAAGGTGGTACTGCCCATCAGCGTGAAATGCGCGCCACCATCCTGCGAGACAAACGTCCCATCATCGCCGCTGGCATAGAGCATTGACTGGACCAGCAGCGCCTTGGAGATGCCATCCTTGATGCCAGGCGCGGCCTGCCAGTGCGCGCCATTATCTGTGCTGGAGAACAAGCCTGCCTCGCTATAGACGAAGAGATGCCCTGGCTGCGTCGGGTCCGGGATCAGCCCCAGCGATTCGGTATCGGGGAGCGTGCCCAGCGCCTGCCAGTGCGCGCCCGCATCCATCGTCTCGTAGAGACCGTTGGCTTGCAGCCCCTGCATATAGATATACAGTTGCTGCTCATTCTGCGCGCCCGCTGTCATGTAATAGAGCGACTGCGACGGCAGGCTGGAGAGGGGAGTCGCCAGGCTCCAGGTCGCGCCATCATCCGTCGAGGTGTAGATGCCGGGCACCCCGGCATGCTGCGTGGGCAAATCCTGAAAGCTAATCGCCTCGACCCAGACGCGCTGGGGGTTGACCGGGCTAACCGTCAGATATTGCGTCATCAAGTTCGCGGCCAGTTCGCCGGGATCGCCCAGCACTTTCTTCCAGTGCTGGCCGCCGTCCGTCGTGCGATAGAGGCCGTAATGTGTGCCCATCAAAAGCAGGCCGGGCTTCCCCGGCACCGTGACCATTGCGTGAATATGATTTTTTTGATCGCCAAAGTTGGCGCCCCGGTTGGGCGTCGGGGTATCCTGGTTGCAGGCGGTCAAGAGCAGCACCGCCAGCACACCCAACAACGCCCACCACGCGCCCAGGCGCGGGGACCATCCCCAGCGGTCTGGCCCCCGCTGGGCACCAGTAGAAAGAGAGGACATAAGCAAGCTCCTTGATAGATAAGCGCATGATTTGCCGTCCATAGTATAGCCCAGGAGGAAAGGTAAGGGAAAGGCTTGCCATTCTGGCGCGGGCATGATACAGTGCGAGCCAGCGCCATTCACTATCCGACGCGGCAGTCAGCGCACACCAGAGCCTGGCATGAGGCGGTGATACCTCTCGCTTTGACCTCACCTGACGCCAGGGACGAGTGAGGCTGCCCTGGAAATCATACTGAGGTGAACAGGTGAGCGAGCAAGAACATACGCTCTCGCTTGAGGAAATGTCCGGGGCCGGGCGGACAATGGAACCAACCGGAGTGCCAAGTCTGGATCAGGTGTTGGGAGGAGGGTTGCCACGCGGCGCGCTGGCAATCATTGTTGGGCCGCCGGGCAGCGGCAAGACCACGCTGGCAAACCAGATGGCCTTTGCTGCCGCGCAGGCGGGGCAGCGGGTCATGGTTCTGGCGGCGCTCTCCGAGCCGACCAGCAAGTTGATCGCCCATTTGCGCGCCTTCACCTTCTATAAAGACGCGCTCGTTGGCGACTCTATCCAGTTTCTCAGCTTGCAGCAGTTTCTCTCCAGCGGCCTGGAGGCCACCGCCGCAGAAGTGGTCGCAGCAGCCCGGCGGTCCCACGCGGGCTTTGTGGTCCTGGATGGCTTTCGGGGTGTGCGCGGCGCAGACCTTGATCCGCAGGCAGCGCGCCGGTTCCTCTATGATGTGGGCACGACGCTCAGCATCCTGGGCGCCACCACGATCATCACCAGCGAGGCCGATTCCCGCGACCCTGCCTTCTTTCCAGAGGCGACGACCGCCGATGTTATTATCGGCCTGCATTTTGATATTCTTGGCGTGCGCCAGCGTCGCCGCCTGGAGATCATCAAAATGCGCGGAGCCGCGCCCCTGAACGGGTTACATGGACTGGCCCTCGACCAGACCGGCTTGGTGGTCTATCCGCGTATTGAGTCACGCGTGGCTCCGCTCACCTCGCCACTCCTGCCCAACGCGCTGGACGAGACCGATGTGGAGACCCCTCTCACGCAAGGTGCGTCAGAGGCCAGAGTCTCGTTTGATCTTCCCGTTCTGGACGCCTTGCTGGGCGGCGGGCTGACGCGGACCACCAACACGCTCGTGATCGGCGCCCTGGGGACGGGCAAAACGCTGCTAGGGCTGCACTTCGCGCTTGCCAGCGCGCGCCGGGGCGAGTAAACCAATTTTATAGGTTTACCCCATAGCTATCGCCAAATGTTGCTCAAAACCAGCCCGGTTACGCTGGCGCAACAGTTTCGCCG
>JBJKSJ010000290.1:0-4106 GCA_046704085.1 Ktedonobacterales bacterium | reverse complement strand
ACCTTGGGCCAAACCTGACCACTGTCGGCTCGCTGGCAACCGTTCTCTGGCTGCTGCTGCTGCGCCGTCGCGGCATGGAAGTTTCCTCGCTGGCCTACTTCAAGCTGGGCATCATGGTCACGCCCATCATGCTGCTGGTTGGGGCACTGGCAATCTGGCTGATGATTCAGCTTTGATGCTATGAAGCTGGCACTTGTAGCGCCGTCCTTCCAGGCGGCAAATCGTGCGCCAGCCACCGTGCTGGCGCTACAAGCACTCTTCAGCCGGATGCTCCTGTGTCCTATCACGGAGGGATTGGTTATGCGCGCCTTACTCTGCCTCGATGGCACCAATACCGAGCGTCTTGCTCAGCAAACATTCGCCCTGTTGAATCCGAGCGACCTTCGGCTGGTGCTGCTGCATGTCGTCGATGTCGGCCCCAGCCACGAAATGGAGCGCCTGCGCCAGCGTTTTGTGGGCATGGGCCAGCGCGGCGCGGAACTGCTCGCGCAGATGGCACAGGCCGAGCAAGAGCAGGGCGCTGAGGTGCTGGCAACGGCCCAGGCGGCCCTGCGCGCGCACTGGCCCGGCGGCGCGCCTGGCGCAGAGCAGATCGAGGGCGTGACGCTGCGCGGCAGGCCAGAGCAGGAGACTGTGCGCCTGGCATCGGCCATGTCGATTGACCTCATTCTCGTCTGCAACCGGCGTGTCCTGCAACCGCACGAGCCACCGCATCCACCAGGGCCAAAATCTGTCGGCCACGTCGCCCGCTTTGTTCTCGATCACGCACCCTGCCCGGTGCTGCTCCTGCGACCATACTAGCAGGCCGAACAGATCAATGAGAGGCTTTAAAAAAACATGCAGCTTACGGCGCACATTGTGCATGTCAGCGCGTCTTCGAGGTGCGCTTCAGCGTGGAGCATCCCAGAGACCTGATGGTGGACGGGTCTCCCTGACCAGCACAGGCATTACGAGACACGACAGGGTACAATACACACGAGAGAGGGCCACGAGCAGCTATCCCTCGCTCAAGGGAGTTGCCTCAACCAATACCATCCTCATTAAGGAGCCTCTATGCGATTAGCAACCTATCGCGCCGAGGGCGCGCCCCGGCTGGGGGTCGTGCGCGGCGAACAGATCATCGATGTGGTGGCGCTGCCAGGATTCGCGCAAACAACCGATATGCTCAGCCTGATCGACCAGGGCCGGGAGGGTCTGGCAAAACTGCGCCAGGCGCTTGAGAGCGCCAGCGAAGCGGAACTTCGCCAACAGGGAGCGCTGCACGCCCTGGCAGATGTGCATCTGCTCGCGCCGATTCCGCGCCCGCGCTAGAATATCTTTTGCCTGGGCCGCAACTATGGCGAACACGCGCTGGAATCCAGCCTGGCGCGGGGCGACAAAGGCGAGGTGCCCGAAGACCCGATCTTCTTTACCAAAGCTACCACAACGGTCAACGGCCCCTACGATCCCATTCTGATTGACCCGAAAGTCTCCGAGCGCATCGATTGGGAAGTCGAGCTAGGCGTCATCATTGGCCGCACTGGCAAGAACATCCCCGCCGCGCAGGCGCTCGAATACATCTATGGCTACACCGTGATCAACGATGTCAGCGCCCGCGACCTCCAGGCGCGCCACAAGCAGTGGTTCAAGGGCAAAAGCCTGGATGGCTCCTGCCCCAGTGGGCCTTGGATTGTCACTGCCGATGAGATTGCCGACCCGCACGCGCTGGGTCTGCGGCTGCGCGTCAACGGCGTGGTGAAACAGGAATCCAATACCAGCCAGTTGATATACAACCTCCCGGTGATTATCGAGACGCTCTCGGCTGGCCTGACACTGGAGCCAGGCGACATCATCGCTACCGGCACGCCCGCCGGAGTGGGTTTTGCGCGCAATCCACCAGAGTTCCTCAAGCCCGGCGATGTTGTCGAAGCGGAGGTCGATAGCATCGGCCTGCTGCGCAATCCGGTTGCGCGTGTAGAGACTGGCGCATAAAGAGCGCGCCAGAGGCCAGCCTCCCAGGTGGCTGCTCCGTCTGCCCACCATGACGATAAGAAGTAGCCCAGAAGTTTCATCACCAGCATGACTTTTGGGCTATACGCCTGGCTGCGAAAAAGCCGGGTGTGCCATACTCCCCCTCGTGCGCGCCAAAACCGTCCTATCAGGCTGTCAATCTCTCGTTCTGCGAGAGATCAGCGCAGAGAGGGGGAAGACATTAGAGGCTGGAGACCCACGAAGGTGCATTGGATTGGCTTGTGCATCCTGCTGCTGGCGCTGAGCACCTCACTGTTTCAGGCCGGGCGCCTGCACCCCTCCCAGCAGGCGCTGCTGCTGTTTACCAGCCGACCGGCAGAAAGCTACGCGCTCCCCACGCCGACCCCCACCCCCAGCCAACCGCCAGCGCCCCCACCTCATCGACCCACGCCGCCTCCACCAGTAGGGAGCGGACAAGTGATCAGCATCATTCAGTCAGTTTTTGGCAGCTACGCCAATGAAGCCATTGCTGTGGCGCGCTGCGAGTCCGGCTTGAATCCATCGGCAGTGAATCCCACGTCCATCAATGGCAGCCATGCCAGCGGGCTGTTCCAGATACTCTATCCATCAACCTGGCGCACAACCTCGCAGGCAGGCGCCTCGCCGTATAATGCTCAGGCGAATGCTCAGGCAGCATATGAGATCTTCCGGCGCGATGGGTATAACTGGCACGAATGGTCGTGCCAGCCCGGATAGGCGCCAGAGCAGGGGTCAAAACGTCCCGTTTTCGTCCTAGCCCGCGCAGGCGGGCTTCGTGGCGCGGGCGCGCGAGCGCAGCGAGAGTGCGGGAACCTGGTTCCCGCAAGCGCCAGAGACGCGCGAGCGAGCCGCAGGCGAGCGAGAATGGCCGAACCCAGTGAGGCCAGGCGGCTCTGGCGAAGCCGCCGCCGCAGGCGCGGCCTTCAGCCGCAAGCCAGGCACGTCATCAGTCTCCAGCCTGAACCAACGGGCGCGCCTCTTCTGCGGCGAGCGCCCGCGCCACGCGCTGCTCGGCGGCGCGCGCCTGGGGAAACTCCCGCAGCAAGGGGGGAAGCATCCGCAGCGTGCGGCGTGTAGCGCCAACCCAGCCGGCGAAGAGAACCTGCTGGCCCCGGCCCCAGCGATAGCCGAACATCTCGCGCAGGCGCGGAGGGAGCAAGCCAGTGGTGATGTTGGCCGTCGCCTCAAAGAGCGGCCAGGCTACAGGCAGTTTGGGCGGATGAAGAACGAGCGCCGCAAGCTCTTTGGCCGCCGGGGTGACGGCCAGCCTGTCACTGCTGAGCATCGCGCGCATATACTCCTGAAAAGCGTCCAGTGTCGGCGGACAGCGATCCGGCGACAGCCCCACCAGCCGCGCCGTTTGCAGGGATTCCAGATAAAACTGCTCCTGCTCGGCGGGCGAGAGCGGCGCAACGAGCAGGGAATAGATCATCAGGATCGTATCAATCAGCGTCGCGTGAACCCAGAGCAACAGATCGGGGTCACGCGCCTGATAAGCCGCGCCGCTGGCAAAGCTGCCCGCGTCGGTATCCAACGCGCCGCGCACGTTCTGGTGCCGCTGGTTGATCGTCTGGGCGGCTTGCCGCGCTTCGGTTCGTGTGCCAAAGACAATCGCCTGGGTCAGATCGAACGTGCGGCGGAAGCGACCGAACGGGTCGGTCCGATAGGCGCTGTGGTCGCTGACTCCGGCGGCAACCAGTGGGTGGGCAAGCTGCATCAGCACCGCGCGGCTGCCACCCAGCAGCAGCACAGCCTCGCGGTCCACCCGCCAGGTAACGCTGCCTGGTCCATAGTACCCTGCTACTTCACTGAACGCTTCACGATCCATATCTTCCCCTACTTCTTGTTGACACCTCATGCACAGTCCCTGTCAGGATTATAGCATCGTCAGCGCGGCTGTCGAACACTCAGGTGCTTGAGAACATGCCGGATGGAACATGACAGACAGAGGCAGATGGGCCGCGGGCCCCCCCCCCCCACCCACACCGCCGGGGCGTTGCGCCTCGACCCTCCCCACCGCTTCGCGGGGGGAGGGATGGCGTCTGCCGCACGGCTCTGCTTATCCAAGAGACGTGTGGATCAACTAGCGCGAAGGCGGGGACCCATTCGCCGCAACT
>JBJKSJ010000289.1:0-11806 GCA_046704085.1 Ktedonobacterales bacterium | reverse complement strand
GACCCGCCCGCGCTGCTGGCCGCGACCAAGATCGACGAGGCCAGCGAAGGCGCGCTGGCCGCTCTGCAAGTTGCTGTGCCCGACCTTGCAATCGTCGGCGTCTCGATCATCGACGACGCCAGCCTGGACGCGCTCAAAGAAGCTATCTGGCGGCTGACCGGCCTGATCCGCGTCTACCTGCGCCATAACGGCGACGTGGCCGAGGAGCCGCTGGCCCTGGAGCCGGGCGCCACAGTGGCCGATGTAGCCGATGGGGTTCACCACCGCCTGGGGGCAAGCTTTCGCGCGGCGCGGCTGTGGGGGCCATCAGCGCACTTCGACGGCCAGCAGGTGGGGCGCGACCATCCGGTGCAGGATGGCGATGTGGTGGAGATTATTTTGTAGCGTCGCCAGGGTAGGCGGCGCTACAGGTGAAACCACGTTGAGACACGCCTGTCACAAGGCATATCCTTTCCGAAGGAGCAGACGATGGAAGACTATATGAATGCCAACCGCGCCCTCTGGGACGAGTTAACGCCGATCCACGCGCGCTCCGCGTTTTATGATGTGGAGGGCTTCAAGCGCGGCAGAATCTCGCTCTTGAACATCGAGCGCGAAGAGGTGGGCGACGTGGCGGGCAAGTCGCTGCTGCATCTGCAATGCCATTTCGGCATAGATACGCTCTCCTGGGCGCGCCTGGGCGCGAGGGTCACGGGCGTGGATTTTTCGGCGAAGGCGATTGCCCTGGCGCAGTCGCTCAGCCAGGAGCTTGCTATTCCGGCGCGCTTTCTCCACACGAATATCTATGATCTGCCAGAGGCGCTTTCTGAGCAGTTCGATCTGGTCTATACGTCCTATGGCGTGCTGGGCTGGTTGCCCGATATACCGGGCTGGGGTCAGGTCGCTGCGCGTGCCCTGAAGCCAGGTGGCACGTTCTATATCGTGGAGGGCCACCCGTTTCTGATGATCTTCGACGACGCCAAGACCGTGACCAGCTATCGCGTGAGCTATCCTTACTTCCAGGGGCCGGAGCCGCTGAGGTTTGAGGGCGATGGAGACTACGCCGACCCGAACGCGCAGGTGACGCATCCTTCCTACCAGTGGATTCACCCGCTGGGCACAATCCTCAATGCCCTGACCGACGCCGGGCTGCGCATCGAATTTCTGCACGAGTTTCCGGTCTGCGCCTGGCAGGCGCTGCCATTCCTGGAAGAAGGCGCCGATGGCTGGTGGCGCGTCAAGGATGGCATGATGCCCATTCCCATGACGTTTTCGATCAAAGCCAGCAAACCATTGGGAGGGGAGCCATCACAGCAGTTCCTCTCCCAAAGGGTCCACACACCAGCCAGGGATTTATTGTAGGATAGAAACGTCACACAGGCACTATGAAGCAAGGAGCATTCTGTTCACTATGAGCATCAGAGCGAATCGGCAGCGCAAGGGCAACCTGCTGATCGGGCAATCCGGCGGGGCCACCGCCGTTATCAACGCCAGTCTGGCGGGCGCGGTGCAGGAAGCCTTGCGCCACGACCAGATCGAGGGCATCTACGGCGCGCTGCATGGAATCGAGGGCGTTCTCAGACGCCAGATCATCGATCTGCGCCAGGAGAGCGACGAAACCTGGAGCCGCCTGCTGGCGACACCATCTGCCGCGCTCGGCTCCTGCCGCTATAAGCTCCAACCGGACGACCCGGCGCGCGCGCTGGACGTGCTGCGCGCGCTGGACGTGCGCTACTTCCTCTACATCGGCGGCAACGATTCCGCCGACACGGCGCATCGCATCGCGCTGGCGGCCCGCGAGGCAGACTACGACCTTCGAGTCATTGGCATCCCCAAGACGATTGACAACGATCTGCCGATCACCGATCACTGCCCTGGCTATGGGAGCGCGGCGCGCTTCATTGCCCTGGCAACGATGGACTCGGCCATGTGTACCGAGGCCATTCCACAGCACTATCCAGTGAAGATCATCGAAGTCATGGGCCGGGACGCGGGCTGGCTGGCCGCCGCGTCGGCGCTGGGCAAAGAGCGCCCGGAAGACGCGCCGCACCTGATCTACGTCCCCGAACGGCGCTTCAGCCGCGAGCGGTTTCTGGCGAATGTGCGCGCGGTTCATCAGGCGGTGGGCTATGTCGTCGTCGTCGTCGCTGAGACGATCCGCGACGAGCAGGGCCAACCGCTGGGGGCTGTTGGAGCGCAAGGCGCGGACGCCTTTGCCCATCCCCTGCTCAGCGGCACGGCCCAGCAGTTGGTCGAACTGGTCAGGAAGGAGCTAGGGCTGCGGGCGCGCTTCGACAAGCCCGGCGACTTGCAACGCATGTCTTCGGTGGCTGTCTCGTCTGTGGACCGCGACGAGGCGTATCTGGCCGGACAGGACGCTGTGCGCTTCGCGCTGCGTGGGGCCAGCGATCAGATGGTCACGTTCATTCGCCATTCGGGGCCGCGCTACGCCTGCGAGACCAGCCTGGACGACCTGGCTGCCTTTGCCAACGCCCAGCGCCTCCTGCCGGACGAGTATCTGGACGCCGCCGGAACCGGCGTCACCCAGGCGTTCCGCGACTACGCGCTGCCGCTGATTGGCGATCCGCTGCCGCGCCATGTGCGGCTCAAGAGGGCGCTAATGCCATGACCAAAGAGCAGCGAATCAAAACGAACGTCATGCGCCTGCTGGAGAAGCGGCGCGTCCCGTATGAGGCGTTCTACTATCCAGAAACAGTTCACTCGGCGGAGGAGGTGGCGCCGCTGCTGGGCGTTCCGGCCAGCCAGGTCTTCAAGACGCTGGTTGTTTTTGCTGATACGACGAGGCATCTGTTGGTTATGGCGCCGGGCGACCGGGAACTGGATATGCGCCTGGTGGCAAAAGGCGTCGGAGCGAAAGCAGCGCAGATGGCCCCGCAGCACGAGGCCGAGCGGCTGACGGGCCTGAAAGTGGGTGGCATCTCGCCGCTGGCGCTGACCGATAAGCCGTTCGAGGTCTATCTGGATGCCAGCGGCGCGAAGCTAGAGGAACTCTATATCAACGGCGGCCAGCGCGGCGTCAATCTGCGCCTGCGCGTAGCCGATCTGCTCGCCGTTACGGGCGCAAAGGTCATCGAGGCGACCGCAGCGCCAGCGTGAGCCGGCCAGCCTGGAGGGCTGGGCTTCGCTTCTCGCAGGGCGCCTGATTACGCGCCTTCTGGCTGCTCCGAGGGCGGCACCTGGTAGGGCAACGTGAACGTGAAGATGCTGCCCTGGTCCGGGCCAGGGCTGGTTGCCCAGATACGCCCGCCATGCGCCTCGACAATGCCTCTGGCGATGTATAATCCCAGGCCGTTGCCAACGGCCTGGCGGGTGCGATCAAGGCGGACATAGGGTTGGAAGAGTTGATCGATCTCCGTCGGTGTCAGTCCGGCACCCTGGTCCTGCACCTCGACCCAAACCCTTTCAGCTTCAAGCCGCACCATTAGCTGGATGTCTCCGCCTTTGGGGGCATATTTTATGGCATTGGAGAGCAGATTGCTCAGCACCTGGGCAATCCGTTGGCGATCCCAGACACCGATGACCGCTTCCCCTGGGAGGGTCAGCCGGATGGCATGCCGCTGTGTGGTCGCTTGCGCATCCTCAACCACCTTGCGCGCCAGCACACCCAGATTGGTCACTTCTGGCTCCAGGGCAAAATGCCCGCTGGCAATGCGCGAGACATCCAGCAGATCATCGATGAGTCGTTTGAGCCGATTGGTCTGCTCACGCATCTTGCGCAGGGCCGTCTCGCGGCGCGCGCCATCATCCACCTTGCCGCGTTCCAGCAATTGAAGATAGCCAGAGAGGACTGTCAGCGGCGAGCGGAGTTCATGGGCCACCAGCGAGATAAACGTCTCGCGTCCCTCTTTCTCTTCCTCCAGACTTTCGGCGCGCTGCTGAGCCTGAATCGAGGCGGCGACAAGCTGGGCGTTACTCTCGCGGAGGCTAGCCTCATTGATGGCAACAGCAAAGATGTCGCCCAAGAGCCGCAGGAAATGGCGCGCCTTGTCATCATAGGCGCGCGGGGTCGGAGCCGCAAAGCCCAGGACGCCCACCGGGTGTCGATTGGCCTCCAGCGGCACGGCCACCAGGCTGCCCATCCCCAGGGCAGTAAAGGCGTCGGTGACTGGCGCCTGCTCAAGCTGGGCCATCTGAAGATTTTCTACGACCTGGATCTCTTTCCCCAGGGCGGCGCGCCCCACGAAGGTTTCCAGATCAACTCTCAGCACAGCAAGCAAGCCAAGGCTTTCGGGCGGGAGGCCAGAGGCGCTGAGCAGTCTCAACTCCTGGCGCGCCTGGTCAAGGGCGAGGAGAAAAGCCGCTGTCGTTCCCAGGACGCTCTTTGCCTGGCCCAGCACTGCGTCAAGTACCTGATCGATGCTCCATTGCTCAGCAATGGCGCGCATCGCCTGGCTCGCCGCCGCCAGTTCTCCGCTGCGCTGCCCAGACTGCCGGGTAAGCCACTCGCGGTGCAGCACGACTGATACCAGCCGGGCAACAGCCCCTGCCAGGGTCAGTTCATCGGGCGTGTACTCATGCGGCTCAGCCCCATAATCGATGGTCAGCCCACCCAGCACAGTATCTCCAACGAGGAGCGGCGCCAGAAGGAAGCGAGGAATCTGGCGCGTGGCCCGCTGCGAAGTCTCCAGGCGTTCTGCCTGATCGATGACCAGCGTTTCGCCCGCGCGCAGGCGGGTAATCACCTCAGGAGGGAAATACTCCTGCAAGCGAATCCCCTCAACGGCAGAGCGCCACGCCTGTTCTTCCTTCGAGGGGACACCAACGGCCACCACCGGCTGAAATGCCTCGGTCCCTGGCGCCAGAAAGACGATAGTGATGTGGTGGCAGCCCAGCAGGTTGCGCGTCAGTTCGGCCAGGCGCCGCACGACCCCATAGGCCAGGGCGGGCGCGTGCGCTTCGCCTGCCTCTGTCTGGGCGGCAGGCAGATACACCAGCGCCTCCGCCATCTCCAGCAGCGCCGCCAACGTTTCACGAGTACGACGCTCTAACTGGCGGCGCTGGGTGAGATCAAGCACAAAACAGACACTGGTAGGAGGCGATTCCTCTAGCAGCGCCGCGCCAAGCAACACAGGCACGCGGCGGCCATCCTTGCGCACGAATTCTTTCTCGTATGGCGTCGAACCGCCTGTCGCCAGCATCTGCTTGAGCGCGTTCTGGTCCAGCCGCCGATATTCTGGCGGCGTCATCTCCGGCCAGCGCACCACCCCCGCTAGCAACTCCTCGCGGCTATAGCCGACCAGCTTGAGAAAAGCGTCGTTAGCATCCAGCACACGCTCTTGATCGCCGACGATGACGCCAATAATATTGGCGTCTACCAGACGGCGGGCGCGCGTCTCGCTCTTGCCCAGCGCCGCCAGCGTGGTCTCAAGCTCGCGCCGGGTTTCCTGCGCGCGTGCCAACTGCCAGGCGCGCTCCTCCTGCTGCTGCTGACGCTCGGTTATATCCATGCAGAAGCCGACCCATTCACGCACGCTGCCATCCGGCCCAACAACTGGCGCGCCCCGCAGCAGGCAGACGCGATAGACGCCATCGGCGCGGCGCACACGAGGCGCGCTCTCAAACACGCTGCGGCTGGCGACGGCCTCTGACCAGCATTGAGCCACACGCTCGCGATCATCGGGATGCACAGCCTCCAGCCAGCCCCGGCCTTGCATATCCTCAAAGCTCTGGCCGGTAAAGGCGCGCCAGCCTGACAGGTCTTCCTCGGCCAGACCCTCCGGGTTGGTCGTCCAGAGCATCTGCCCCGCCGCCGCTGCCAGCGCGTGAAAACGTTCTTCACTTCGGCGAAGCTGCGCCTCCAACTCGCGCGCCTGGAGAGCAGGCGGATTCTCAGACTGAGCGATTACACGCGGCGCAGCGTGCTGATCGGGCTGGGGAGGACGCTGCCCTTGATTCTGAGACATGCTCATGTGGCTCTTTCTGGGGTTGCAACAACCATTGAGACGATTGCTGGCAGTGTAGCACCTGAATCCAGGGATATGCAATACACATGAGACCAGTTATCCTACAGACTGCTGCACAAAACACTAACAAAAATTGGGCCAGATTCTTTCTTCCAATGGACTATAATAAGGCCAGCATATCAATACAGCGCCACATTGCTGAACGGCTATGTAGCCAGGAGCATGCCTATGTCTGCACAAACCCTCAAACGAGCCATGATTGTGGTCCTTGATGGCGTTGGGGCAGGCGACGCGCCGGATGCTGAGGCATACGGCGACGCCGGAACCAACTCACTCAGTCACTGCGCCAGCGCCGTTGGCGGGCTGGAATTGCCCAACCTGGGCCGCCTGGGCATCGGCAATATCACTCCCATGCGGGGCACGCCGCCGCGCCCCGACGCCAGCGGCGCGTGGGGCAAGATGGCCGAACGTTCGGCGGGCAAGGACAGCACCACCGGCCATTGGGAGATCAGCGGTGTCATCCTCAACCGCCCGCTGCCAACGTATCCCAACGGCTTCCCGCCCGATCTAGTCGCTCGCTTCGAGGCGGCGATTGGCCGTCAGGTGCTGGGCAACAAAGCCGCCTCCGGCACGGAGATTATCAAAGAACTGGGCGAAGAACATCTGCGCACGGGGAAGCCGATTCTTTACACCTCGGCAGACAGCGTCTTCCAGGTCGCCGCACATCAAGCAGTCATTCCGCTGGAAGAACTCTATGCCATCTGCGCGACGGCGCGAATATTGCTGACTGGAGAACACGCCGTCGGTCGAGTTATTGCCCGGCCATTCGAGGGCACACCCGGCCAGTTCGTGCGCACGTCGCACCGCCGCGATTTCTCGCTGGAGCCACTGGGCACGACGCTGCTGGATCTGCTGACGGCACGGGGCGACGCGGTGATCGGCGTGGGCAAGATCGAAGACCTGTTCGCCGGGCGCGGCCTGACGGAGCGCAATCATACTGAAACCAATAAAGAGGGCATGGCCGCATCGCTGAGCTATCTGGAGCGTAACTTCACCGGCCTGTTGTTCGTCAATCTGGTGGAATGCGATATGCTCTGGGGACATCGGCGCAACGCGCAGGGCTACGCCCAGGCGCTGCGCGAGGTGGACGCCTGGATTCCCGCTGTGGAGGCGCGTATGCGTCTCGGTGACGCGCTCTTTATTACCGGCGATCACGGCGTGGACCCGACCGCGCACGGCACGGATCATACCCGCGAGTGCGTGCCGCTGCTGGCCTGGGGGCCGGAACTGCGCGGCGGTGTAGACCTGGGCATGAGAGCCTCTTTTGCTGACCTGGGCCAGACGGTGGCCTCCGCCTTTGGCGTTGGCCCACTGGCTGCGGGCATAAGCTTTGCCGAAGAGATTGGGCTGTATGCAGCCCGATAAAAGCTACAAGGAGCCTGCTATGGCGACACCAACATCGATCAATCCCAACATCTTTGGCGCCTACGATGTGCGCGGCATCTATCCCACCGCGATGAACGAAGAGGCGGCCTATCGCTTTGGCCGCGCGCTGGTTCTCTTTCTCAATCCCACCCAGGTGGCCGTCGGGCGCGATATGCGCCTCTCCTCGCCCGCCCTGGCCGAGGCGCTGATACGCGGCGTCATCGAGCAAGGGGCTGATGCCATCGACCTGGGTATGACGACCACCGACGAGTTGTATTTCGCCGTCGGCAAGTTCAACTATTCGGCGGGCGTGATGATTACCGCCTCGCACAATCCCAAGCAATATAACGGCATCAAAACCTGCCGCGAGCAGGCCATCGCGCTGAGTTCTGCCACCGGCCTCAACGACATCCGCGACCTGATGCTCAAGGGTGATTTCCCCAGGCCCGAAGCGCCGGGGCGCATCATCCGCCGCGATGTGACCGAAGATTACGTCGATCACGCGCTGAGCTTCATCGATGTCAGCAAGATCAAACCGCTCAAGATCGCTGTTGACGCGGGCAACGGCATGGCAGGCATGGTAGTCCCGCGTGTCTTCAAGCGCCTGCCCTGCCAATTAGTCCCGCTGTATTTCGAGCTTGATGGCAATTTCCCCAACCACCCGGCCAGCCCGATTGAGCCGGAGAACATGGTGGACCTGCAAAAAGCGGTGCGCGAGAATCACGCCGACCTGGGCATCGCCTTCGATGGCGATGCCGACCGCATGTTTCTGGTCGATGAGCAGGGCAATCTGGTCGGCGGCGATATGGTCACGGCGCTGGTCTCCAAGAATCTGCTCAAGAAGCACCCCGGCGCAACGATCCTCTATAACCTGATCTGCTCGCGCAGCACACCCGAAACCATCGAGCGCGCTGGTGGCAAGGCCGTGCGCACGCGCGTGGGCCACTCGTTCATCAAGGCGCAGATGCGCGAGGAGAACGCCATCTTTGGCGGCGAGCATTCCGGCCACTTCTATTTCCGCGACAACTGGTACGCCGACTCCGGGCTGATCGCCTTCCTGATCGTGCTGGAACTCATCAGCGAAGAGGACCAGCCCGTCTCCGCACTGCTCAAGCCGATTGATACCCGCTTCCGCAGCGGCGAGATCAACAGCGAGGTGAAGGACATCCCTGGCAAGCTGAAACAGATCGAGGAGCATTATCGGGCGCAGGGCGCCGAGATAGACCATCTGGATGGTGTCACCGTGCAATTCAAGGATTGGTGGTTCAACGTGCGCCCCTCCAATACAGAGCCGCTGCTGCGCCTGAACCTGGAGGGCGATACCAAAGCGTTGATGGAAGCGAAGCGCGATGAGGTGCTGGCGCTGATTCGCAGCTAAGCCCCCGCCCGTGTGTACCGCCGGCTAGAAGCCGGCGAATTGCCGCGCCGCCTGGAAGGACGGCGGTACACACGCCCCCGGCCCCCCAGGACGGCCCGGCTGGAAGCCGGGGGTACAGGCACGGCGCTGCTGGTGAACCGCTACGACTGGCTTTCCAGCAGCGCCTTGAGGCGCTGGTGATCTTCGACGAATTCTTGCTTCACGCCGCCAGAAATCATCCCTTCCATGACCTTGAGTCCCCCTTTGGCTTCGGCCTGAAGCCTGCCCTGCACGCGCGTGCCCCCCTCAACCGCTGTGAAGGTGTAGCTGAGTTCATAGGCGACTGGCCCGCCAGCGAGGCTTTTGACCTTATAGCCCTCGTTGACCTTGTACTCGATGACCTCCCAGGTGCTTTCAACGTTCTGGCCCATTACCTTGCGCACGTTGATCCCTTTTGAGCCAACGCCCGGCGTGCCTTCGGAGGTGCGCCGGGATTCGACGACGGCCTTTTGCCATTCCGGCAGTCTGGTGGGGTCGTTGACAAAGGCAAAGACCTCTTCCGGCGGGCGATTGATGGTGTCATCGGCTTCCGCGACAATCATTGGTATACGCTCCCTTCGCTGCAAGGCAACAAAACAGTGTTTGCCAGATAGCTGGCGTCCCCCTGGAGTGTAGCATAGATGACGGTGATTGCCTACCAGGGAACGCTCGTTAGTGGGTATCACGGCACGCAAGCCTCAAAGGCTGCACAAAGAAGGCATAGCCCATCACGACCCCTACGCCTGCCACACCAGCGAATATTGCCACGATGCCGATCCTTGGGTGAAGATGGCCTTCGCCAAGGGCCAGGACTACTCCTATGAATATTCCAATGAGCGCGCTAGCATACCATCTGTGCTTTCTTGGATTCAACCAGTTCACCACTGGTCGAAGCAAGGGCGAACCGAGCGCCTTCTCAAAAGGGGTCAGCACGACGCCGAAAGGTCCAATGCGCGCTTTGAGCCAACGATAGAGCGCGGCAAGATCATCGATGAAATCCTCGACCTGCGTTTCCAGAGGAGGAGAGAGCGCCATGCCCCAGGCCCACACCGAGGCAAAGAAGATGATCATACCCACTACAATCGTGAAGAGGGCAAACACCGTCCAGAGTCCGCCCACTGGAGTATTCTGGCGCCAATTTTGTGGATACAAAGCGCAGATGATCGCTCCCACCAGGGAGATCACAATCGCTCTGGTCCAGCCATGCTGCTCGGATGGTAGTTTGCTCTGGCGCACGGTGTGATGGATACGCCATCCCATCAGTGCCGTAAGCAGGGCCATCCCGCCCACCAACGCGGCCAGGATGTATCCTGCTGAGGAGCCAAACCAGACAGCCGGGTAGCGGAGCATGGCAACGATGTCTGCGCCCAGGGTGACGGCGGCGGCTAAACAGGTGAGATATTCTGCTCGCGCGAGCAGCACCTGTTGACCGTTTAACGCCGTGTTCGGTTGATAAGGGCGAAAGGCGCGGATCACGGAGAGCAGGGCCGTAAACAGGGCAAACAGTACACCAAATGATCCCACAGCGTCGTAGGGGTCTTCTGTAAAGGTCGCCACCTGCGCCAGAGCAGGCTGCTGTTTACAGACCTGCCAGAACAGATAAAACAGCACAGAGAACCCCAGGATCAGGCAGGCGTCTACTTTAGAGCGTGTCGGCATGATGTGCTTTCCCCTATTCTTTTGTTACTCCTATCATGTTCTCTTGGGCTTACCATTACGTGTGACGATATATCGTGCAACGCAATAACGTTACACGTAACATACAGGAGAAAGCCAGCATGTGTCAACATCCTTGAGACCGTTGTTGAAGGCTCTCGAATCCTTAAAAAGCGGCACCTGGGTGCTTACAGGCGCTCACCATAGTGACAGATTCGCAGCTCATAGCAAAATGTTATCCATTGACGCCAGGGCGTCAGTTGCTGTATCATGCTCATAGTGGTCCGGCAGAGCACGGGCCGTTTGTGGGCGCTTTTCCTGCGGGCAGGCCGATCAGCCAGCGTCCGCAGAAGCAGGAGGACGAACCGATGGGGCTGATCTCCCGATTTACGACGTATATCAAGACGGTCTTTAGCTCGGCGCTGGACAAGGCTGAAGACCCCGGTATGACCCTGGATTATTCCTATCAAAAGCAATTAGAACAGCTTCAGAATCTGCGGCGCGCCATCGCCGATGTTGTTACCAACGAGAAGCGGCTGGAACTGCAACAGGCCCAGGTGCAGACGCAGATGGCAAAGTACGAGGACCAGGCGCGGCAGGCGCTGGGAGCCAATCGCGAAGACCTGGCGCGCATGGCCCTGGAGCGGCGTCAGAACTTGCAGACGCAGATCACCGGCTTCCAGCAGCAGATCGAGCAACTGAAGGCCCAGCAAGAGAAGTTTGTGCAGGTTGAGCAGCGCCTCTCGGCGAAGGTAGAAGCCTTCCGCACGCAAAAGGAGATGGTCAAGGCGCAGTACGGCGCGGCCCAGGCGCAGGTCAAGATCAGTGAGGCGGCAACGGGCCTTTCGGAAGAGATGACCGATGTCAACATGGCTGTGCAGCGCGCGCAGGATAAAGTGCTGACGATGCAGGCGCGCGCCAACGCGATGGACCAACTGATCGAGCAGGGCACGTTGCAGGAGGTTGGGCAAATTGGCCCCGGTGGCGGCGATTATATTGATCGCCAGTTGAACCAGATCTCCAGCCAATCGCAGGTCGATGCCCAGCTTGCCGCTATGAAACAGCAGTTGCAGCTTGGCTCTGGCAATCAAGCCCAGGGGCAGAAGCAGCTTCCCAGCGGGCAATAGGCCAGGGGAGAAAAAGTATGATTGTACGGATTCTCAGCGAGAACCAGTACCGCATCGACGACAGCCATATGCAGGCCATTGCTGGACTGGACAATGAATTGCTGGAGGCAGTGCATCAGAGCGACCATGATCATTTTCACAGCCTGCTCAACCAGCTGCTCAATCTCATCCGGCAAAACGGCCAACAAGTGCCTGACGAAGAACTTGTGACTTCAGACCTGATCGTCCCCGCGCCCGATATGACACTTGCCGAGGCCAAAAAATATCTGGAGGCTGCTCCCTCCTGATCCCCACGCGAG
>JBJKSJ010000288.1:0-2673 GCA_046704085.1 Ktedonobacterales bacterium | reverse complement strand
TCTGGCAATATCAGACGGCGGCAGGTGTTGAGTCCTCCCCGGCGACGTCCAATGGGATTGTCTACATTGCCTCGGATGATGGCTACGTCTACGCCTTCAATGAGAACACCGGGTCGTTGTATTGGAGTTTCAACACTCGCGGCGCCGATTTCTCGGACATCACGGTCGCCTAGCACTCGCCCAGGCCACGCGGAGGGTACGATGCCTGCCGCCTGGCCTCAGCCGCGTCGGCGCGGAAAGTCCCAGGTCGAACGCTGGGCGTTCAGTCGAGTGTAGCTGAGCGCCCAGCGTTCTTTCTCACTGCCAACTCCCCTCTTGACAGACCAACTCAACTGCTTTACAATAGTCCTACTCTGGAAGCGAGTGAGTTTTGACAAGGTTCTCGTGGAGGGAAAGGGGAAAGTACGGTATGGCTGATCGTGTGGGGCAGCAATTTGGCAATTATCGCCTGGCGCGTCTGCTCGGTCATGGAGGGTTTGCTGAGGTCTATCTCGCGGAGCATGTCTACCTGAGGACGCAAGCAGCGATCAAGCTGCTTCACGTGCAGCTTGCCACTGGCGACATGGACAGCTTTCTCAACGAGGCGCGCACCATCGCGCGCCTGGTCCATCCCAACATTGTGCGCGTGCTTGAATTTGGGGTCGAGGGCGCTGTCCCCTTTCTGGTGATGGATTACGCGCCCAACGGCACCCTGCGTGATCGCCATCCCAAGGGCAGTCGTCTCGCCCCGCAGACGATAGTGCCCTATGTCAAGCAGGTGGCCGAAGCCCTGAACTATTCCCACGAGCAGCGCCTCGTCCACCGCGACATTAAGCCAGAAAACTTGCTGGTGGGGCGCAATAATGAGATTCTGCTCTCGGACTTTGGCATTGCCCTGGTCGCCCAGAGTTCGCGCCTCCAGGGCAGCCTGGAGGTCGTCGGCACCGTCTCCTATATGTCCCCAGAGCAGATTCAAGGCCGACCCCGCTCGGCCAGCGATCAATATTCGCTGGGGGTCATCGTCTACGAGTGGCTGAGCGGGACGGCGCTCTTCCAGGGTTCCTTTACCGAACTGTGCAGCCAGCACCTCTTTGCGCCCCCTCCGCCGCTGCATGAAAAAGTCCCCACGATCTCGCGTGCATTGGAAGAGGTCGTGATGACGGCGCTTGCCAAAGACCCCAGGGACCGCTTTGCCACGATCCGCGCCTTTGCCACCGCTCTGGAACACGCCAGCCAGGGAGAGCAGACGTACACGACGTTCCCGCCCCCGCCCTCCACCATCGTTCCGCCGCCAGCGGGCATGCCTGCCGGGAATCAGCCCAGCCAGCCAGGCATGGGCGTCTATTTCGCCCCGACCCAGGTGACGCCACCCCTCCCTCAGCCTTTGCCGCCGCTGGAGCCAATGAGCGCGGAGCAGCAATGGATGCGTTCGGCGCCCACGCAGGTCACACCGCCGTTCCCCCAGCCGCCGCCGCCGCTGGAGCCGATGAGCGCAGAGCAGCAGTGGATACGTTCAGCGCCCACGCAGGTCACGCCGCCGTTCCCCCAGGCCCAGCCACCAGGAGTCCAGGCAGATCAGCCCGTGAGCCAGGCGACTGGGCCTGCGTTCTCGACTATCCCTCAGCCAATGGCTCAGCCTGCCAGCCAGGCGCCAGACCTGTCCTACTCGACCGCCCCCCAGCCGACGGCCCCTTCTGGTCCGCTCGACCAGGAGGCCGCAACCCTGAACCAGCAGGAGGCGAAGACGATCACCCGCACCCCTTCAGGCGCTGCGCCTGCGCCTGCGGCTCGACAGACCGGCGAAGAGGGAGAGCGAACACTGACCGTTCCGCCCCAGGTTTCTGGTCCGACGCCACCAGGCGCGGTTCCTGAATGGCGCTCCTCGACGGGGCCAACCCCTACGGCCAAGGCTCCGCTGCCTCCGGGCATATATACTGAAGACCGATCTTCGCTGACCTTGCCCGCTCCACCGCGCTCCGGCCTGTCTCCGGTACTACCGCCCCCCAATCTGCCAGCCGCCCTGCCGCCAGCCACGCGCCGACGGCGTTCTGGCGGGCGCATAGTCCTGCTGGTCGCGCTGATTCTGCTGATCGTCCTGGCAGGCGGTGGCGCTGCCGCCTTTATCCTCTCGTCGCACTCAGGAGGAAATGGGCCAATCGCGCAGGTTACGCAGACACCAGGGACGACGCAGGGCGCTACCACTGGCCCGACGACTGGTCCAACCACCGGGCCAACGGCGACCGCTACCGTCGAGCCAACCGCTACGTCAACGGTGGCCCCAAGCCCCACGCCCACACCCAGGCCCAGACCCACACCCACACCTACGCCCAGGCCGGCCATACCGGGCGCGCCAAGCCATATCTCGCCGTCGAATGGAGCGCAGTTCAATGGGACGCCGCGCACGACCACGCTCCAATGGTCCAGTGTTTCTGGCGCGGCAACCTACATCGTTCAGGTGGATTATTATGTGAGCGGGAATACCTCCTGTAGCGGCGGTTCGACCCAGGTCTACAAGACTGGCCTGACGGGCACCTCCTATACCTTTGATTTCATCGGGCCACAACCAGGCTGCTGGGAGGTCTGGGCGGTCAACTCCGCGGGCCAGAAAGGATCCGGCAGTGGCTGGTGGGAGTTTAGCTGGACCTAGCCGCCCGCTTGAACAGCGTTGAGAGGACAACAACGAGGCGGCGGGGG
>JBJKSJ010000287.1:0-4307 GCA_046704085.1 Ktedonobacterales bacterium | reverse complement strand
CCTTCATCAGCGAATCATAGACCACTACCTGATGCCCCGCCGCCAGCAGTTCTTCCACAATCACGCTGCCAATATATCCGGCCCCGCCGGTCACAAGTACACGCATACGCTCTCTTCCTCTCTCCTTCAGGATTCTGGGCGGGAGTATAGCATATCGAAGTTTCCCCACTTTTACCACTTTTCCAGGGTGGCCTGAACTTTCCCCAGTTTTCCCAGTTTCCCCAGTGGGTCGCCGAATTTACAGGGATGAAGCTTGACAAGCCCTGACCCGGCGCGCTACGATCCAGAGGCTGATCGGCTTTCTGGTGATCTTCCAGGCAGCGGCGGCGATCATGCAGCCTGCCGTCAGCACCAACCTGAACGAGCGTATCCCAGAAGCGCAGCGCGCCACCGTGCTATCGCTCGAAACAGGGTTTTTCAGCCTCGCCATGATGGTGTTGTATCCCCTCTTTGGCCTGGGCCTTGCCCATCTCTCCTATGGCGCGGTCTATCGCTGGACGTTGTTCGGGTTCATTGGGGCTGTGAGCGCGCTTGTGGTTCTGGTACGCGTGTTGCTGCGGAGGCGGAAGGCGACGCCTGGCCTACGCTGATACATCGCGCGCTTGACGCAGCAGAGCAGGCGCACTACACTGCCAGGGGCGGCCCGGCGAGACGCCGGGGGTACAGGCAAGACAAGCTGGCAAGAAAGGAAAACCATGTATGGCTGTGCAATTCGGTGTCTTTGTGCCGCAGGGCTGGCGCATGGACCTGGCGGAGATTGCCGATCCCATCGAGCAGTACGAGGCGATGACGCGTGTCGCCAAAGCGGTTGATGCCCTCGATGTGTACGACTCGATCTGGGTCTACGATCATTTTCATCCTGTCCCGGTTCCCGTGCAGCAAACCGTCTTCGAGTGCTGGACGATCACATCGGCCCTGGCGCGCGATACCCAGCGGGTCAAGGTGGGCCAGATGGTCACATGCGCGGGCTATCGCAATCCGGCACTGCTCGCCAAGATGGCTTCTACCGTTGATGTCCTCAGTCATGGGCGGCTCTATTGTGGCCTGGGCGCTGGATGGTATGAACACGAGTGGCGCGCCTATGGCTACGGGTTTCCTGAAACCTGGGCGCGCATGCGCGCCTTTGCAGAGGCGTGTGAGATTGTGTCGCGCATGTGGACCGAGGAAGCGCCGACGCTGCACGGCCAGTATTACCACATCGATGCGCCGATCAATGTACCCAAGGGCGTGCGCCAGCCACATCCGGCGCTCTGGATTGGCGGCGGCGGCGAAAAGGTCACGCTCAAACTGGTGGCGCGCTGGGCCGATGCCTGCAATGTGGAGGGCGGCGACCCCGACCCGGAGATCGTGCGTCACAAGTTTGCCGTTCTCCGCGAGCATTGCGCGGCCCTGGGACGCGATTATGACAGCATTATCCGCTCGACCAGCCTGGAGGATCTCGTCTTGCTCAGGCCAGGCGAAGACCCGGAACGGGCGACTGAGGCCGCGCGCCGGGCGACAGGGGCCAGCTTTGCCGACTTTGCGCGGGAGGCGCCGATAGGAACTGTTGACCAGATCGTTGAGTGCCTCCAGGCGCTCATTGACGTGGGCGTGAACTACTTCCTTCTCTCCTTCCCGCGCATCGCCTATGACCACGAGCCGTTGTATCGCTTCGCCAAAGAAGTCATTCCGCGCCTGCGATCTGCCTGAATGCTGGCGCGAGGCCATAGACAGCGCCAGCGCGTTGTGCTATCCTTTTTGCCTGAAGAGAACAGACCCAGCAGGAAGGAGCGCGGGCGATGAGTGATGCTGAAGAGCGCGGAGTCACTGGAGGGACAAACCGGGCAGCGCTCTCGGCTGAGGATACGTTCACCGCTTCCCGCCAGCAGCGCAGGGGCGGCGCAAGCATGCAGCGTCGCCTGGCGTTCCTCCTGGTGATGGTCGCCGGACTGGCCGGGGCGGTGGCAACGCAGGCATATCTGGGCACGTACGCAGTTTCGGGCGGCGGCGCGGCGCAGGTGAGCGTGCCGCCTGGTCCGGTGGCTCTCTCGGTGCTGTTCGCCCTCTTTGTCGCTGTGCTGCTGAGCTGGCGCGAGATACGCCGGGTTGGCCGCAGGCGCTATCGCTCGTGGACAGAGATTGAACCCGCCGCCCAGCGCCCACCGCTTGTGGCCCGATTTCAGGACTGGCTGGATGCCGCGCTCCGGCAACCGGCAAGCGCCAGGGCATCGCTGCGCGCCCTGCGCTGGGCAGACCTCCGGCGCGCCTGGCGTGGTCTGCTGTGTACGCTCGGTATCATGCTTGCCCTGCTCGCGTCCCTGATCGCCGATCTGGGCGCGCGCACCTTTGCCGGTCGCCCGACGGCGCAGTGGTGGTGGATTGGCAGCGTGGCCCTGCTGCTGCTGACGGCAGGCGGCTACACCTGGCTCAAGCGCCAGAAGCCAGCGCAGCATCGAGCCGAGGCCGCGCCAGCGGATGAATGGGTAGCCGCGCAGGGGCGCCCGCCTCGTTCGCTTGCTGCCCGTCTGCGTGACCTCTGGAAGCCTCTTGGCGATGTCGTCCTGCTGGTGGTCTTGCTGGAGGCCGCGCTGCTGCTGCGCCTGCCCAACCTGACCACCCAGCCCTATATCGTGCATGGCGATGAGGCCGCCTGCGGCCTGGAGGCATATCGCTGGCTCAGCGGCGGGGTGCCCTCACTCATCTCAGTGGGCTGGTATGGCCTGCCCGTCCTGGGCTATGGCATTCCCGCGCTGGTCATGCGCGTCGTGGGCGCCGATCTCTTTGGCCTGCGGCTCTCATCGGTGATCATCGGCGTCCTCTCCATAGCCCTGCTCTATGCCCTGGCGCGTGAGTTTGTCGGGCGGCGCGTTGCCTTTGTCGCCACCGCCTTGATGACGGTTTCCAATCTGCATATCCAGTTCAGCCGCATGGGCATCCACTACATCCACGCTCCCTTTGTTGTCTTGCTGACGCTCTGGATGCTGGTGCGCTCGCTGCGCAAAAAGAACCCCTTCGCGGCGGTCGTGGCGGGCATCGGCTTAAGCCTGAGCGTGCAGGTTTATTTCAGCGCGCGGATCGTCTTTCTCATCGTGCCGCTCTTCCTGGTCGGCTTGCTCTTCTGGCATCGCCAGTGGATCAAGGGGCGGTTGATGATGATTGGCTGGATGTTGCTCAGCTTTCTGATCGCGTTTGGCCCAATGGGTGTCTATTTCCTGCAAGATACCGCCTCTCTGCAATCGCGCCAGGCAGAAGTTCTCATCCTGAACCTGACCGACGAGACACGGGCCCATCTGCTCGCCCAGTTTGGCACAGTGGACCTCTGGACCGTTTTGCAGCGCCAGCTTGCGGCGGTTCCACTGATCGTCGGTGGCCTGCCCGACCAGAGCTACCAGTATGGCCCGCTCTATCCCATGTTTGACGCGCTGGTGGCGGCGCTGGTGACGATTGGCTTTTTCTACGCGCTGCTGCATATCAAGCGCCCGCTCTGTCTGCTGCTGGTGATCTGGGTCGTCAGCACGGTGACGCTGGGCGGCGTGTTGACAATTGATATGCCCTGGTGGCCCCGGCTGCTGGTGATGCTTCCGGCGCTCTGCCTGCTGGCGGCGCTGGCGCTGGAAGAGATGGTGCGGGCGGTTGGGCGTGTCTGGCACAGCATCGAATGGGCGCTGGTTCCGGCAGACCCTGGCCGCCGCTGGCGAACGGCCTTGCTGGGCGCGCTGCTGGCGCTGGTCGTCGTTTCCTACAGCGCCGGGCAGAGCATCCAGCATTATTTTACTGATTATCCCAATGAGGTGAACGGAATCGTCTGGCGTGCCCTCTATACCGACATTGCGCGCTACGCCGCGCAGTTGCCTGCGGGCACGCGGGTGCTGTTGTTCAGCGACGACAGCGTGATCTGGACCTACGAGCCGATTCGCTTTCTGGACACCCAGGTGAGCGGCCAGCGCACCGGCGATCTCTCCGTGCTGCGCGCTTACATCTCGGCCCGCTCCGGGCCAACAGTGATCATCATCACGCAGTCGCGGGCCGATCAGTTCCAGACGCTGCTCAAGACGCCCGGCGCCCTGCCCCCTGGCGTCTATCGCCCACAACTGAATACGCTGGGCCAGGTTTCCTTCTATACCTATACCTTCAACGATGGGTGATTATCCGCCCGATTGCGCCGTACAAACCTCCTGTATTACCTTGGGACTGCTACTCGTAATGATGGCGACAACGGAGCCACCGGCAGGCGCGGTGATGTCTGAGGGGATTTCAGGGGTGAAGAGATCGCCTGTTTTTTGCAGCAGATAAACCGCCATTGCCTGACTTCCCTGACAGTAGAGCAG
>JBJKSJ010000286.1:0-11898 GCA_046704085.1 Ktedonobacterales bacterium | reverse complement strand
GACCGAAGAGCTGATTATATTGCGGGTTCTTGCCGAGCGCATTTTGCAGGCTTGTGGGATCAATGCCCGGCACAGGCACATGCGCAATCAGGCGAAACACCAGCAACATGCCCAGCGTAAAAAGGATCTTATTGCGCAAGTCTGGAATCGTCCACATACTGCGTAGACGCTCCCACATAGATGGCCTCCGAATCTACCAATCCAGGTGTGCTGGTCTCCCACCTGGGGGATCACCAGGAATGAAGCAAATCTTCTGAATAAAGACTATTGTTTGCATGTGAGCGGCAGCCCATCGCTGGCAAACGATGCTGCGGATGAGCCGACCCTCACACGCCTATTACCCATAACGAATGAAACGCGAAGCTGGGGAGTCAAAGGAGCTATGATCTCCCAACCCGATAGTTCCGCCGAAGCGTTTGTTCATCCACATGGATCACGCTGGCGCTACGGGCTTCTTGGCGCGCTTCGTGCGGGCAGGGGCTGGGATAACAATCTCCTCAACCGTCCCACCGGTTCCCTCAATCTTTGCCCGCGCGCTCGCCGAGAAGGCATGCGCGCGCACATGCAGAGGGCGATCCAGATCGCCATCCCCAAGAATCTTAATGAACCCTTTGGCTGCCGACCGCTTCAGAATGCCAGACCCGACCAGGGTCTCCGCATTCACCTGCGCGGACGGCTCAAACACCTGAAGCTGACCAACATTGATGATGGCATAGTCCCGCTTAAAGAGGTTGTTGAACCCCTTGATAAAGGGCAAGCGGCGCGAGAGGCGCAACTGGCCGCCCTCAAACCATGATGGAACGCTGCCGCCGGTACGGGCCTTCTGGCCCTTGGTGCCACGCCCAGCCGTCTTCATGCGGCCAGAGCCATGACCACGCCCCACACGCCGCTTCCCCTTACGCGCGCCAGGAGGCGCTTGTAAATCTGCCAGCCTCACAGGGCCACCTCCTCTACACGCACCAGATGGTTCACTTTCTGCACCATCCCGCGCACGCTGGGATTATCCTCATGCTCCACTACCTGATGAAGGCGATGGAACCCCAGCGCCTGAATCGTCCGTTTCTGGGGCACGGGATAACCAATCGCACTCTTCACCCAGGTTATTCGCAACTTGCTCATAGTTCTCTACGCTCCAGGGATATTGCTCAGGACACTCCGGGAGAGGTCGTCCATATCATATCACCTACACAGGCTTCACAGCTAGCAAGTGGACAAGGCGACAGGACAACATTCCTACTTGCTGCCACACAGATACCTATCGAGGGCTATCAGTACAGTGCCTCTTCCTCAGTGAAGCCTGCCAGCCTCTCATCTCTACACGGCTACGAGCGCCGCCGACCACCCGGCCCACCAGGGCCACGACCGCCGCGATCACCACGCGGCTCACCGCGATCACTACGCCCACCGCGATCTGGACGATCCCCACGCGGGGGCCGCTCCTCGCGCTCACGCTCGACTACTGGCGCCTCCAGAGCCGCCCTGCTGGCCTGCTCAGCGATCTGCGCAGCGCGTCGGGCGCCAACCAGATCGGCCACCGTTCGACTTCTGCGGGCAGCCTCAACATCGGGCGCGCGCATCTCGCGCAGCGCCTCCATTGTCGCCGCCACTGTATTCAGCGCAGTCGAGCTACCCAGTGATTTCGTGAGAATATCACGAATGCCAGCCGCTTCCACCACCGCGCGCACCGCGCCACCGGCAATCACCCCCGTGCCAGGAGCCGCCGGTTTCAGCAGCACCTCAGAGGCGCCAAACGAATGTTTTACCAGATAAGGTATCGTTGTTCCTGCCAGGGGCACTGCAACGAGATGCTTTTTGGCATCCTCCACGCCCTTACGAATCGCTTCAGGTACTTCGCTGGCCTTCCCAAGACCAGCGCCAACATGCCCGGCACGATCACCTACGACTACTAGAGCGCGGAAACTGAAGCGCCGACCGCCCTTGACCACCTTGGCAACGCGGCTGACCTGAACGACCGTTTCCTCAAGATTCCCCAGCTTTGAAGCGTCTATCCTCGCCATACTCTCCCTCGCTAGAAGTCCAGGCCGCCCGCGCGGGCGCCAGCGGCCAGGGCAGCCACACGACCGTGATAAATATAGCCGCCACGATCAAAGACGACCTTGGTAATGCCGCGCTCCCTGGCGCGCTCAGCAATCAGCAACCCGATGGATCGCGCCTGGGCTACCTTATGATTATTGGCAATGCCTTTCACACCTGTGGGCAGGTTCTCATCTTCAGGAGCGGCAGCTACTGGTGGCGGAGGGGCCGCTTTCTCGCCTTTGCCACCCTTGCCTGCTTTCTCACCTTTGCTCGTGGGAGCCTCAGCCTTAGCGGCCCTGGCAGGCGCGGCGCTGGCTTTCTGCTCCTGCTTGGCGGCTGCTGGGCCACTGGCGCCATTGGACCTGTCGGCCTCACGTACACTCTGCTCCAGCGATGAAGCCGCCACCAATGTCTGCCCATGCTCATCGTCAATAATTTGCGCATAAATATGCTCCGCGCTGCGGAAGACCGAGAGCCTGGGACGCTCTGTCGTTCCCTGCACCCGCTTGCGCACGCGCCGATGCCGCCGCAGCCTCGCTTTGTTTGCGTTAAAGCTCTTAATCATAACTCACCTATCCATCGCTAGAGCATCAAAGCTGCCAGAGGTCTGATGAGCCGATGCCTATTTCTTTTTGCCGCCAACTTTACCAGCTTTACCGGCTTTGCGGCGAATCACTTCCGTAGCGTACTTAATGCCCTTGCCCTTATAAGGTTCTGGCTTACGGATGTTGCGAATCTGCGCCGCCACCTGGCCTACCATATATTTATCGGTGCCTGATACGCTCAGCTTGGTTGTGCCATCGACTGCAAACTGAATGCCAGGGGGTGGGTCAAACTCCACGGGATGTGAGTAGCCAACCTGGAAGACGAGGTTATTGCCGACCTTCGCCACGCGATAGCCCACACCGTTAATTTCCAGATTCTTGGTAAAGCCCTGGGTGACACCTGTCACCATATTTGCCACCAGCGTGCGCGTCAGTCCATGCAACGATTTATATTGCTTACTCTCGCTAGGCCGATCCACTACGATCTTGCCGTCTTCCAGCGCAATCTTCATGTCGGGATGGAAAGAGCTGGTCAGCGAGCCTTTTGGACCCGTGACGGTGACTGCATTTCCATCACCCAGTTGCACCTTCACCCCTGGCGGCACGGTGATCGGCGCTTTCCCAATACGCGACATCTTCTTTTCCTTCCTGCAAGCCGAAACAAGCAACCCACCTCTGGGCTAGCGCGGTGTGCTGCGCGCTCTCTTGTGCTTCAGCTACCAGATATAGCAAACAACCTCGCCGCCAAGACCAAGCTGATAGGCCCGCCGACCAGTCATCAACCCCTGGGGCGTTGAGATAATGGCTGTGCCCAGACCACCGCGCACGCGCGGAATGTCATCTCGCTTGGTATACACCCGCAGCCCAGGTCGGCTGACGCGCTTCAGTTGCGTCAGCACTGGCCGCTTCTCCACATATTTCAACGAAATACGAATGGTCCCCTGCGGGTTATCCTTCAGGAGATCAAAGTCCCTGATGTAGCCCTCTTCTTTGAGAATCCGCGCAATAGCGAGCTTCATCTTCGAGGCAGGGATCAAGACGCGGGTGTGCCGCGCCATGACCGCATTGCGGATGCGCGTCAACATATCCGCGATGGGATCAGTCATATTCATAGTGATTCCTCCTCGCAGCCTACCAGCTAGACTTTGTCACGCCAGGCAGTTCTCCACGCAGAGCCAACTGCCGGAAGCAGATACGGCAGAGGCCAAACTTACGCATATAGGCGCGCGGGCGGCCACAGATGCCACAGCGGTTATGCTGTTGCACCTTAAACTTCGGCTTGCGCTTGGACTTAACGATCATGGATGTTTTTGCCATTGTGCTAACTCCTAAACGGCATGCCCATCAGCTTGAGCAGTCGCCGCCCTTCCTCATCGGTGCGCGCCGTCGTGACAATCGTGATCTCCATCCCGCGCACCTTGTCCACTCTATCGTACTCCACTTCGGGAAAGACTAACTGCTCACGAATGCCGAGCGTATAGTTCCCCCGACCATCAAACGCATCGGGAGAGATGCCCTGAAAGTCGCGCAAGCGTGGCAGAGCCACATTCATCAACTTATCCAGAAAGTAATACATCCGCTCGCCGCGCAACGTCACCATGCACTTACCCTCGCGCAGCTTGAAGGTCGCTACCGAACGCTTCGCCTTGGTCACAACGGGTTTCTGGCCGGTAATATCCGTCAGATCGCGCACCGCGTTATCCATTGCCTTTGCGTTCTGAAGCGCCTCGCCCATGCCAATATTGATGACCACTTTATGGACCGTTGGCACCTGCATGATATTGGCATAGTTGAACTCTTTTTGCAGCGCCGGGATCACTTCCTGGCGGTATTTTTCTTTCAGTCTGGGTGTCGCCACGGCGCCTAACTCCTTGCTCGATCTTGAATGGCCTTACCACAATGCTTGCAGATGCGCACCACGCGCTCCTTTTGATCTACGCCCATGGGGCGCCGCTCATGCCCCACGCGGGTCGGCTCGCCGCACTCGGTACAGATCAGCATTGCGTTCGACGCATGCAATGGCATCGCTTTATCCACAATGCCCGGCTGACGCATCGGCCCACCGGCACGCACGTGATGCTTGACGATGTTCAAGCCTTCCACCACAATCTTATTCTGGCGCGGCATCGTCTTCGAGACCGTACCACGCTTGCCGCGATCCTTGCCAGCCAGCAGCAGCACGGTATCCCCTTTCTTCACATGCAACTGCGCCAGATGCAGTGGACGCTGCTCTTTCTCCTTGATTGCCATATCTTTTACCTTGCTCCCTCTACCAAATGGCGCGAGAAGCCACTCCTAAAGCACCTCTGGGGCCAGGGAGATGATCTTCATAAAATTGCGGTCGCGCAGCTCACGAGCAACCGGACCAAAAATACGAGTGCCGCGTGGATTGTTGCCCGCCTGGAGGATCACCGCCGCGTTCTCATCGAAGCGGATATACGAACCATCAGGTCGGCCATACTCCTTGGCAACGCGCACAACCACTGCGGTCACCACTTCGCCCTTTTTCACGGCCCCATTGGGCGCAGCCTGCTTCACCGAGGCTTTGATAATATCACCTACGCCAGCATATTGCTTTGCCGACCCGCCCAGGATGCGAATGCACATAATCTCCTTCGCCCCGGTGTTATCGGCCACTTTCAAGCGCGTCTGTACCTGAATCATGGCTTACTCCTCCTCTTCATCCTCAACATCTTCTTCCACGCCACCCATCAACTCGTCATCTACATCAGCCGCTGCAACCTCGGCAACCGGAGGCGTCTGGGCGCTGGCCGTCAAAATCTCCACCAGCCGCCAGCGTTTATCTTTGCTCAGCGGGCGCGTCTCTTCAATGCGCACAATGTCGCCGATGTTAGCATCATTGTTCTCATCATGCGCCTTAAACTTCCGCGTCACCTTATAGGTCTTCTTGTAAATACGATGCTTCTTCAGCGACTCTACAGCGACAACGATCGTTTTCTGCATCTTATTACTGACGACCCGCCCGACCTTCTGCTGGCGACGGCCTCTGGCGCCAGCAGGAACGGGAGCGGCGCCAATTGGGTTCGACACGCTCATGGGCTATGCTTCCTCCTCAGCGGTTGGCTTTGTGCCAGACTCCTCAGACGCGCTGGCCGCCTCTTCTTCCTCTTCCGCCTCAGCCGCCTCTATGGCTTCATCAGCAGCTTCCTCTGCTTCCTCTTCAACGGCCTCTTCCTCCTCCGCAGCTTCTTCCTCCTCCTCCTCAACAACCTCTTCTTCCAGCGCCTCCTCCGCAGCCAGGGCTTCTTCTGCTTCTGCCAGCGCCAGCAGGTCTAATTGATAGAGTAAACGGGCAATATCGGTACGTACCTGATTAAACTGGCGATTGTTCTTCACCTCGCCACGCTGCTGCTGGATGCGCAGATCGAATAACTGGCGGCGCAGGCGCTGCAATTCTTGCTCTGCCTGTTCCGTTGTATACTCGCGGATCTCCAGGCGCCGCTCACTAAGCTTCGACACTCGCCACCTCCCCTTTGGTAACAAACTTGGTGTGTATCGGCAGCTTATTGGCAGCCAGGCGCATAGCTTCTTTCGCCAGGTCTTCTTTCACGCCCCCCAGCTCGAAAATAATCCGGCCAGGTTTAATCACAGCGACCCAGTGATCTGGCGCGCCTTTACCACTGCCCATGCGGGTTTCGGCGGGCTTCGATGTCACGGGCTTATCGGGAAAGACGCGAATCCAGACCTTGCCGCCGCGTTTAATATAGCGCGTGAGTGCTATACGCGCTGCCTCAATCTGGCGCGCCTCTAACCAGCATGGTTCCAGAGCCTGTAAGCCAAACTCGCCAAAAGCGATCTCGCTCCCGCGATGGGCTTCGCCAGCCATCCGTCCGCGATGCTGCTTGCGATGCTTGGTTCTTGACGGTGACAACAGCATGTCTCTGCTCCTCAACGGAAAGGGAAGGAGCTGCCTTCCCTTCTATCTCAGCTTCCTGGCTCTTCCTCTGGGCGCGGCATCTCTGGTTGCGCCGGAGGAGAAACTGGACCTGTATCAGCAGGTACAGATGGCGTAGGCCGCGCTTCGGCAGCCGGACGTGGCGCTCGCTCAGGGCGCGGAGTGCGTGAGGGGCGGTCGCCTTCGGGCCGAGGCAAACGACCTCCTGCTGGCGCGCCCTCACCCCGCTGGAAGCGCTCTCCTGCTGGCCGGGGTGGGCGGTCGCCACGCGGACCACCAGGACCACGCTCGCCACGCGGACCACCAGGACCACGCTCGCGCCGGGGGCGCTCGCCCCGACGATCCTCACGCGCACCTGGCCCGCCAGGCATCACCGGCACGGCCTCTGGCGTCGCGCTGAGCTCCATGCGCCGCTTATCCGGCAGCACATCGCCACGATAAATCCAGACCTTAATGCCGATCACCCCAAAGGTCGTGTGCGCCTCGGCGTAATCGAAATCAATATCGGCGCGCAGCGTTTGCAGAGGAACCTTGCCCTCCACTTCCTTCTCGGTGCGGGCGATCTCTGCACCGCCCAGTCGTCCACCAACCACCACCTTGATGCCCTTAGCGCCTGAGCGCATCGCTTTCTGCACCGCTTGTTTCATGGCGCGGCGGAAGGAGATGCGCTTCTCAAGCTGCTCTGCAATGCTCCTGGCGACCAGCAACGCATCGGTCTCCGGTTGACGAATCTCGACAATATTCAGTCGGATTTTTTTCTTGGTATCATCTTCAAGCTGCCTACGCAGATCCTCGACCTTCTGGCCGCTCTTCCCGATCACAATGCCAGGCTTGGCAGTATGGATTGTCACCGAGATCTGCCGGGCAGCCGGGCGCTCAATCTCGATACGCGAGACGCCAGCCGAAGCCAGGTCTTTGCGGATCACCCGGCGCAGACGTAAATCTTCGGCCAGCAGGTCTTTATAGCCTTTTTCCGCAAACCAGCGCGATTGCCAGCCCTTGATGACCCCAAGCCTGAACCCAATTGGGTGAACTTTATGCCCCAAAACGCCCCTCCTTCGTACCTTTCTGCTGTGTTTACTCCGCGACCAGCCTAGTAGCGCGCGCTCTTGGGAATCATCGTCACATCATCTGACACCACGACCGTGATATGGCTGGAGCGACGAAGAATATAAGACGCGCGCCCATGTGGCCTGGGACGAACCCGCTCGGTAATCCGCGCCGGATCGGCAACAATGTGAATAATATAGAGTTCGTTTGGATCAAGGCTGTAATTATTCTCGGCATTCGCCGCCGCCGAGGCGACCACCTTACTCACCGGACGAGCGGCAGCATTGGGCAGAAACTTCAGAATTGCCAGCGCCTCGTTTACTTTACGCCCTTTCACAGCCTCTGTGACCAGGCGCACCTTGCGCGGCGGGATGCCAATATCTCTGGCAATTGCTCGAACTTCCATTATGTTCCTCCGCTACCGTACAGATGAGGTCTTCTCACTCCTGCCGCCAGCATGGCCCCGGAAATGGCGGGTAGGAGCAAACTCACCCAGCTTATGGCCCACCATATTCTCTGTGATATAGATGGGCACATGTGTCTTTCCATTATGGACGCCAATCGTCAGGCCCACCATCTGCGGAATCACCGTCGAGGCCCGCGACCACGTCTTAATCAAGCGCTTCTCTCCGCCCCGGCTCATCGCCAGCACTTTTTTTTGCAGAGACTCGTGAACAAATGGCCCCTTCTTGGTAGAACGCGACACCTTCTCTTACCTCCCGCGCCCGACATTACGACGGCGCACGATGAACCGATCAGTCCGTTTGTTCTTGCGCGTCTTAAAGCCAAGCGCTGGCTTGCCCCAAGGCGTCTGCGGCTGGCCGCCAATCGGCGCTCGGCCTTCGCCGCCGCCATGTGGATGGTCTACCGGATTCATCACCGAACCACGCACTGCTGGGCGTTTCCCTAGATGCCGCGAGCGCCCGGCTTTGCCGATGGAGACGTTTTCATGGTCCAGGTTGCCCACCTGGCCGATAGTCGCCATGCAATCGATGTAGACCAGCCGCTGCTCGCCTGAAGGCAGGCGCACCTGCGCGTAATCGCCTTCTTTTGCCATCAGTTGCGCCGCGCCGCCCGCGCTGCGGACCATCTGGCCGCCTCTCCCCGGACGAAGCTCGATATTATGAATCACTGTGCCCGTCGGGATATTGCGCAGCGGCAGCGCATTGCCGACTCGAATCTCCGCCTCTGCGCCCGACATCAGGCGATCACCAACCTTCAAGCCGTTGGGCGCCAGGATATACCGTTTCTCCCCATCCACGTATTGCAGCAGAGAGATATTGGCCGAGCGGTTGGGATCATACTCTACTGAAACAACCCTGGCCGGGATACCAGGCTTATTGCGCTTGAAATCAATGATGCGATACAACCGCTTGGCGCCGCCTCCACGATGGCGGGTCGTGATGCGTCCCTTATTATTGCGGCCAGCGGCCTTGGGGAGCGACACAAGCAGCGACCGTTCCGGCTTACTGCGCGTAATTTCCTCAAACTTGGAGACCGACATGCCGCGTCGCCCCGGCGAAGTCGGACGATATTGACGAACTGCCATCTTCCTTCCTCCTGAGCGGCTACGCCTGTAGCTCCGCGATAGTTTGCCCCTCAGCCAGCGTCACAATTGCCTTCTTCCAGGGACGCGCCTCAGAAATCTGGGGCATGCGCCCACGTCGCAGCGCATACACTCGCCGCGATTTTCCAGGCATCCGCACGGTATTCACTCTCAGCACCGTGACGTTGAACATGGCTTCAACCGCCCGCTTAATCTCAATCTTATTGGCTGTCAGCGCCACTTTAAAGGTATATTGGTTGTATTGCTGGCGGTCCACGCTTTTCTCAGTCACGATGCCGTGACGGATTACTTCGGTCAATTCCATAGTCTCACTCCTCCTCGCTCTCGGAAGACTCGTCCTGCTCCCACTCGGCGCCTGTTTCTTCGGCTTCCTCTTCTTCCGCCACTTCCTCTTCCTCAGCAACTTCCAGCGATTCTGGCAATGTGGTTGAGCCATCACCGAAGGTTTGCTCAAGCCAGCGCAGCGACGCAAACGGCAGAATCAGATACTCATGCTTGAGCAACTCAATCACATTGATGGAGGAAACGTGCTGAACCTTGGCGGTGCGAATATTACGCACTGAGCGCACCAGATTCTCGTCACGCTCTGGCGCTATGAACAAGACATTCCGCTCGACTGGCAGACGATCCAGCAGATCAACAATCAGCCGTGTGCGCGGTTCATCCACCATAATTTCATCCAGGACGATGATCTGGTTGTGCGCAGCCTTATCTGAGAGCGCAGACTGAATCGCCAGGCGGCGCATCTTCCTGGGCACGGTCGCATGATAGGCATGAGGATGGGGGCCAAAAGCCACCCCACCCCCGCGACGGTGCGGCGCGCGAATACTCCCCTGGCGAGCACGGCCCGTGCCCTTTTGCCGATAGAGCTTCTTTGTGCTGCCGCTTACCTGAGAGCGAGTTTTGGTCGAAGCGGTGCCTTGCCGCCGATTCAACAACTGGACGGTCACGACCTGATGTAGCACCGCCATGTTGACTGGCGCCCCAAAAACACTGGGGGGCAATTCCACTTCCCTTACTACCTCGCCATCCATGTTATACACACTTGCAGAGGGCATGGTCTTCTCTACTCCTCATCGTCGGCCTGGCTGGCTACCAGACTACTTCGTTAGCTGTTGTTGCAGCCGCTCAGCCAGCACGATACTTTCCGCCACTTTGCGAATCATCAGCATCCCACCGATTGGGCCGGGAATGGAACCTCTCACCAGCAGCACATTGCGTTCGGCATCTGCTGCAACGACTTCCAGCCGCTTCACTGTCACCCGCGTGGCCCCCATATGCCCGGCCATGCGCGTGTTCTTCAAGATACGGCCAGGAGTATTGCCGGCGCCGATGGAGCCTGGCGCGCGCGCGCGGTCCGACTGACCATGCGTGCGCGGGCCACCACCAAAGCCGTGTCGCTTCATCACCCCCTGGAAGCCCTTGCCCTTCGAGGTGCCTACGACATCAACCAATTCTCCGATTTTGAACATCGTAGCATCGAATTGCTGCCCGACCTGAGGGGCAGCGCTGCCCAATGGCTGAAACTCCCGCAGCACTTCAAATGGACCAAGCCCACCGCCTGGGCGCCTGCGCTGTGTATCGCGCTGCGCGGTACGAGCCTGCGCCCCAGCAGGTGCTGAAGGTTTTGCTGCCACCTCACCGCGCGCCTCAGCCTCCTCGGCCTGTGTCTCCAGATTGGCCTCTTCAGCCTCCTCGGCCTCGCCTTCCTCCTCGGCCTCTTCCACACGCTCCTCAGCCTCTTCTTTTTTACTCTCCGCCCTGGCCTCCGCAGCTTTTGCGCGGGCTTCAGCACGCGCCTTAGCCTGGACTTGCTGCTGCTTACGCCGCTGGGCAGGGAGTTGGACCAGGGTATGGCCTAAATGCCCCAACTCTGGCCGAGTCGCATGTTTTGCCTTGCCAAAACCAATCTGGACTGCCTCATAGCCATCGGTAGCAGCCGTCTTGATCTGGGTCACGGTGCAGGGACCAGCTTCAATGACAGTCACCGGAATGGCAGCGCCCTGTGGTCCAAACACCTGGGTCATCCCCACTTTTTTACCCAACAGTCCACTCAGCATAATTTTCTTCTCCTCAACAGCGCCAGACACTAGGCGCCAGACATCAGTTACTTCGCTCGCCAAGACTGGGCAATCGTCTAGCCTTCTCGCATATATCGAGCGAAGGGCGTATCACACTCGTATGACCAGCATCCTGAGTCAGCAGATACGTGATCCCGTAAGACCTTCCTCACATCTGGTATCTAGTAACTGGCCCTCTCGTTAGAGCTTGATCTCAATATCGACTCCGGCAGGCAGATTGAGCCTGGTAAGCGCCTCAACGGTTTTGGGCGTCGGCTCAACAATGTCGATCAAACGCTTATGGGTCCGCATCTCAAACTGCTCCCGCGAATCCTTATCAATAAAGGGCGAGCGCAGCACGGTATACTTGGCAATTTCCGTCGGCAGGGGCACTGGACCAGCCACCCGCGCGCCCGTATTCTGGGCAGTCTCGACAATCTGCGCCGCCGACTGGTCGAGAATACGGTGATCAAAAGCCTTCAGCCGGATACGAATTCGCTGCTTCGTTGTAGTAGCCATAATCTCTCCTCACACGCAAGGCAAAGCGTCGAAGGATACAGAGTAAAGGATGGCACATCGCTTTACTCTGTATCGAGTGTCAGGGCTAGCCCTGGATGTTGACGACGACACCCGCGCCCACCGTGCGTCCGCCTTCGCGAATGGCAAAGCGGCTGCCCTCTTCCAGGGCCACCGGCACGATGAGGCGCACCCCCATGGTGATGT
>JBJKSJ010000285.1:0-6383 GCA_046704085.1 Ktedonobacterales bacterium | reverse complement strand
TTCTGATCCCAGTTGCCATACTGGGAGGAGGCGGGCGTGGGACTGACCCCGCTGGGGGGACAGACCCAGTTGTACTGCGTCTCCACTTCTTTGAGGTCGGTCGTGCCATCGGTGTCAAAATAGTTCGCCTGGTACTCATGCCCATGCAGGGCATTGGTGTCGTCCCACCAGGGATCGTTGTGGCAGGGGTTGTTGGAATAGCAGGTCACCTGACGGGTATCATAGAGTCCCCAGCCCTCAGTGGCGAAGTAGTCGTGGACCGCGTGCGAGCCATCGGGCAGGGCCACTGTTGCCACCGCAAAGCCCTGGAAGACGCCATTGTAGTAGTCCAGGTAATCGGCGTCGTTCTGGTTGCCCCAGTACATCCCCTGCGTGCAGTCGGAGCAGGGGTTGGCGCTGAAGGTAGAGAGGGTGTAGGTGTAACTGGTCGTGCTGCTGACGGTGGTGCTGCTCTGCTGGCCCCCTTGCCCATTCTGACTCAGGCGCACGACCTGACTGGTTTCCTGGGTGAGGACCGCGTGGCTCCAGTTCTGATCGTCCGCCTCGTCACAGGGGTAGTTCGTCTGATGCGTATTGCAGTAGAGCGGGTTGGTGGTGTTGGTCCCGCCCCCATTGACGCCATGCGTGTTATTGCGCGCCTCGGCCCAACTGAAAGTCTGCACCAGACCCATGCCATTGCTGGCCGAGGCCAGATAGCGGCTGTTGCCCCCATAGCTCTCGCCCCACAGCAGACACGCGCTGTTCCAGGCGGGACCGCAGTTGCCGGCGGGGGCACGGTAGGCATCATCCTCGTAGTGTTCGGTGAGCGTCGTGTAGCTGAAGAGGCGAATTGGCTCAAGGGTCGTCTGATCAGCCCCGACCACGCTGAACTGCGTCAGGTCGAGGCTGCCTGCCACTGATTCCTGCTTGCTGCTCATGGGGTCGGTGATGGTAGAAGGGCCACCCTGCTCATAACCCAGCTGGTAGTCCTTGAGGGTGTTCCAACTACCACTCCCGCTCGTGCGGACCTGCACCAGCACGTCGTTGAGGACAAAGGTACTCTGCACCTGCGGGGCGACCAGCCCGCCGCTGCCCGAGAGGTCGAGCGGGTCATCGCAGCGCAGGTTCGTCCCCGTATTGCAGACCCCCGGCAGCAGCAGGCTCAGGCGCGCCGGGTTATGCGCCGCCGCGAAACTCACCCGCATCTGCGGCGCCCAACTGCTCCCCGTGCAGGCTTGTTGGGCATTCAGGCAGCCTGGCGAATCCCACTCAATCGTCGAGAGAGCCACATCGCGCGGGTAGCTATGCCCGCCCGAATCGGTCGCCGTATCAGCGGTATAGGTCAGATGAATCTGGTTGCCTGCCGGATCAGTGATCCGGTCCAAAAACCAGTTGGCGATGTAGGCTTTGCCGACATTATTCCCGCTGAGCGAGTAGTAATACTGAAGCGAATCAGTGGTGCAGCCAAACTCCTCCATGATGCCATCGGGCAGGAAGACGCGGAAGCAGGGCGGATTCGTCATCCCCGCAATCGTCACGGGTCCGGTGTAGGAGACGACCAGGGCGTGGGTCGCCGGGGCGGTCTGCCAGGTGATTGGATTGGTGATGGTGTTGCCTGTATCGTCATAGTAGGTACTCAGGTTGATGTTGGGCGGAATCAACTGGGCGCTGGTGCCAAAGGGATCGTTGAGTTCCCAGGTATCCTCCCAATTGGTGCCCCCGCTGCCCGCCGTCACGTTATGCTCGGCCCAGCTAATCGACACCAGCGACAGGTTCCAGCCCTCGCCCACCCAGCCCGCCGCCCCCTGCGGACTGTGCTGCTCGCTCACCCCGTCGCTGCTGTAGCTCAGGTACACTGGCGGGGTGAAGCCGCCTGGCCCGGCAGGCACATCAATGGGCAGGGTGGCCGAGAGACTGCCGGCGCTCAGGCCCACGTTGAAAGGATCGGGCTTGCCAAAGGTAGCAACGGGCGAATCGGTATTCCAACTGACCGAAGTGCCGGGACTGCTCAGCGGGGTGACGACGCTCAGTGTCTGCCCACTCGTATCCAGAGTCGTCGCCTGAGTGGACTGGGCACCCATGCCGGGAGCACCAGCCGCCGCAGGGGCCAGGGCAACACCGGTGGGCAGCGGCGCATTGAAGACGACAAAGGCCTGGGCGAGATCCAGTGCGCTTTCAGCCGTCCCATAGTGCCACTTGAGCGTCACTGGCCCTGCCAGGCCATGCGCCAGGCGCTGGCCCTGCCCATCTACCCATTGCAGCAGGTAGGTGCCCAGGGAGATCAGCCCGCTGCCACCGGCGCTGCTGCCAGAGGCGGGGGCGATCTGGCTGATCTGGAGGATCAGGCTTCCGCCTGCCTGGGCCAGTTCGGTGTTGGTGATGAGGTTGCCGGGGACATCGACTTCCAGACGGCCATCGCTGCCCACAAATTGCTCATCCTCCCCTGGGCGCAGCGCTTGCGTCCCCGAAGACATCAGGGGCAGGGTATGCAGCAAGGTCTGCGGGGGTGGCGCCTGCCAGTGCGGATCCGCCTGGCCGGCCGGGGGCTGCCACTGCTGCGAGGTGGCATCCTGGGTCGGGTCAAAGCGGTTGGGCTGGCCGGAACTCCCCAGAGCGCTGTGGGGGCTCGCCTGGCTCACAGGCAGGTTCGTCAGGACGCCATTGGGTCCAGTCAGCAGGGTGATGAGCAGCAGGAGTGCCACCGACTGGTCGCGCACGCGCCGTCGCCAGTGAGGCATCCCCTTGAGCCGCTGCACCCAGTATCGCACACGCCTGCCGCGTGGAAAGGATCGCCGTTGCCTCGGAGAGACCATGCGACACCTCGCTTCCAAGCATCGGGCGTCCACTGACGCCCCGCCAACCAGCGAAAGACCACGCTGGCAAGAATCGCTCGCCCCCTGGGCTGAGCCGCACCGGGCCACTCACCAGCGCCCGGTGTTAGGATTGGGAGCCAATCACGGCGGTGCCTCCCGTCTGGGCACTGCCATAGGTGAAATAGAGAATCCGCTCGGCCACCACGTTCACGGTGCTGGACGTTACCTGCATGCCAAAGGATTGATTCGCCAGGACGGAATTGACAAAGAGGCTAAAGCGGCTGTGCGGGCTAACCTGATAGGTCGTGATGGTGGGCGTCCCACCCCCAGCGGGGACCAGCGTCACGGTGACCGCCGCCGTCGTGCTGGGATCGGGATTGAGAATGGAGAGCCATTCGGCATAGCCCGTCCCGGTATACCCCTCGGCAAACGAGAAGAGCGGACCGGCGCTGGGCGTACCAGGCACCTCGGTGAAGCCCGGAATGGAACTGCTGTTGGAGCCGCCCACGGCCCCCGTATAGGTGAAGCTGATCAGCCGCTCGGCGAAGATGGCGCCGCTGGCCTGCACCTGGGCGCCATTGTTGACCCCCAGCCCCAGGACGGCATCCACATTGACCAGTTGCAGCGTGCCCGGCGCCAGGGCGGCCTGGGTCGTCACGGTGCTGCCATTGCCCTCGTCGAAGGTCAGGGTGGCAATGGTCTCCGTGGTCAGGCTGGGATTGACCAGGAGGTAGCGTTCGCTGTAGGTACTACTGGTGAAGCCTTCGGCAAAGAACCAGCTTGTCTGGGCCTGTGTCAGTCCCACGACGGTGGACCCGCCGGTGTAGCCGGTACTGGTATCCTGGAGGTAGAGCGTGCGTTCGACCAGCCCGGCGGTCGAGAGGCTGACCTGTGCCCAGTAATAGCTGCCCGCGGCCAGCCCGCTTTCGCTATTGATATGCACGGTGCCCCGGCTGGTCGCCGCGACCGTGTGGGTGGCGGTGATCGGCACGCCACCAGATGATGGAAAGTACTGGATGGAGACCGTCATGCTGCTGGTGCTGGGGTTGAGAACGGCGAGCCAGTCATCGTGGCTGGCGCTGGTATCCAGGTAGGGGAAGGTGAAGCTCTGGCCCAGTTGCGTCGCGCCCAGCACATCGGTGCCCCCAGGGATGCCGTTGGCGGTGAAGTACATGGGCCGCTCGGCGACGATGGGCTGATCGGCACTCACGGCCATCGCCACATTCAGATTGGCCCCAGCCTCGGTATTGATGTCCAGCGTCAGCCGGGCGGTGGCTGGCACAGTGTAGCTCTTGGTGAGCGGAGCGCCACTAGAGAAATAATAGGTGACGGTCACATGAGCAGCCGTCGTGGTGAAGTCCGCCAGGGTCAGAAATTCCGTATAGTTGCTGCCCGTGTAGCCCTCGGCGAAGTACCAACTGGTGGCCCCGCCGGAGGCGGCGGCCTGGGTGGGCACCTGCACCTGGCGCCCTGGCGTGGGCACGGCGTGACGGACCTGCCGGGCCTTTGGTGGCGAGGCGGCCACCAGCAGGGCGCTCACGCCCAGGACGACGAGCAGCAGGACCACGACGAAGAGCGGGCGCAAGAGTTGAGCCAGCCAGATCGGGCGTTTCATCGACGGGCCTCCTTTCCGCGCCACCCCAGGCGGCGTGAGTTGGGCGCCCAATGCAGTCCATACCCCCGGTAGGCGCGCGTTTCCGAACAGGCCAAGCACCAGCCGGACACCGCAGGAGTGCAGCATCCGCACGACATTGCACGCCAGAGCCAGCAGTCAAGACGGGGGATCAACGTCGCACGAGTCATCCGGAGTCGAGGGACACCTGAGCCTGCTGAAACCATCCCACACCTCCCTGTGGCGGCCACGCCGGAGCCTTAAGAGGAGGCACACGGCATCGCAGGAAATGACGCTCACTCGCTGCCAGGAGGCGGCAGAATCAGGGAGGCCTCCCTGGGTAGGGAACACCAGCGGGCGAGAGAGCAAGTGAGAAGGCAGAGCATCTATTACTCGTCTTCTCTAGGGAGAGCATACCTGATGGGAGGCAAAAGAACAAACATCCAGGAGTGCAATAAGAGAAAAGTCCTAGAGCAACAAGAGCGCCATTGTGGCGGCGCCACTGGTGGTGCCGGGTGAACCCCTGTGGAACAGGGTGATTGGCCGGGGGATGCTCCGGTGTGCGGGGGGAGTACAACACCGTCCGTTTGGCGCCAGGCGCCTGGCGCAGTGGATGTGGCACGCCACGTTTAGGGCGTCGCCGTTGCTCTAGCTACTTGGCAATGGGCCTGAAGAGTTCCCAGGTGCTTCCACTCTTCCAACCAAGCCCCCTCTGACGTCAACACGAGAAAGTCTGGCGTGTGCAGAACAGTCTTATGCTGTCCGGCTTTCGTCACGTAGTGCAACTCCAGGGTCAGTGGCTGATCGTAACATTCCAACACCCTGGGGTCGTATTCCATCCTGTAGATCGCCCACAACTCCCCTTTGTGGCTTTCAAATTGGATGGTGCAGCCCATCTTGCGCGAGGCGTAGGGGCCAAGGACATTTTGAGCCTGGGAACGTCCCTGGGATATGGGAGGTGCAGCACAGCAGCGCGCCAGTAACTGAATGGTGGCGGGAGCAAGCCCAAGGCGGAGGCACCACTGCTGAAATTGGGCAGCGGTCAGCATGGATCACCTCCCGAAGTGTTACAGACAGTACCAATCACCAGAGGCCACAACGCGGGGCAGGAGGAGCAAAGCGATAGCGTCCACGCAAGAGTATACCTGAGATGCGACGCAAAAGCAACGAATTGTCACCAAAGATTGGCCGTTTTGTCAGAAAAGGTTTGCCGAAAGAACCGAGTAAGACAGGCTTTTTGAACTGAAAAGGGGTGAATGGGTGAAGCAATTCTGGTGGCAAGGCTATGCTTCTGTTTTCAACAAAGCGGCAAAGGTTTCTGGCAATGAGAACAACGTATGGCAGCTTTGGCGGATGAAAAGAGGCGCTTCACGCGGCAAACCTTTATGACAATCGAGGCATACCCTCTTGGCAAGTTCCAGGAGCGGCTACTAAGGGCAGACAGCAGGTAGAGGAGATCAGCAGCGATTTGCAGAGGTGTAGTACAAAACTCCTCTCAAATTAAGCTGCTGGAAGCCGTGTGTATATGTGCCGAGTAAGGAACGGTGAGGGTGATAAGGCGACGCGGCTGACTTTACATGGGGATGATGTATAATGCTGCGAGTTTTCCTCCTGGTTTCTCATGGATTTCCACTCGCACTCAATCATGAAGCAGGGAGATATGAATATCGACGTTTTTCGCGATGATGTGACCCGACCGTTTATTGAAAGGATCGCCAGGGCAAAGGGCAATTACCAACGGGGAGACGGAGCCATTATTTCAGCTTACCGCGACATTCTGCATTGCTGCAAGATAGCAGAAGAGATTGAGATCAGTGTACCGAAGAGAGGCTGGCAAGGGGAGTGGTACGCGGTCACGCTGCTGAAAGCTCTCTATACGTTTGCTGATGTTTTTGCGAGCATCTTCCTCCATGAAGCAACCGACGGTGTCATAGGAAGAACCACCTTGAATACCCTTCTTGAGCGTGTGACGGTTCTTA
>JBJKSJ010000284.1:0-6501 GCA_046704085.1 Ktedonobacterales bacterium | reverse complement strand
CTATAGCGCGCCGTATCAGATCGTCGAATCCTTCTGGCTCATCTCCACCAGTTGGAACGCTGTCGCGCTGCCCATCCTGGCCCAGCGCTATTCGCCGCGCCTCGTGGAGCGTTCGATTGCTCTGCTGCTCAGCGTCGGATTGCCTGCCAGTCTGGTGATTGCTTTCCGCACAGAGGATGTGGCGCGGCTGGTCTTTGGCCCGGCCTATCTGCCCGCTGCCCTGCCGCTGCGGCTAGTGATCTGGGTCGTGCCGATCCTGTTCAGCTACGTGCCGCTGGTCACGGCGCTCTTTGTCCACGAGCGCCAGCGGCATGTCCTCTATGTTCTGCTGGCGAATCTGGCGCTGGCGCTGCTGCTGGATACCCTGCTCATTCCGCCCTACGGCGCGCTGGGCGCCAGCATCGCCACATTGATTGTGGAAGCGGGCGCAGGCATTGGCTACCTCGCGCTGGCGCATCGCGCGCGCCTGGAGATCCATTGGGCGCGCGGGCTGATTCGCCCAGCGCTGATCTCCGCGCCGCTCGTCATCGTGCTGCTGGTTGGGCAGACCCTACCATTTCTGTTCATCCTGCCCGCGACGGTCTTGCTCTGGGGCGCGCTCTTTGCCCTGCTGCGCCCCTGGGAAAGCGGGCAGATGACGACGTTTCGCCTGCCAGGCAGGACGCCGCCGACTGAAGCCACCAGACCAGCGACGAACACCAGGCAGCCCCCATCTCGAAAGGTCGTGGTTCCGTGAACACGCGCCGCAAAGTGCTCTTCTATCAGCCCTATTGTTTTGATGGCTTCCCGCGCATGCCGCTGCCGCTGATGTCGGTGGCGCGCATGGTAGATCGTGAGACCCTGGAGCCGATCATCTTTGACGCCAATGTCGATCAAGATGCCCTGGACAAGCTGCTGGCCGCCGCCGACGAGAATACGCTGCTGATCGCCATGAGCGTCATGCCTGGCGATCAGGTGGGCAACGCCTATGAACACAGCAAACTGCTCAAGGCGCGCTATCCCGACCTGCCGATCATCTGGGGCGGCTATTTCCCGTCGATGTACCCCGCTACCTGCCTGAAGGCGGGCGTGGTCGATGTGCTGGTCAAAGGCTACGGCGAGCCGACCTTTGCCGAACTGCTCGCCCACTACGCCAGCGGCGGCACAACGGCCACGCTCATAGGCATTGCCGGAACGATCTATCTGCGCGATGGCAAGGTCATCACCGAGCGCAGGCGGCTGCTGCAAGACGTGAATCGCTATCCGCCGCTGCCCTACGATCTGGTCGATATTCCGCGCTATATCGCGCCCACCTGGCACGCGGAGCGCAACGTCTTCTACATCTCCAGCCAGGGCTGCCCCTATGAATGCGGCTTCTGCGCCATCCCCGCCGTTGGCGGGCGCAAATGGGCTGGCTACAACCCAGAGCGCGTGGTCAAAGATGTCGCCTTCTTTGTCGAACACTATGGCGCGGACGGCATCACCTTTGGGGACACCGAGTTTTTCGTCAGCGAAGAGCGCGTGCGCGGCATCGCGGAGGGTCTGATCACGCTGGGCAGCCCGGTGACGTGGTGGGCGATGGGCACCATCGCGCGGCTGGTGCGCTTTCAGGAATCCACCTGGCGCCTGCTGGAGCAAAGCCGCTGCGCGGGCATCTTTGTCGGCGCGGAGTCCGGCTCCGACGAGACGCTCAAAGTGATGGGCAAGGCCAGCACCGTTGCCGATACCCTGCGCCTGGCGGAAATCTTCAAGCAGCATAGCATTCTGCCGGAGTTTTCGTTCGTGCTGGGCTATCCGCCGCACCCCGAAAAAGACATCGAGGCGTCGCTGGGGCTGATGAAGACGCTGCGCGATCTGAATCGCAAGAGCCACTTCATCCCCCACGTCTACACGCCGCTGCCCGATACCGGCAACTACGACCTGGCAACCGAAAATCACTTTGCCTCGCCCACAACGATGGAGGGCTGGCTGGAGGGCCGCTGGCGCGATTTCGGGCGCATGCACCATCCCCACACACCCTGGCTGGAAGGCAGGCGCGGCAAGTTCCTGCACGATTTTGAGATTGTGATGCAGTATACCAACCGCGTCTGGGCCAACAAAGCGCCTGGAACCGTCGGCCCGATCTCGTTCACACTGCTCAAGGCCGCCTGCACGCTGCGCTGGAAGTTCGGCCTCTTCCGCTATCCCCATGAACTGCGGCTGCTCTGGAAATCTGGGCGCGCCATTGCGAGGCTGCTGGATGGCGAGATTCCCCTGCCAGGGCCGCGCCCGGCCTGGAAGCACTATCGCTGGCGGCCAGCGCGAACAGGCAAAAGCCGCCCGGTCTTCCCACCCTTCCAGGAGGCCCCCGTATGAACCCATTTGTCGATCCAGCAATGCGCCGACTTCCTGGCGGAACGCCCTTAGCAGCGAATGAACTCGCCGCAGGGAGTGGCGGGGGCCGAAGTCATTGGTCAAAGGTCATCATGCGCCGACTCAGGCCGGGCCGCCAGGGCTTGCCCCAGCAGCTTGAGGTATTGGAGGGCTACGCCCGCTGGGCGGCGACATATGAGCAAGACATGGAGGGCCATCCGCTGGCTCTGGCAGAATCCAGAGCCATTCGCGCCTTACTGCCCCCCTGCCAGGGCGTCGTCGCCCTGGACGCCGCCTGCGGCACGGGACGCTATGCCCGCTTGCTGGCGGAAGAAGGTGCGCGGCAGGTAATCGGCATCGATCAATCCCCCGCCATGCTCGCCCGCGCCAGCGAACTCACGCCGTCTGGCGCCAAGGTGGTCTTCGAGCAAGGAAGCCTGCTCGAACTGCCCCTGGCCGAGCATTCCTGCGATCTGGCAATCGTGGCGCTGGCGCTGGCGCATCTGAAGACGGCGCAGTTGGGCCGCGCCTTTGCCGAGTTCAGCCGGGTACTCAAACCCGGCGGCACGCTGCTGATGTCCGAGTTGCACCCTTTCGGCGCGCTCACTGGCGGGCGCTGCCGCTTTGAGGTCAGCGCGGGCAGCCATCGGCAGGTCTATCACGTCCAGACGTATACCCATCTGCACGAGGACTATCTCGCCGCCTCCAGCGCCGCCGGGCTGACGCTGGAGGTGCTGCGCGAGCCGCGCCTGACATCCGAACTCGTCCCGGCGTTCGAGCGCGCCAATATGGCCGCCTTCGCCCATCAGTTTGCAGGCTTTCCACTGGCGCTGGTCTGTCGCTGGCGAGCCAGCAGCGCGCTGACCGAAGCATCATTTGATGACTACAAGAAGCAGCGACGGTTCACAAAGGAAGGGAGCGTATGATCACATCAATCACTCGCTTGCCAGCTACCGGCGAACAGCAGCCAGCAGCCTTGACAGCCGACGCGCGCCGGGCTGTCCTGCGCGCGTTGGCCTACTCCGATCTCTTCGATTACGCTCCTGACCGCGCCGATCTCTATTACGTGCTGGAACTTCCCGGCATCTCCTATGCGCACTTCGAGCAGGCGCTGGAGGCTTTGCAGCGCGAGGGCAAGATCATCTTTGATGGCGAACACTGCATGCTGGCGGGGCGCGAGAACCTCTCGGCCATCTGGCGGCGGCGGCAGCAGCACTCGGCGCAGAAATGGCGAGCAGCGCGCCGCTACATCCGGCTCATCCGCTGCCTGCCATTTATCCGCATGGTCGCCGTCACCGGCACACTGGCCGCGCAGAGCGCCGAAGCAGCCGACGACATCGATCTCTTTCTGATCACCGCGCCGGGCCGCGTCTGGCTGGCGCGCGCGCTGACCATCCTGATCGTGCGGCTGGCGGCACGCTTTGGGATCACGCTCTGCCCAAATTATCTGATTGCCTCCGACGCGCTGGACCTGCCTGAGCGCAACCTCTACGCGGCGCGAGAACTCGTGCAGATGCAGCCGCTCTACGGCGCGGCCTGGTATCATCAGTTGCGCGCCTGCAATCACTGGACCCTCGAATACCTGCCCAATGCACAGATTGGCGCGTTTCCCATCGTCCTCCCGCTGGATCACCTGCCGCTCGCCGCGCGTCTCCTCAAACGCCTGGGAGAACGCTTGCTCGCTGGGAAATTGGGCGCCGCGCTGGACCACAGAGAAATGCAGCACAAGGTGCGCAAGCTCCTTCAGGAGCGCACGCCCGTTGCGCCCGAAGAGGCCAGTTTCTCGCCCGCGCAGTGCAAGGGCCACTTCGAGGGCCACGCCGCGCGCATTCTCCGCCGCTTCCAGGAGCGCGTCGCCCTGCTGTTAGAAACCGAGGAGGGGGCATAACATGGCAGCCAGAGGTCTGCTGGCGCGAACGCGCGCAGGTGCAGAGGCCACGCGGCCAACGCAGTGGTCGCGCTTGCTCGTGCGCACGCTGGAGTATCTGGCGCTGGCCGCGCTGATCGCAACCATCTTCCTGCTGGCTTACTGGCGCCCCATCTCTGTTGTCACCTTCTCGCCAGACTGGCTCGCCAATAAGCAGTATCGTCTGGTCATCCTCTTCAACGATCAGTATCAGCGGATCGCGCTCTATCCCAGTGACATTGGCGCGCTTGCAACAATTGCGCTCTGGCTGCTTGCGCGCATCGCTGCCGCAGTCACCAGCCAGCAACGAGCAGCCCTTAAGCTCCGCCCGCTGTATCTGACGCTGCCGCTGCTCGGATTAGCCGCGCTCTCCGCGCTCAGTGCGACGCAGGCCATCTTTCCCCCGCTGTCCATCGAGATTGCGCTTCATCTGCTCTTGCTCGCCGCGCTGGTCATAGCCGTCATCGATCTACGCCCGCCGCTGTGGGCCATCGCAGCGCCGCTGGCCCTCCTGCTGGCGCTAGAGGGCGCGCTGGCCGTGCTGCAAGTGAGCGCCCAATCCACGCTGCTGGGCCATTTTCTCTTCAATTGGAATCAAGAAGCCGTCCCTGCCCAATCCGGCGCCAGCGTCGTGCAGTTGCCTGGCGGCACGCGCTGGCTGCGCGCCTATGGAACGTTTCCGCAGCCCAATATCCTGGGCGGCTTTCTCTGTCTGGCGCTGCCATTGGTCGCAGGAGTGTATCTGCGCCTGCCCCGGCGCAGCCGCGCCGCCTGGCTCCTGCTCGTGTCGCTCGCGCTGGGCGCCCTGGCGCTCTTGCTCAGCTTTTCCCGCGCCGCCTGGCTCGGCATCGTGCTTGGGGCGCTCTGGGCGCTGGCGGTGAAAATCGCCGTTCAGCGATCTGGCGAGCGTTCGCCGCGTGCGCCCGACGCCACCCCACCCGCGCCAGCAAGGAGGCTGGCGCTACACGCAGCCGCCCCGCGTGTAGCGCCGCAGTCCCTGGCGGCGCCAGGTGGGGGGTTTGGCGCCTGGCGTTCTGTGCCCCCCAAAAGGGGCGTATTCTGGCTTCATCGCAAAACGGCATCAACCGTCCAACCCTGGATACGTCCTGCCCTGCTGATCCTGCTCAGTGTGGGCCTGATCGTTGGCCTGGTGGCAACGCTCAGCCCGGTGGTCCAGTCGCGGCTGCTGCTCACCAATGCGCCTTTTGAGCGACAGTCGGTAAACGAGCGCATCGGCTTGCTGGAGGCCAGCGCCATCTTTTTCACTCAGCACCCCTGGCTGGGCGTCGGCGCGGGCAACATGCCGCTCGTCGAACTCAGCTACCCGCCAACCAGCAGCATCGGCGAACCGACACATAACGTCCCTATCGCCATCGGCGTCGAGACCGGCATCTTCGGCCTGCTCCTCTGGCTCATCCCGCCCATCGTTGCGCTCTGGGTCGCCTGGCGTCGCCGCTTCGCGCTCTCCCCCGCCGGGCTGGCGGCATCCACAGCCCTGGTGGCCCTGCTGACCGCCGCGCAGCTTGATCACTATCTCTGGACCCAACCCACCGGGCAGATGATCTGGTGGCTGGCCGTCACGCTGGCTGCCGTCTGGTGGAAAAATGACAAACACCTATGGACAGGCCAATAATGCGGCTTCATCCAGATAGGGGTTCATCAGCAGGGTGGAGAGGTGGAGAGGGTGGAGAGGTGGAGAAAAAGATTCGTTATTATTCTCTACATCCTGCATCTGCCCATCGTCTTGCGCCTACTGGCGGCGGAAATCACCAGGCGCTACAATCTAATCAACAATACCTCATCATCAAGGAGTTATAGAGCATCATGGGCCAGCATAAACCGGCAGAGCAGCCATCCGATCAGCAGCCGTCCGCCAATCATCAGCACAAACCAGCAGCGCCGTCCGCGCACCATGCCGTGCCGCCTGTGCCGAACACCAGCCTGAACCGGCGTACCCGCCTGGGGCAGCCCACTTCTGACGAACAACTGCTTCAGCGCCCCACGCGCCCGCAGGAAGGGCTTCCCATTGATTTCACCCATTCGGACCCCTGGCGCGTCTTTCGGATCATGGGCGAGTTTGTCGAGGGCTTCGACACCCTGGCCCATATTCACCCCGCAGTGACCGTCTTTGGCTCGGCGCGCACCCATCCCGACAACCCGTCCTATGAAGCCGCCTATCAGACGACGAAACGCTTAGCCCAGGCAGGCTTCAACATCATTACCGGCGGCGGGCCAGGCATCATGGAGGCCGCCAACTGCGGCGC
>JBJKSJ010000283.1:0-13703 GCA_046704085.1 Ktedonobacterales bacterium | reverse complement strand
ATCCGGCGATGAAGGCTAGCCCAATGGCCGTCATCACCCAACCCGTGCCTACACTTTTCGGGTCTTGCTTACTCCACCAGTGTGTCGCTGCTCTGTAGCGCAGGTGATGCGCGTGATCGCGGCGTTGGGCGCGATGGTATGGTTCATAAGGAGCAGGCATAGCGGACCCTCCTCTGACTGGAAGGATGCACCCGGAAAGAACCGTTTCTTATGTGATGCTCTCTATATTGTATCGCTCTGCGGGCCGCTACTTCAATATCTGAAGTGTGGAAACGACATCAGCGCTGCTCCGGGGATGACCGGGGAGCAGGCTGATGTCGCCCCACACCAGCAGCGTTCTACCTACTTGCTTTTGCTGTCATCCTGGGTATTGGCGTCCACCGTTACCGCACTGTTGCCATTCGATCCATTGACGCCGACGCCATCCTGCCCCGCCCCGTTCATCACTGGCACATGGCTCATCAAGTCGGAAATCTTCTGGCCGGTGAGCGCCTCGAAGAGCGCCGGAGCCTGCGCCACCATGTTGACAATATCCTGCGTCAGGCGGCTGGCGCCCAGGCCGGTCCCGTTGTTGTTGCCGGTGGAGACGATGGTCACTTTGTCCACCTTGCTCAGCGGCTCGGCCAGCGCCCGCACGACTTCTGGCAGGCTGGTGAGCAGTTTGTCCATCACGGCGGCCTGGTTGTACTCGTGGTACGCGGCGGCCTTGACGCGCATGGCCTCGGCTTCTGCCTCGCCCTTGGCTCTGATCACCTCCGCCTCGGCCAGACCCTGCGCCCGCCGCAGTTCTGCCTCAGCCAGACCCCTGGCCTTGTTCGCGGCTGCCTCCGCCTCACCGGCCATCCGTGTCGCGTCGGCGCGGCCCTGGGCTTCCAGGGCGATGCGCTGGCGCTCGGCCTCGGCAACGGTCTCCACGCGCTTGCGCTCGTATTCCGCTGCCTTCAACACGGTAGCTTGCAATTCTAGTTCGCGGCGCTGAATTTCGGCTTCCTGCACTTTGACCTGCGCCATCTTTTCCAGTTCCTGAACCTTCACCGACTCGGTGATGACTTGCTGCTGCATCACGTTGGACTGAATGTCGTACGATTTGTCGGCCTTGGCCTGCTCTTGCTTGACCTGCGCGTCGTAGGCGGCTTTCTTCAGCGCCAGGTCGCGCTGGAACTCTGATTGTTTGGTCATTGAGAGCGCTTCGGCTTCGACCCGCTTCTGGTCGGCCTCCGCCTTGGCAACAGCGGCGGCGCGCATGGCGTCGGCCTGCTGGATTTGCGTATCGCGGGCGGCCAGCGCGGCGGCGATACGCGCCTCTTTCTGGATACGCTCGATCTCTGGCCGACCCATGTTGTTGATGAAGTCGTTCTTGTCGCGGACCTCTTTGATGGTGAAGGAGACGATCTCCAGACCCATCTTCGCCATGTCGCTGGAGCTGATCTGGCGCAGTTTCTCGCTGACCATCTCCGGCTCTTTGACCAACTGCTCGATAGTCAACTGGCCGACAACGCCGCGCAGGTGGCCCTCCATGACCAGCCGGATCAGCCCCTGGCGCTCATCCCAGGACTTGCTCAAAAACTGCTCGGCGGCGGTGATGACGCTGTCCTTGTCGGATTTCACTTTCAACTGGGTGACGGCCTCAACATTTACCGCGACGCCCTGGTTGGTATACAGGTCTTGCGCCGGGGCGACATCAAAAGACATCAACTCCAGCGAGAACGTGGAGGAACGCTGGAAGAACGGCCAGACCCAGGACGCGCCCCCTTGCACTACGCTGACGCCGCCGCGCCCGTACTTAATCAACGCCTGGTTGGGTGGCACCTTCTTGAGCATGCTTCCCCAGATCTGAATCATGATCATGATGAAGACCACGCCCGCCACGGCGCCAAGAATAATAGGCCAGATCATTTTGTGTTCCTACTCTTTCCTCAGCAGAAGTTCGCTGCACTCTTCATGTGCCTGGAATAACGGTTGCTCAGTCTTACGGTTGCTCCAGAGTGTTGGACGAGATCACATCCGTTGTCTGCGCGCTATCACTCCTCCTCTGCTGCGTGCGCAGGAAGTCTTCTAACTCATCATTTTCGCTGATAAAGCGGTCCCAGCTTTGTACCTGCGCAATACCTTTTTCATAACCAACAATCACCACCTCCGCATCGCGGGAGATCGGTTGGTCATCGACGGTGCGGGCGCCCAGGCTTTTGCGTCCGCCTGTGCCCTTGGTATAGATGATCTCGCCAATGCCCCCGGCGCGAATCGCCATGCTGACGGTGGCGATGGTGCCCACCATTTCAGAGCTTTCGTCGGTCAGTTCGCCATCGTCCTGGCCCATCAAGCGGCGCATGGCTATATTCACCAGCACCGCGCCGACAAAACCGACCAGCAGCGCGCCGACAAAGGCCGAAAGTGACCCCAGGTTCGTGAGATTGTGCAGTATGTATCCGATTAAGCCAAACCAGAAGAGAAACGTGAGGATGGCATAGAGGTTGAGATAGCCTGCCAGATTGGCCCAGATGGAGGGATTAGCCGGCGTGCCTGCCCCCTGCTGTGCGGTGCCCGTGCGCGCGATGGCTTGCCCGGCATGAGGCGCGTGCGCAGCCGCTGCCCCGCCCGGCCCATGCGGCAGCGCGTGGTGCATCACGCCGCTGGCGTGCCCAACGCCGTGCCCGCCAGCGCCGACGTGCCCGGTATGGCCGATGTGCCCCAGGTGGAAATGCCCATGCCCAAAGCCCAGCAGCGACGAGAGAATGAGAAATGCGCCAGAAACGACAAAGCAAGTGACAAAGACCAGAGAAAGCGGATCGCTGGCAATCATAAGACGATCACCTCTTTTTGGGCGCCTATTGAACCTGACACAACCGTTCCTGTATTCCTAGCCTACCGGTTTTTTCAGGATGCTGTCAAGTTCCTCTGGCGTCAGTTCCAGCAATTGATCCAGAAACTCAAAGACGCGCCTGGGGTCGGGATGCTCCGCCAGTTTCTCGAAGACGCGCTGAATCAGATAGTCCGAGCGCCACTCTTCGGCGCTGGCAGCCAGCCAGGTTGCCAGGCGTGCCTTCGGGTCTTCGATCTCCGAGAAGAGATCCTCCTCATAGCCGGGTGGGTCGCTCACCAGATACCCCGGATGCACCTTAAAGAAACGAGCCAGCATGGCGCGACTGCGGGCGGAAAGATGCGGGCGTTTGCCCCCTTCGATCTGGGAGAGATACGCCTGGCTGAGCGTTTCGCCCAGTTCGCGCTGCATCACCTGCGAAACCTCCGCCTGCGTCATGGAGCGGCCCAGCCCACGAATGCTGCCCTCGACGGCGCGCAGATGTTTGAGTTTCTGATCAAGGTCCATACCTGGTTCGCCTGTTTTCCTTTACTATTTGCTATAACAGCTATAGCAGATTGCAATCCAAAAGTCAAGAGGCACAAGCAACATTTTCCCGCCGCTTTGTTGACAATGGTTGCTTCATGGCCGTATAATACTTGACAGAATAGCATAAGGCTTGTGGAAGTGTCATTATTGTGTCCGCTTCAGTGGCGAAGCACCCAGGCGCGGCACTGTTCAGCCAGCGCCATTGATCTGAACAACGGAGGATTTGCTATGTCCGGTAGTTCTGGAACCGCTACTCCCTCCAAAGAAGGTCTTTCGGGAGCAGATCAACCGCTCAAAGGAGGGCTGGAAGAAGTCATTGCTGCGTCTTCCTCTATTTGCGAACTCAATGGGAAGGAAGGCAAACTTTCCTACTTGGGCATTGACATTCACGACCTGGCAAAGTATTCAACGTTTGAGGAGACCATCTACCTCCTCTGGCAGGGGAACCTCCCCACAAAATCCCAGCTTGAACAATTCACCGCGCAACTGAGCAACAACCGCGCGCTGCCTGCTGAAGTCCTCACGCTGATGCGGTCCTTCCCCAAGACTGCCAAACCAATGGATGTTTTGCGGACAGTGGTTTCGGCCCTGGGACTGTATGATCCCGATGCGGGCAATGAATCCCAGGAGGCGAACATGCGCAAGGCGACGCGCCTCACCGCGCTGTTCCCTACGATTGTTGCCACCGCCGAGCGTCTGCGCACTGGCGAGGAGGTCATCGCGCCGCGCGCCGATTTGAGCCACGCCGCGAATTTCCTGTATATGCTCAACGGCCAGGCGCCCGATGATTATACCGCGCATGTCATGGACCTGGCGCTTATTCTGCACGCCGATCACGAGTTTAACGCTTCGACCTTTGCGGCGCGCGTCACGGCGGCCACCCTGGCCGATATGTACTCATCAATTACCTCGGCTATCGGCGCGCTCAGCGGCCCCTTGCATGGTGGCGCCAACGAGCAGGTCATGCGTATGCTCTTGCGCATCGGCAGTGTCTCGAATGTCGAGAGCTATCTAGACCAGGCGCTGGCGAATAAAGAGAAGATCATGGGCTTCGGCCATCGCGTCTACAAGACCGAAGACCCCCGCGCCACGCATCTGCGCCAGATCTCGCACGATCTGGGCGAGCGCGCGGGCGATACAAAGTGGTTCGATATGTCGCGCAAGGTGGAGGTGTATATCAATGAACACAAGCACCTGAACGCGAACGTCGATTTCTATTCCGCCACGACCTATTATCAGATCGGCATTCCCATCGATCTCTTCACGCCCGTCTTTGCGTGCAGCCGTATCTCTGGCTGGACTGCGCATGTCCTGGAGCAGTACGCGCATAACCGGCTGATCCGCCCGCTGGCGCACTATACCGGCCCGACAAACGTTGCCTATACGCCGCTCGATCAGCGTTCCTAATCCTCCGCCGCATAGCAGAGACGCGGCTCGCCGGGCTGCCGACAAGTCGCATGGGGCAAGCCACCAGGGCTTGCCCCATCTGTTCTCTTGCGCCGCACTTCGTCGAGCGCCTGTTATGCAAGCGCGCGCTCCAGAAATGTGGCGCGGACCCTCCGACTGCCGCTATTGCTGAGCAAAAAGTCCTATCTCCTTGATGGCCTCCTCATCCGTATCATACAGTAGAGCAGGGATACGGATGCGCCTGGGCGAACCTGCCACAGACCCATACCTATGTACTCATCGCTTCCCTGGCCTGCGTCTTGCAATAAATATCCCTCGCATGCTTTTACGCATGGTTGGTAAAGACATCTATCTGGACCTTTTGTAGTTCGTAAGGAGTAGGGCGATGCAGAAAAAAGCGCAAGTGGGCGGCGCCTCAAGGAGCCTCTGGCGCCGGTCTGTGCTGCTGCTCAGGGTCGGGATTGGCGCGCTCGCCATTCTTGTCCTGGCCTCCTCGCTCTTTCTGGCCTATTCCTGGATCGACCATGTGCAGCGCGCCCACCAGCAAACACCGACAACGACAGTAGCCACGAACGGCTCTTCTCGCTGGGTTCAAGACAAACAGACGACTGTACCAGCTTTTTCCTTGCAAGCGCCTGGCGCCGGGCAGCTTTTGGTTGATCCGCAATTTCAGCAGTATTATACCCATCACGCGGGCGCGAGCAGTCTGGGAGCGCCGTTGACTCCGGGGTTTCCCGTTCGCCAGGGGTGGATTCAACTCTTTGTTTCAGGCGCGCTGCTGCTGCCCTCAGAAAACAAGGACGCGACCAGCGCTGCTGCCCCGGTAGACGATCAGGTTGACGCGCTGCTCAGCGATGGGCTGAGCGATCCGACGACCGGCGTGGTGAACCTCCCGCTGATTCAGGCGCTGCTGACTGTCGGGAGCCAGGTTCATATTGGCGCTGTGGACAGTCCGCTGACCTACGTGGACCTGCGCGCTGCGACCAATCCCACGCAGATGGTCTCGCCGCCGCAGAAGGCCACTGCCGCCTCGACCTCCTCAGCAGGCGCTTCACCGCAGAGCGTCTTCATAGCGGGCGGGACGCGCGCGGGCCAGCCCGTTGGGCATCTCATCCCCGGCGCGATCTGGAACTATATCAATCGCGTGGATGTCTCGCCGGATGGCTGGCAGACTGACCTGGGCGCTCCGCTGACCGAGGCGCTGCCCTTTACGCTGACGAAAGACGGCGTGACCCACCAGATGCTCGCGCAGGTCTTCTGGCGCGGCGTGCTGCTGCTGGATCAGAGCGCCCAGGACGCGTCAGGCAACCCAACCATTACGCGGCTGGATACTGGCCTGGCTTTCCTGCAAACCCTGGGTCCGCCCGATGTGGCGCTGGTCAACGGTGGCTCCATCTGGTCGCTGGGAGATATGGCCCTGCTGAACGCGCCAGCAACGGGGCAGGCAGCGGTCCATATTGGGCAGGGCTTTCCATTGACCCTGCTGGGCGATGGCGCCTGGAACGCGGGAACGCTCTGGTATCATGTCCAGTGGCAGGCGCCCAAAACCTCTGGCGCAGGCTGGGCGCCTGCTTCGGGGCTGACGTTCACTCCTCCTGGCAGCGATCCCGCCTGGGCGTCGTTTGATGTCCTTTCCCCAGACCTGGAGGAGTATCTGGTCAATCAGGGAAACGATGTTGCTGCGGTGGCCTATGATGTGACACGCGGGCGCTACTATAGCTATAACAAGGATGGCCGCTCCATCACTGGCAGCTCTATGAAGGTCGTGATCATGCTCACCTTGCTGAACATGACCGAAAGCCAGGGCCGCGAGCCGAATGATACCGAAATGGCTCTGCTGACGACGATGATCGAGAACTCCAACAATGATGCGGCCTCTACGCTCTATTACAATGAGATCGGCGGCGCGAGCGGGGTCAATAGCTACCTGAATAAGATTGGGATCACCGGCCTGGACCCTGGCCCCAATGCCTGGGGAGATAGCACGATCTCCCCGCTGGTGATGACGCATGTGCTGACGCTGCTCTACGAGGGCAAGGTGCTAACGCAGCAGGATCGCCAACTGGCGGTCTACCTGATGGAGCATATCGAGGCAGATCAGCAGTTCGGCGTCGGCGATAGCGCGCCCGACGGCGCAACGGTGGCGATGAAAAATGGCTGGCTTCAGGATGACGATGGCCTCTGGGCGGTGAACTCCTCTGGCATCGTTACCCTGGGCAAAGAGACCTACATCATTTCCGTCTATACCATCGAGAATAATTCCTTTGGTGACGGGATAAACCTGCTCGACCACATTTGTGGGGCCGTCGCCTCGGCGCTCGTCTAGCGCGCTCCATCTCTGCCGAAGTGAATCTGAATGTCAGCCATTCGCTAACCCCGTCAGCAACAAAGAGGCAGCGAGTAGCTGACATTCTCTATTTTGTTTCGCCTGCCGTCAGCGGGATCGTGAACGTCCAGGGGCCGGGCACGACTTCTTGCTGTGGGGGCTGTTTATGGTCGGCGCGGTCGTGTATATGCCAGCGTAGTTCGGGTAGTTCCAGCCGCAGTTCACGCGCAGCAGGATCGAGTTGGGGGGTGAAGGCGTGGCTAAAGCGCCAGATTCCCTCGCTGCCGCCGCCGCCCTGTGGCAGACCATGAAACTGCGTTCCCAGGTCATCGCTTGCCATGATCATGTGCAGGTGTGCGGGCATACAATACTGTGTTGGAGGGAGTGGTAGTTCGGTCTTGCGACGGAGGCGGCCCTGGAGGATAAAGCCATCGGTGTAGACCTCCAGCGAAAGCAGCAGCAACTCCGTATTCTGATGAATCTGCCGCTGAGCAACAGGGATGACCCGCACCAGTTCGGTGTGCTTTGGCTGCGCTCTGCTGAGATGCTCAGGTTCGGTGATGGTGCCGCCCATCAGAGCAGTATGCGCGGCTGTTGTGATGTGTTTGATGTTGAAGCTGGCATCATAGCTTGTCTGAGTAGCTGGTGCGGCAAAGCTGACTTCCAACTTTGCCCGATGCTGCTGGTAGGTCTGGCTAGCCTCATATGCCTGCATCTCCGCCTCAGTCTTCCAGATACTGATGAGGACGACCTTCTGCTCCGCGTGGCTGGTCAACACCAACAGTTCTTCAAGTCCCGGTTGCTGCCTGAGTTCCCTCAAAACGTCGATAGGAAGGGGGATGACGACCTGGGCTTCGATGGGTGGAAGTTGGGCGGTTATCATGCGTGCGTACACCAGTTTGGCCTCCTTTGCTGGCGCTATCCCTGATCGCTGGAGTACATCTACTCTAGCAGACAGCGCCAGGAAGTACAAGCCTCCTTTTGGCCGAGGCTCACCTCAGCGTGCTATACTGATGTGCGAGAGCAATAAGGCGATGGGAGCCAGGCCGGTTCCCTTGTGCTGGCAGAGAAGGATGGGCGTGATGGCTCTGATCGATATTTCTCGCTTCTTTTATTGGATGGCCTATCGGCGCGGGCGCACGCCCTGGGATACGGGCATCAGCCCGCCGGAGTTGGTCGCGGTGGTCGAAGGCGAGAAGGCGCTGCCGCCAGGCAAGGCGCTGGACCTGGGCTGTGGCACCGGCACGAACAGCATCTATCTGGCGCAGCATGGCTGGGAGGTCAGCGGGGTTGATTTCACCGCTCGCGCGCTGGAGCGCGCCAGCCAGAAGGCGGCGCGCGCGGGAGTGATGGTCAAGTTCTATCGCGGTGATGTGACCCGCCTGGGCGATTTGCCCCTGCGCGGACCGTTTGACCTGCTCTTTGATCTGGGCTGTTTCCATAGCCTGGCGCCCCAGGGCCACGTGGCCTACGCAGAGGGCGTGGCCGCGCTCAGCAAGCCAGGCGCCCTCCTGCTGCTCTATGCCTTTGTGCCGCGCAAGCTGGGCAGGCGCCTGATCGGCGTCACGCCCGACGAGATGAAGGCCATTTTTAGCCCGGCCTTTACCTGCGAGCAGGTCGATTGGGGCCAGGATGCGCCGGGCACGGGTTCGGCCTGGTATACCTTTCGCCGGGTAGGAGGGTTGCGATAGCTTTTGTTTTTCCTGGCAAACGTAGGGAAATGTAGGCAAGATGAAGACATTATCTGGTCTGGTCATCAGCCCGATTCACCCGTTCTTGAAGTGCCTGCATCAGCAAGGCCAACGCGGCATTGGTGATGTACTGCTCTTTGGTCTGATACCGCCAGTAGCGCTCCAGCAGCGCATACTGCTCCTCAGTCAGAAAGAAGCTGAGTTCTCGATAGCCGGGTTTCTTGCGCATGACTCACTCCTTATCCGTGTTTCAAGGGTTTTACGGACATTATAGGCGTTGGGCGTTGACAATGCTAGCAAGCCCTGTTACAATATACGTATATCACGTCAAACACGGTAATAGGGATGGACCCATGCTGTTAGCCAAGAAAATCCGCCTCGCCATCACCGAGCAAGACGCCGCTGCCCTAGAGTTTATGCAGGGCAAGTGCAGAGGTTTGTATAACTGGTGGGTCTTGAAGGTACGCACTGGGGAACGCTGGCGCTGGCAGGATGCCAAGAAAACGCTGGCCCAGAGCCGCCAACACGACCCGGAACTGGACGACGTGTACGGCAAACTCCTCGCAGAGGTCTATTTCCGGCTGGAGAAGGCCATGCAAGCCTTCTGGCGCCGCTGCGCGGCGGGCGAGAAATCAGGCTTTCCCAGAGTGCGCCCTCGTCACGCCTTCTTCACCCTGTGCTATCCGGCCATGTACATCAAGGTGGAGGGCAACACCGTGCTGCTGCCAACGGGCGGCAAGCGTGAGCAAACGAAACGCTTTCCCACCATTCGGGCCGGACTCACTGAGAGCGTCTCGCCGGGCTACAAGGAAGTCGCCATCAGTCGGGATGCCAGCGGCCACTACTACGCTTCCTTTGTCTATCCGGTCCAGGAAGCGGAGCAGCAATCGGGAAGCGTCGTAGCGTTTGATCTGGGCCTCAAGACGCTGGCAACGGGCGTGAACGAGCAAGGCCGCTTCTACCACATTGGCGGCTTCAAGGGCCAGCAGTGGTACAACAAGCAGCTTGATAAAATTCGTTCCAAGCGGGATCGCTGCCAGAAGCAGTCCCGCCGGTATATCCGCTTATCGCAGGTCTATCAGCGCGTCTCGGAACAGAAGCGCAATAAACAACGTGACTGTCTGCATAAAGCCTCGCATCTCATCGCCCACAAATTGGTTGAAAGGACTATTGTGATCGGAGACCTTTCCCAGCGGCAGATGGTCACCAAGGAACGTGAAGAGAAGCAGCGGTATAAGCATCGGGCCGTCTTCAACGATTGGGGATTGTACGGCTTTGTGCAAATGCTGGCGTACAAGTGTGTGCTTGCTGGGAAAGTATTGATCAAGCTAGATGAACGCGATACGTCTAAGACCTGTAGCGGCTGTGGGCACAAGCAAGCTATGCCGCTCTGGAAACGCACGTATCGCTGTGGGAACTGTGGGCTGGTGCTGGACCGTGATGAGAACTGCGCGGTCAACATCCGAGAGCGGTTCCTTGCCCGGCTAGGGCCACACGTAGCCGATGCTACGCGGTGTGCGGGCGTTTTCACCGCAATCAACACGTTTCAACACGTTTAGAAAGGCAGCATGAGTATCCGATGAGCCAACAACAACGGGGCGCGCCCAGAAGGTCACGCCCTCTCCTCTGGCTGGGCCTGACCCTCCTGATGCTGCTGAATGTGCTGGCTTTGGTGGCAGTGGCGCTCTTGCCTTATCGGCAGTTTTTCTTTTCCTCTCAAACTGCAAGCAGCAGCCATTCCACGCAGGCCACTGCCACGCCGGGCGGTCCCTGGTATCTTGCCAATGGCGGCGCCTGCGTGCAACTTCCCTCACCTCCGCCGCAGCAGATCAGCAATATGCGTGTCAGCTACGATAGCTATCTGGCGCACAGCGAGCCGGAGATCGCCGAAAATCCGCTGAATCCGCTTGATCTGGTGGGTGGCTCCAAGTTCTTTACCAATCCCGCGCGCTATCAGTTCAAGATCGGCTACTACACCTCAACAGATGGCGGCTGCACCTGGAAGGATGGCGGCGTGCTGCCTGGCTATGAGAGCTATACACTGACCTCAGATATTAGCTTCGCCTTCGGCCTGCACAACGATGTCTATGCGGCGGTGCTGGTGGATGGGGAGCAAGGTAACTCGAATTTCAGCGGCATCGCCGTCTCCAAATCGACCGATGGCGGGCAGACCTTTCAGTCGCCCGTGCTGGCGCAGGCCGATCCCACTGGCGCAACTTTCAGCGATAAGCCCTGGATCGGCGTCGATCAGACCAACGGCCCCAACGCTGGCACAATCTACGTCGTCTGGAACCTGGATTCTAATACGAACTCTAGCATCGCGCCTATTTACTTCACGCGCTCCACCGATGGTGGGCAGACATTCTCTCCGGGTGTCGAGATTGATGGCGTTTCACCAGCGTGCCAGTTTGGCACGCCCGCCGGGACTAATGGCGCGCTCACCTGCAATTCATCTCTGGGCGCCACGCCGGTAATCGGCCCGGATGGCACGCTCTCCGTTGTCTACGCCTATGTGGACCCCAACCTTCCCGCTGAGAACGATCATGGCAGTAATCTGGGCAGCGGCCAGCAGGGCGATGCTGTGCTGGGCGATCAGACATCCCTGGTGTCGTGCCCGGCTCTGCCGCCCAACCACGCCGCGCATACGCAGATGCTGGTCGTGCAATCGCGTGATGGGGGCAAGACCTGGAGCGACCCGGTGGATGCGGGCGCGGTCTATGATCTGCCCTACCATTTTAAGAATAGCTGCTTCCGCAATTTCTCGCTGCCAGCCTTTGCAGCGGACCCGCGCAATGGCACGCTCTATCTCTCCTGGTCGGATGAGCGCAACGGCGACGCCGATATTCTGCTGGTGCGTTCCACCGATGGCGGCCAGACCTGGAGCGCGCCCGCGCGCGTGAACGACGATCCAATAGGTGATGGCAAAGATCAGTTTCAGCCACAAATAGCCGTCGCGCCCAACGGCGTCCTCAGCGTGATGTTTTTGGATCGGCGCAACGACCCCAACAACTTCAAGATCGATGTCTATCTGGCGCAGTCCACCGATGGCGGCCAATCGTTCCATCGCAACGTGCGCGTAACCAACGTGTCCTGGGATCCCTCCATCGATGCACCCATCCCCGATGATGGCACGCATGCCACCTTCATTGGCGATTATCAAGGGCTGGCCGTCGATAATCACTTCGCGCATATCTTCTGGAACGACACGCGCACAGGCGCGCAAGAAATCTTTACCGCCGCCATGCCCTCCGTGCAGCCATAACGAAGAGCCTGGAGAATGGGATGAGCAAGTTATCTCCCTATGAGCTATGCTGAAGCAGGCTGAATCGCCCGCCTGCACCTATCAAGCAGAGCTTGCACCAACGTAGTGGTGTGGACTTTGCGCCCATCCTTTGATCGTTGCCAGATGTTTTCTGGCATCAGCAGCCGCGCTGGATGTTTCATCTCCAGAAAAAACGCTAGCAAGCAGGCTATCTAGATCATCCCAGGCAGTTTGGGTTCCCACTGGCGCCCCTGTCTGCTTGAGGAGGGTGGCATGTTTGCTATAGACACGCGGGTGCTTTACTCCCGCCCATTCCAGGCCAGCGCAGATAAAATGATGGGCCGCGCCATGACAAATGCTGACAATGGTTTCACTGTAGGCTGCCGGATCGAGACTGGCCTGCTGCTGCTCCAGGCGCTCACCCTTGCTGTAATGGTCTGGTGCTTTCATCCAACGTATCCCCTTTCATCCAGCTTTCCCTCAAGTATACTGCATGTGCTGAGAAATTAAGGCTACATCCCACCTTGACAAAACCCGGCTGATATACTAAATTGCGTATATATGAAGGAAGATGAGTGGACAGTTGAATACTATGTTGAAGATGAAGAGAACGATAACGCTCCTGTCCGTTCATTCCTGGCAGGGCTAGACCAGAAAACCAATGCCCGTTTCTTCTGGTCGATTGAGCAACTGCGCCTGCGCAACGTACTCGCGCAGCCGCCGCTGGTGCGCCACGCGGAAGGCAAAATATGGGAGTTACGCGAAGAGAGCAACACGAACATTTATCGCATCCTCTAGTTCTTTTTCACCGGGCGGCGGATTGTCCTCTTGCATGGGTTTGCCAAGAAGACAGAAAAGCTACCGCGCCGCGAATTGGAAATTGCACAGCAACGTTTGAATCGCTTTATAGAGCGTGAAGGAGGTGAAAAGCAGCGATGACTGAGCAGTACACACAGGCAGATGGGCGAAGGCTGTATGAAGAGGATAGGGCGCGGATGATGGCTGACCCAGAGAGTCGGGCAATCTATGAGCAGGAGGCTGCCAGGAAAGCACTGTGGTTGCAGCTTGTGGAAGCGCGCCAGGCATCGGGGTTGACCCAGGCAGAAGTCGCGCGGCGGTTGAGGGTCTCCCAGGCCCAGGTTGCCCGCATTGAGAAGCGGGGCTACGATGCGTACACGCTGACCACCCTCCGGCGCTATGTGGAGGCGTTGGGTGAGGGGTTCTCGCTGGAGGTGGCGATCCATCATCCTCCATCGGAGGAGATAGTCCCCGCATCCAGGTAGTTATGGGGCATGAAGATCGCTCAGCCTCTGAGCGTCAGAGGCGACCAGGCTTGAGCATAAAGAACGAAGGGCACAGGGTGTCGGTTCTCAAGATACCCTGTGCCTTTCGCTTCTCTCCCCTACTGCGCGACAGGATAGCCAATCTCGTCCATCTCGGCCACAATCTGGTCGCGGGTGATTGTCTGCGGGTCGTAGTGGATGTTCACCAACTTCTGCGGAATGTTCACCTTGACCAGACTCACGCCGCTCAGCTTGCCAATGTCACCCTCGATGGCGCGCTGGCAATGCTCGCAAGAAATATCGGGCGCCTTCAAGATGATCTCTGCCATTGTGCTTACTCCTTGTGTTTATAGGGGTTGGTGATGGTCGGGCAACTCGCAGGGTTGCC